>DAOTTO010000286.1:0-9823 GCA_034437895.1 Anaerolineae bacterium | reverse complement strand
GATTTCGGCAGCCGACATCAACGCATGAAATTCTTGCAACGCCCGTGTCGCCCAACGATCATACCGGACTCGCCCGCGTTCCGGTTCGCCGCGCCGCGCTTGTTCCGCCCGTAAGCGCTGCGGGAAGTCGGTGGTATCGGGCAAATCAATAAAAGGCCGGGCGAACTTGAGCCAACGCGCCAGCGCTAAAGTGCGCTCCGACTGCGGAATCGACACGGGCGCAGCCATCACGATCAAGCCGTCCACAGCGACATGAGCGCTCAAAGCCAGCGTGAGTAAGCCGCCTGTCGATAATCCCGCGACAAAAATCGTATCACACTGCGTTTTAAGCAAATGGTAGCCATCCAACGCGCTTAAGTACCAATCCTGCCAGCGCGTCCGCTGCAACAGGCGAAAATCCGCGCCGTGTCCGGCTAAACGCGGCACACACACCGTCAGCCCTTGCGCGGCGAGATGCTGCCCCATCCACGCGACCTCATAGGGCGCGGCGGTGAGGCCGTGCAGGAGTAAGCAGCCAATAGTGCTGCCCCGATAGAACAATGGCTCTGCGCCGGGTAAAAGTGTGGGGAAATGATTATCCATGCCGGGCAGTTTACCCCGCTTCACGCGAGATCACAATTCCTGCTAGAATTAGCTTTCAGCCATCAGCAATCAGTTGTGAGCAAAATAAGTGGGTTTGTGAGAAATCGAACACCAAGCCTAGAAAATGGTAGATCAAATAGGACTTCGCAGTTAATTGGTTTTGTAGGGGCGACTCGCCGAGTCGTCCCTACGGAAAATCATGCTGAACTGCGTAACTTCTAATCAAATAGGTTTTGATAGAAGCACGATATGAGGTCTGCTGAAGGCTGACTGCTGAAATCATGAATCGGTTCTAATTATTCGCATTATTTTGGTGGCTTAGTGGTTCAAACAAAACAGGAGACTCAATTTATGAAAAAATGCTTTTATGCGATCATTCTTTTTTTGCTAGGGATTGTTTCTGCGACAAGTTTAGCGCAGGAAGATGGCTTAAACCTGCCGACGGAATTTTATGTACTGCTCAACAGCGGCGAGGTACAGCGCTACGGCATCGGTGCGGCAGGCGTGACGACGATTACACCGGAGGGCGGCTTCGTGCTGGATTTCGCCATCGCGCCGGATGGTGATTGGATGGGCTATCGTACAGAAGAAGGGCTGTATCTGCTGCGGCTTTCAACTGATGTATCCAGCGTCGTCCAAGTGGAAGGTGCGACAGCGGATGTCCCTGCGATTCGCGGGCAGGGTGACACAATGGCATGGACTCCAACGGGTGATGCGCTGGCTTATACCACGCTCTACGGAGCGCGAGTCTATTTTCCCGGCGGCACGTTTACCGATATTGCTGTTAGTCCGCTTAAAAATCTGGTCTGGTCGCTCAACGGAACCTATCTGGCAGCAGAGGCAGAGGGGAACATCTGGTGGATTTACCGCCGCGATGGAACAAGCATGACTTTGACGAGCGCCCTCCCATCGTCGATTGGGTTGGTCTGGTTAGATAATACACGCTTTGTATTCGCCCCGGCAGAAGGCGGTCTCATTATGATGGACGTGGGCAACGCCAATTTTCAAACGCCACTGACCCCGCCCGATGTCGTTTACGCGCTCCCGGCCTTACGAGGCGCTCAGGGCGTGGACGGTTCACTTGTGGCTTTTGCGCGAGAGACGATTGACGGTCAGCCCTTCGATTTCTTCCAGACATTTACCACCAATGCTGATGGGTCACTCACACCTGCTGAACGCAGCGCGGCTCCGGTGGATTTAAATGATGTGCGCTGGGCACCCGGCGGCAACTTGATGATCGCGTTCCGAGGCGGGGCGATTGCGCTCGTGCTGCCGACAACGGGCGAAGGATTTGTGCTGCCTGTCACGGATGCTGTCGCCTATGGGTGGGGTGCGCCGAGGCCGCCGACTGTCACCAGTTTTACTTTGAGCGTTGATGGGTATTTCCGTGCGGTTGATGGCACTGGATTCTTGCAAATCTGGCGCTTGCCACAAAATGGCTTACCTGCGATGCCGATGACAAGTGCTGAAGAAGATGTTGCCGATTACGCGATTTCAAATAACGCGCTTGTTTATCTTAGCGCAGGCGAAATTTGGTTAGTAGGCTTGGAAGGTAATTCCACCGAAGCAATCGCCTTAGCAGCGGTAGATGCTTCCGCCCGTGAAGTGGCGATCAGCCCGGATGGGGCGACGTTGGCCTATACGACTGATAACGGCATTTTCATCCGTTCTACTGAGGCGGAAAATAACGCTTCATCCGACTCGACGGAAGAGGCATCCGCCGTCGCACAAACTAGCCCCACACTAGGCAGCAGCGCCGGGACAATTTACAGGCATCCCCAGTTTGCGACCAATATTAATGCGCTGCTCGTCACCGTGACGATTGGCGATGATACCGAACTCCAGCTTTACGATCTTGCTTCCGGCGAACTGCTCACGTTGGGCGGTTATGTTGGCGGCGAATGGGGATCGGATGGGCGCTTATTGGCGGTTGATAGCGTCGGTAATTCGATTTATCTGGTTGATCCACTTATGCCGCAGGCTACCACCGGCTCCGCCCTGACGTTAGTCGGACGCATCATCGACAGCCAAACCACCGACTCCGGTCTGCTGCGCGTGATCGAGGGTTCATTGCCTACGCAAGGCTCCGCACCGCTGCGCCTCTATGAAACGCCTCTCGCGGGCGGTGGGTTAACGGATTTAGGCATTATTGGCTTTTTGGGTCAGCCGCAGCTTTCACCAGACGGGAATTTCATCGCGGGTTATGCTCAATCCGGCGCGACCAGCGGCACACTGGTGATATACGACGGTTCGGCAGGAACAGCGCTTTCGCTGGCACTGCCACCAACAGTGACGGATTTTAAATGGGGCGAATCATAAAAAACGCATAACATTGTTAAACACATTTAAGTTGCTCTAATGCAACGCATGTAAGATATTCATCATGAAGACCTATCCTTTGGGACGCACGAGGTAAGAAAACACATGACTGGTGAACGTATTCTCGTCATTGAAGACGAGGCTAGAATCGCACAATTTATCGAGCGTGGCCTTATTTATGAAGGCTATCGCGTGAATGTCGCACGGGATGGACAAACCGGATTGGCTATCGCCCGTGATAATCCGCCTGATCTGGTGATCTTGGATTGGATGCTGCCGGGTATTGATGGGCTAGAAGTTTGCAAGCGGCTGCGGGCTGCCAGCGAAGTCCCCGTCTTGATGCTGACGGCGAAAGACGACATCAATGATCGCGTAACGGGGTTAGATGCCGGCGCGGATGATTATTTAGTCAAGCCGTTTTCAGTCGATGAACTGATGGCGCGAGTAAGGGCATTGTTTCGCCGATCAACCCCCACCAGCCGTCCCGAAGTGCTGCGCTTCGCCGATCTAACGCTTGATACAGGGACGCATCGCGCCCATCGTGCCGAGCGTGCCATTGACCTGACGGCGAAAGAATATGAACTGCTGGAATTGTTCATGCGGAATCCGCGCCAAGTGCTGACACGCGACGTGATTTTTGATCGCGTGTGGGGTTATGACTTTGGCGGCGAAAGCAATATTATCGAAGTCTACGTGCGCTATTTGCGCCAAAAAACTGAATCGGAAACAGAAACACGCTTAATTCACACAGTACGCGGTGTGGGTTATGTGCTAAGAGAAGAATAAACGAAGCAGCAAGTGATGAGTCGTTAGCTTCTACCAAAGGTAATCGCCTATTTATCGGGCTAACGACTACGAACTAATCATTATAGACAGAGTAACCCATGACCATTCGCAAACGGCTCACCCTCTGGTATGCCGCACTGTTGACGATCATCATTATTTTCTTTGGTACAATCACCTTCGGCGTGATGCGCCTCTTGATGATTGATTCGATTGATACCACTTTAGAGGAAACCGCCCATCTCATTTCGACCAACAGCCGCTTGCACTATATCGCTGAAGATGATGCGCCGGCGCGGGTCGATATTCAGCTTGCCTCGCTTGAATTGTTCCGCGCATCGGGTGTCTATGTGCAAGCGTGGGAAATTGTGGAGGGCGAGCCAGTTTGGGATGCTTCCTCAGAGAATGTCGCCAGTTACGGAAGTCCGCTAGACCCTAGCGAACTCGGCAGCCAACGCCCAGTTTATTCCAACGTCCGCATCGAAGGCACCGATTTGCGCGTCCTCACTGTACCCATTATCCAAGCATCCGGTGGGCGACTGGTGGGCAATATTCAAGTTGCTGGATCGCTGGCGACGGTCAATAAAGCGACTGAAACACTGCTTTTGGTGATGGTGATTAGTTGTATCCTCGCCAGTGTAGGCGCGGGTTTACTCAGCATGTGGTTTTCTCATCGCGCCTTAGCCCCTATCGAACAAATTACGCAGGCTGCTTCTCAAATTGCTGTTGCGGATGACCTCCGCACACGCTTGGTTTGGGATGGTCCTAAAGATGAATTAGGGCGCTTGGTCGATGTGTTTAATCACATGATGACGCGCATTGAACATCTCTTTAAAGTGCAGCAGCGTTTCGTGGCGGATATATCGCATGAACTCCGCACACCACTTACGGCAATTCGCGGAAACCTAGAGATCGTTAAGCGCTACGGGATTGATGAAGAGTCGCTCAATGCGATTGAAAGCGAAGCCCAGCGCATGTCGCGCCTTGTCAATGATCTATTGATGCTGGCACGGGCAGATTATGGCGGCATGACGATTGACCTGATGCCCGTTGATATGGATACCATCGTGATGGAATCCTTCATGAAAGGCAAAGGGCTGGCGCAAGGGCGCGACCTCAAACTCCGCCTTGCCCATTTCGAGCCAGTGCGGGTGAACGGCAACGCCGACAGAATCAACCAATTGATCTTGAATCTGGTGGGTAACGCCATCAAATTTACGCCCGATGGCGGCGAAATCATTATTGGACTGCGGCGGCAAGGCGATCATGCTGTGCTGTGGGTGCAGGATACAGGAATCGGGATGCAACCAGAGGAATTGGAACACATCTTCGAGCGCTTTTATCAGATTGATCCGTCCCGCGCTCATGCCGGGAGCAGTTTCGGATTAGGGCTGCCGATTGCCAAATGGATTACCGAAGCCCATCACGGGACGATTAAAGCCATCAGCGAACCCGATAAAGGGACGTTGTTTACGGTTCATCTCCCGGTCTACGAAATGCCCACGACAGCGCCAGTGTACGAGCAGCCCACCCGTCCACGCCTGCCAATTATGCGGCGTACCGATACACCGCCCATCCGCCGTCCGGCGCATGAAGTCACCATCGCCAAACCCTCAGACGACGAATATCACCGTGAATAAAGAATTAAAAACAGGCACATTTTTAAATAGGTGTGCCTATTTTTATGTTATAAAGCCTGATATAACGGCGAAAATCTACTGACATTACAGTTACGAGAATTACTGTTGCCTATGAAAATTCCTAAACCTTCAAAAGCACATCGCCTTGCAATCGGGGTCCTTTTTAGCCTTGTCACCCTCATGACAATTTCGCTTGCTCAAATAAGGGGGCAATCATTAGGCGCTTTGCCTTTCATAGCGTTAACAAATGCGGATTTGGGCAATGTTTATCAGCTAAGTTGGCGACCTGATGGCGCAATCTTAGCTGTAGCATCCGAGTCGGGTGTATGGCTCTTTACCCCCGAATTACTTTCCGTTGGTCAATTAGTTGGTCACACGGACAGAGTTCTAAGCGTCGATTGGAATTCTACGGGAGCTAAATTAGCAACAGGTAGCAGCGATTCAACGGTACGAATTTGGGATATGGCCGAGACAAGCCCGACTTACTTAACCACGATAGAAGTTTTTCAACTCACCAAACCTGTTACTTATGTAGCATGGAATCCTGTTGAAGCTAAGCAAGAGTTAGCGCTCTCTATCATTGAACGAACTGAATTTTATTCGGATGGGGCAACTGTGTATTCTAGTGTGCAAATCTGGGATGTCACACAAGGTATTCTAAAGCATCGTTTAGATTCTGATGTGCCCGATTTAGCCTACTCTGTTGCATGGAATCCCAACGGCGAGCAATTAGTAACAGCAAGCCTGAAGATGGGACAGGGTTATCAAATAAGTCTGTGGAATACTACTTCAGGCGAATTAGGTTCATCATCAGAAAGCAGCCTTTATAGAATAAACAGCATCGCTTGGCGACCAAATCGTCGTAATTTTGCCGTAGGCACGGACTATGACCTTGCAATCTTTACGGATTCATTAGGTTTCATTTTTGCATTGCCCGATGGGCGAGACGATAGTATTGAGCCTATTTATGTTATTGATTGGAATCTTGAGGGTACGATAATCGCAATGGGGACTGAAACAGGCTATCTACAATTATGGGATGTAGCAGTCGGGGAACGCTTAGCAATTTTGCAGGCTCACACTGGAAAAGTAGATGATACGGAGTGGAGTCCAGATAACGTGTATCTTGCTACGCTTAGTTTGAGTGATGGATTACGGATTTGGGATGTTACGAACTTACCTTCCCTTGTAGGAACAGCAACGATCACTCCGTACCCTGCACCAACACCAACCACAGCGCTTAGATAGACTGCTTGGGTTAAATTCTCAGCAACGATTTCTTAAATGTAGCACGTTTCATAAAAACAAAAACGAGATCATGAGGATTTTGGCTCCCATGACCTCGTTTTTATAAACCCTATCAATGAGCGGAGTGCCGACTGATGCCAGCCTATCCGCTGCGCTTTACCAGAATCCGCGCCGTCCGTAGCGCTCCTCTTTAAACGGATCACCGTAATTGTGATAACCCGCCTGCTCCCAGAAACCCGGCTTATCTACCGCGCTGAATTCCAACGCCCGGACAAACTTGGCACTTTTCCAGAAATAGAGATGAGGCACGAGCGTCCGCATCGGGCCGCCATGATCGGCTTCCAGCGGTTTGCCATCAAACTTATAAGTCAGCAGCACCTTATCGCCCATCATATCTTCCAGCGGTACATTGGTCGTATAGCCATAATCGCAGTGCGCGATGACGTGCTGCACTTCCGGCGTAATGCCAAAGAGCTTGATGAAATCGCTGAACAAAACGCCTTCCCATTGGGTATCGAACTTGCTCCAGCGGGTGACGCAGTGAATGTCGGTGGTGATGGTCGTTGTCGGGATTTGGGTGAATTCATCCCAAGTCCAGCGCATCTCTTTTTCCACCAGCCCGAACACCCGCAAATCCCATGTCGCCGGGTTAAACACCGGATTAGGGCCGTATGTCAGCACCGGGAATTTATTCGTCAAGGATTGACCGGGTGGCAGCCGACCCGACTTCTTCATATCTTCTTCTTCGTTACGCCGCCCCAGAATATTATTCAACATACACTTTATCCTTGTCACTAAAGATGGGTTGTGAGGTAATGGTTGAAATTTAGTCTGATTATAGCGCCGATACGTTACAAATTGATGAAATCAAGCTGAGTTCTATTGAACTATTTATTCTTTTAAACGGACAATAACCCAAATTACTCAAACGAAGACCTGTTGGCCTAGGGGGTATGTTTCTTCAACAGCGCACGACCCGCACCCATTGACGACACGACATAAAATGCTTCCCGTAAATCAGCACTCCCCAGCTTCCATTGGAGCAGCAACCGCGTAAACGGATTCGACGCGGCAACCACCACAAGTCCCATATCGTAAGAATGGGCTGCGTGGATAGTTTGTGCCATATATTTAAATGAGCGTTGAGGAAATGGAAAGGTAAAAAAAGGGATTTGCATCAGACTGTGGGCTTTACCGCTTTCGCTCAATATCGCCATGCTTGCGGTCTCGTTGGCATAGCGCATATACTCAACAAGCCCGATAAACCCTCTAAACTCCCACTTAACAACGGTTTGCGCTTCATCATCCCAGGTCAGTGTGATCTTCATTGTGTCTCCGCAATCGATAAGCCGGATAGGATACTCACAATGTAGTCGCGTAAATATCTGGGGCATTTCTCAACAAATCCTGCATCTTATTCGATTATGCAAAATATGTTTTACGACTATATTGTAACACCATTGTACCATCTCAAAGGTCAACATAATCGCGCAAATTTAAAGAAATTGTTAAATCAGCCCTATAGTTCAAGTGTAAGATCGGCTACAATTAAGCCCTCTAAGTTCATGGTACAGAGCAATATCTTAGGAGAAAGTCCCACTGTGACTAACAAAATTCGGGTAGCCGTGATTGGCGTAGGCAACTGTGCCTCGTCGCTTATTCAAGGCGTATATTATTATCAGGATGCACAGGATGACGCAATTATCCCCGGCATCATGCACCCCAATCTGGGCGGATACCGCATCCGCGACATCGAATTTTCCGCCGCGATTGACATCGACAGTGAAAAAGTTGGCAAGGATTTGGGCGAAGCCATTTGGAGCGGACAGAACAACACTGTACGCTTTGCAGAAGTCCCCATGAAAACAGGTATCACCGTCGCACGCGGCATGACGCACGATGGCCTTGGGCCGTACCTCAGCCAGAAAATAACCAAAGCTCCCGGCAGCACCGATAACATCACCCAACTGCTCAAAGATACTAAAACCGACGTGGTGATTAATTATCTCCCCGTCGGCAGTGAACAAGCGACGAAATGGTACGTAGAACAGGTCTTGAATGCTGGCTGCGCCTTCATCAACTGCATTCCGGTTTTTATCGCCCGCGAACCGTATTGGCAGCAGCGCTTCCGTGAGCGCAATCTGCCCGTCATCGGTGACGACATCAAAAGCCAAGTCGGGGCGACCATCGTCCATCGCATGTTGACCAATCTGTTTAAAGATCGCGGTGTAGTGCTGGAACGCACGAGCCAGCTCAACGTCGGCGGCAACATGGATTTTTATAACATGCTGGATCGCTCACGTCTGGAAAGCAAAAAGGTCAGCAAGACCAACGCCGTGACCAGCCAGCTCCCCTATGATATGGGGGCGGATAACGTCCATATTGGGCCGAGCGATTATGTACCCTGGTTGCAAGATCGCAAATGGGCCTATATCCGTTTGGAAGGCCGTACTTTTGGCGATGTGCCGCTCAATGTCGAACTCAAGCTGGAAGTCGTGGACAGCCCCAACAGCGCTGGTGTCGTGATTGACGCGGTACGCTGCGCGAAACTGGCGTTAGATCGCGGCCTAAGTGGTGCCATCGAAGGCCCCAGCGCGTACTTCTACAAGTCGCCCCCTATTCAGCCGCCTGATGATGTCGCCCGCAATATGCTGGAAGCCTTCATCGCGGACGAGCCGTTCATCTGGCAAGGAAAAGACCGTACCCGCCCCAGCGGCGGACAGTAAACGATTTTAAGCCTCACAAAACAAAGGGCGTACCTTCACGGGTGCGCCTTTTTTATTTTGAATATGCTATAATAGGTAAGCATGATTAGAACAAACGGACATAACTGATGACAGAAAACAGGCTTTATTATGGCGATAATCTGGATATTTTGCAGCGCTATGTTAAAGATGAAAGCGTTGATCTGATTTATCTAGATCCGCCATTTAACAGCAACCGAGATTACAATGCTTTCCTCAGCGACAGCGGTGGCAAAAAAGCCGAGGCGCAGCTTCAAGCCTTTAAAGACACTTGGTTTTGGGACGAGGAATCGATTATGGCTTATACCAATATAGTCGAGGCGGGTGGTCGTGTCTCGATGGTCATGCAGGCTTTTAAGATGATGCTAGGTGGAAGCCGAATGCTGGCTTATTTGAGCATGATGGCCCCCCGTTTAGTCGCACTGCGGCGGGTACTCAAGCCTTCTGGCAGCATTTATCTCCATTGTGATGATACTGCGAGTCATTATCTTAAGCTGTTAATGGATG
>DAOTTO010000285.1:0-4386 GCA_034437895.1 Anaerolineae bacterium | reverse complement strand
GATGCTTTGGCATTTCTCAAAACGCTGCCCGATGAAAGTGTCAATACCATTATCACTTCGCCGCCTTATTACGCACAGCGTGATTACGGTTCTGAGGCACAGATCGGCTTAGAAGCTACGCCGTATGCGTATATTAATGCCTTAAAGCAAGTGTTCCATGAGGCGAATCGCGTATTGCGAAAAGATGGAACATTATGGCTTAACATTGGGGATAACTATGTAGGCGCAACGAGCCAACATCGTGAAGGAGGTTCGCAAGGTAAAACCTCGCGTTACAGCCGAAAGCACATGAATGGCGTGCCAACAACAGGTCGAGCAAAACGCAATAAAACTTTTTATGAGATGGGCTTACCCATGAAAAGTCTTGTGGGAATGCCTTGGCGTGTTGCTTTCGCGCTGCAAGACGATGGGTGGATTCTTCGAAGCGATATTATTTGGCATCGCCCTTCTACGAGCGAAAGTGTCAAAGATCGCCCAACTCATGCTCATGAATATGTCTTCATGTTTTCAAAAAAACAGCATTATTATTATGACCGTTCCTGTATGTTAACTGAAACAGGGGCAAATATTCAATCTGTCTGGCGAGTTACGGGCAGCCCTTTTACGGGCGCGCATTGTGCCGTATTTCCAGCCGAATTAATTGAACCGATTGTCCTCGCAGCTTGCCCAGAAGGAGGGATTATCCTTGATCCTTTCGGCGGCGCTGGAACAGTAGGTTTAGTATCTCGCCAATACAACCGCCAATTCATTTTGTGTGAAATTAACCCGGAAATTGCAGAGTTGGCACGTAAACGTATCAACGTAGGCATTACAAAAGCTGATAAAAGCCGGTTGAAAGAAGTGAATTTTAAACAAGAAATGTTGATTCCTGCACTACTCGATCCTCAAGAATCTGATGAAACAAAAATAGCCGTTCCACAGCCTATATAGTCCATTAATAAGCTCATTTTGAGCATAATTTGACGCTTGCCTCTGCACTATGTAATCTCTGCTGATGCGTATCGGCAGTATTGAAAAGAGGCAGATGATGGCACTCCAACCCCAACGGACGATTGACGAACTTAAAGAACTACGCGCACTTACTGGTAATGCGGACGGCGCACAGCGCGTCGCATGGACGGAAACATGGGATAAAGCGCGGGCGTGGATGCAAGAAAAATTAGCTGGGCTGCCCGTTGAAGTAGAAACGGATGAAGCAGGTAATGTATGGGTGACACTGCGTGGCGAGTCCGATAAAGAACTGCTGATCGGCGGACATCTTGATTCTGTGCCGAATGGCGGTTGGCTGGATGGTTGCTTGAACGTCGTCGCTGGCATCGAGGTGCTGCGGCGGATCGCCAGCGAAGGCAAGCCGCCCGTCACGATTCGGTTGGTCGATTGGGCGGACGAAGAAGGCGCACGTTTCGGACGGAGCTTATTCGGGTCGAGCGCTGCTTCCGGCAGTATGAATCCTGATGACTTAAGGAATCTGGCAGACCGTGATGGAATAAAACTCACCGAAGCGATTGCACGCTATGGGCTGGATTTAGATCACGCCAAAGAAGCAACTAAGCAGTTAAAAAACGCCAAAGCCTATTTGGAACTGCACATTGAGCAAGGCCCGGTGCTGGAAAGCATGAATCTACCTTTGGGGGTGGTTCTAGGGACGTTTGGCGTGGAGCGCCATGCGATTCGTTTTATCGGACAATCGGCACACGCCGGTTCGACTCCGATGAATCAGCGACGGGATGCGCTCGGCGCGGCGGCGAAACTCGCGCTTGAGATTCGAGAAATCGGCAAGCGCAATGGCGGCGTGTGTACCGTCGGGAGCGTCGTGACCAAACCAGGCATCGTCACTGCGGTGGTAGGGCAGTGCGACATCACACTCGATCAGCGCCATTTGGATGCGTCCGGTTTAGCGACGATGCTGCAAGAGGCGAAGGCCGCCAGCGAGAAATTTGCTGAAGAGGAAAAAGTCAGCGTCGAATGGAATCGCATCTGGCAGATTCACCCGATTTTGTTCAACACCGATTTGATAGCGCTGTGCGATGAATCTATCCGTGAGACCTCTGGCACAGTGCATCGTCTGCCGAGTGGGCCTTTGCATGATGCGGCGGAAGTGGCGCGGGCGGGTGTGCCGACGATTATGCTATTCGTGCAGAGTTTGCGCGGCCTTTCCCATGCTAAAGAGGAAGACACCAAAGAAGAACATCTGCTGATGTGCGTAGAAGCGCTGGATAAGCTGACGACTAAGGCGATGGCATGGGTGATGGCACAAAAGTAACCATTTCTAAACCAAATACGAACACTTAAAATTGGCTTATGTCATTTTGTCCGCTCCCAATTTGCGCTATGATTAAATCAAATAGTATTTTGGGAGTTGGGAAAAATGATTAACGTTACAGAACGCGATGAAAAAGGGGTAGCGATCTTCGCGCTTGAAGGTCGGGTCGATACACAAGGTGCTGTCGATATGGATTTAGCGCTGCAAGCCGCCGTCGCCAGCGGGAAGTCGCGCATGGTGCTAGATATGTCTCGTGTGACGTATATCAGCAGCGCGGGCTTGCGGACTTTGGCGGATGTGCTGACGCGCAACACCAACGAGGGTGGCGATCTTAAGCTGGTTTCCGTCAATCCCCGTGTGGCGCGTGTCTTGGAGATTATCGGGTTCATGAACTTTTTCTCGATCTATGAAAGTGTACCAGCCGCAATTGCGGATTTCGCGTAAATGACGTTTTTGGGTGAACTGCGGGTGGAGGCAACGATAGAAAACCTCCGCATGATCTCCTATTTTTTGCAGAGCATCGGGCAGCGGCTTTATCTGACAGAAAAGACGCTGTTCGATTTTGAATTGGCGGTAGAAGAAGCTGCCGTCAATATCATCAAACACGCCTATAAAGATCATCCGTATGGGGAGATGTTGATTGGGGCAGTCGTCATAGACAGTACGCTCTCGATCAGCCTGACGGATTGGGGAAACCCTTTTAATCCGAGCAACCTTCCCACTTTTGATATGACCGCACCCATCGAAAACCGCGTTGAAGGCGGCATGGGACTGCATATCATCCATCGCCTGATGGATTACGTGGTGCGCGATGTTTCCCCAGACGGATTGAACATCCTCACGTTGTCGCGCCACATCGAACAGCTTCCGCCTGATGTCCATCTGCCGAGTACCTTGCGCGAACTCAACGCGATGTTGAGCGTCAGCCAATTTATGTCGGCTGGCGTGGAATTAGACGCGCTTTTAGCGATGATTATCGACAAATTGGTGGAAACACTTGGTGCAGAAGGCGGAACGCTGTTTTTGATTGATGAGGAACGCGGTGAATTATTCTCGCGGGTGCTGTTGGAACATACCAGCGGCTTAGAGGAAATCCGCATCAAAATTGGCGAAGGTATCGCCGGATATGTCGCCGAGACGGGGCAGATCATGAATATCGGCGAAGCCTACAAAGACCCGCGTTTTGCGCGTGGTTTCGACCAGCAAACAGGCTATCAATCGCGCACCATCCTCGCCGCGCCGTTACGCAATTCACAGCAAAAAATCATCGGCGTAGTGGAACTGCTGAATAAAAAAGGCGGCGAATTTTCCAGCCGTGACGAGCGCTTGCTAATCGCTATGGCTTCGCAAGCGGCGATCAGCATCGAGAATTCGCGTCTTCATGCTCAGGAAGTGCGCCAGCAGTTGGTCAATAAAGACCTCGAAACAGCGCGGCGCATTCAGCAAAGTTTTCTCCCACAGAGCGTCCCCCAGCGACCCGGATGGGAAATCGCAGCGTACTGGCAGCCGATGCGGGCTGTTGGTGGCGACTTCTATGATTTTTATGCGATGGATGACGGACGGTTAGCGGTAGCGATTGCCGATGTCACCGATAAAGGCGTTCCAGCGGCACTCTTTATGGCCTTGAGCGTAACCGTCCTACGCTTTGCGATGACGTTGAATTTTTCGCCAAGCGAGATGATGAATCGAGCGAATCAAGTGATTCTTGCGAATCAACGTTCCAGCATGTTTACGACGGCTTTTGTGTCCTATCTCGATTGGGAGACAGGCATAATGGATTATGCGTCTGCTGGACATAATCCGCCTGTGTTTTATCATGCAAAGACACGGCGTTGCGAGCTATTGAATGTGCAGGGGGTGGCGCTGGGTGTGTTTAAAAGCGCGACGTATCAAGAAAAGCGCATTCAACTTGAGTCGGGGGATGTTTGCGTCCTGTATACCGACGGCATCACTGAGATTATCAATTCGTCTATGGAAGAATTTGGTGAAGATCGGTTGGAGCAGGTGATTTTGCACAACGCGCACCGCTCAGCTTATGAGTTGGTGGAGGCGATTGCGGCAGCAAATGATGATTTCTCCGAAGGCTTGGGCGATTTCGACGACGAGACGCTGATTGTCATCAA
>DAOTTO010000284.1:0-4725 GCA_034437895.1 Anaerolineae bacterium | reverse complement strand
CGATGGCTTTAAACATGGCACGAGCGGCGGCACGGTCATCGCCTTCCAGCAGTGTGCGGCTGTTGGCGTTAAGTGCGCGAATTTGGTCGCGGATTTCCGGTGAATCTGACATAAAAGGGACTCCTGAGTAAAACGTGATCTTTGATTAGCGTGTAATTGTAACGTTTCTTTGCTCAAATTGGCGATAAAGTGGATTTATTGCGGGAAAATATACATCGAGTTATGCAGTTCATAGTGATGTGTTTTGAGTCAAAGCAGGCTATAAGGAAAAACCTTTGACGTTACTAAGCCTTACTAAGGACTATAAACCAACAATTTTTACCACTAAACCTTAGTCGTTTTCCGGCGGATATATTTTCGTGAATTTCGTCCCCACACGCGGCGCTGCCATCATCTCGGTGACGGTATCGCGCCACGTCAGATAATGCGCCGTTTCTTTATGACGGTTGGCATCTTCCGGCTCACGATAGACCTCAATCAGCACAAAGCGCGTGGGATCGTCGCTGTTTTGATAAAAATCAAAGACCAACACCCCCGGCTCTTGTAGGCTGTTACGGGCGTTTTCGATGGTCGCCTCACGAAAGCGCTCGATCATATTCGGTTTAATATGAATATGCACATGAACGGTGTACATGGCAGGTTATCCTCGCAGATGGGTTGTCAAATTCAGCCTAGAACAGATACCACCCCTGCGCCGGAAATGCAAATCATCCCTAACCCATCCGCCGCGACGAAAGTAGCGCTCGACAATCCTCATCCCCTCGACTTCGCCGTAGCTGCCGCCCACAACGCCCATCACCGGGTCTTAGCTGAGGAACATGCCCCACCGACGGGTCATAGTAGCGAGCGCGGAGGTATTGCAGGCCGTTGTCGTCGGTCATCTGTCCGGTAAAGCCGAGTGATGGATCGGGTATGGCATTGTAGCTCTCGAAGGGGCTGCCGAAGGGGTCATAGCTGGTGAGGTACTGCGGCACACCCGCGCTGTTGATCATCTGGCGCAGTGAGCCGAGGCCATCCATGCCGTAGTAGATAAATATGCTTGCAACATGAGAAATAGAGCAATTTCTCCCAAGTGCTTGACAACAAAATCCAAAGCGTGGTATGCTGTATTCAATTTACCCGATTAAGTGGGTAATTGAATAAAGTGAAATCTTCAGCTTATGGGTATCGCTAAGGAGTGTGTGTTGTGGCAGATCAAGATTTCGTCCTCGCCCCGCCTACCGTTAAAGTGGGTTTCTCGTTGGAGCCGGTACAAAATGCGCTCAACAGCCTGATGCTGCTGAACCAGATTAAAGATCGCTCCGGTTTTGGCGAATGGACGGAACGCACCGCCGCGCTGCTCACGCCGGAGCGCCTACAGACGAATCACGTCGTTTTCGAGGTGATGCACAAAGCCTGTGAAGTAGCCATCGGCTGGTCGGACTTCGCGGCCTTCATCGACTCGATTGCTTCAAGCGATGCTGTCACTATGCGCGATAACATCTTGGATGAGCTGCTGCACAAAGTTGATGTGGCGGATAAAGGCGCGATTCTTGCAGATAAAGCGACTTTCTTAGATACCATGCAAAAAGCCCTTGGGCATAAATACGCCGAAAAAGGCGAGGAACTTGACCTCAGCGTTTTCGAGGATGCTTACCCTTTGGTGATCGACCCACCCGCGATGCAGGCGGCGATTGTCGAGCATTTGCGCTTTATGTGGGACGAACATCTCCAGCAAGAATGGAAGCGTGTGCTGGCGATGCTGCAAGAATCGGCGGAGGCTTTCCGCCAGATTGATTTCAACGGACAAACCGCCATTCAAGCGGCGCGTGTCGTCACAGGACGCAATTTAAGCGGCATCTGGGAAGACCTGGATCGTGCCGAAAGCGTCGTCTTCGTCCCGTCCGCCCATATTGGGCCTTATGTCAGCATGTTCCATCACGATCAGCAGATTTATGTGCTGTTCGGGGCGCGGATGCCGGAAGGCGTAAAGATGCGCTCGGCGGCCTTAACCCGCTCGGAACTTTTGGTGCGGTTAAGCGCTTTGGCGGATGATACCCGCCTGACCATTCTGGAACTGCTCACGGAGCGCGACGAACTCTGCGCTCAGGACATCATTACGCTGCTCAACCTCAGCCAATCGAGCGCGTCCCGCCATCTGCGCCAATTGACGGCGACGGGGTATCTGGTAGAACGGCGGCGGGAAGTC
Source organism: Anaerolineae bacterium (assembly GCA_034437895.1). Classification (GTDB taxonomy): domain Bacteria; phylum Chloroflexota; class Anaerolineae; order Aggregatilineales; family Phototrophicaceae; genus JANRLJ01. The sequence continues at coordinate 2,537 of DAOTTO010000284.1, read as the reverse complement.
GCCAAGTGCTACAGCCTGAATCCAGACCGTCTGAGCGATACCATCCTTGCGCTGCGAACCTTCGTGCGCGGCAAGGCATAACCGGGTTACACGTTGAAAGTAAAAAGTCTCATCCAGAAGTTACGCAATAGGGGAAATGTTCTTTAAAAAATAAAGCGGAAATATTTGTAGGGACACGATATATCGTGTCCGAAATTAAACCGGACATCATATATGATGTCCCTACAATGTCCGCATTTTAAAATTAAAGCGCATCATCTTGCCCCTACTAATCACTAAAAACCAACAACTAATTGCTACTCGGAGGTAGCCACCATGTTTAATCCTAACGAATTCAATGCTCATGCCACCGCCCGCCGCCAAGATTTGCTGCGCGCAGGCGAAGAAGCGCGTTTAGCCCAAGAAGCCGCGCAATCCAACGACTCCCATCCCTTTTACGCCGCAACGTTGGCACGAGTGGGGACGCTGCTCGTCGGTGTCGGCAGCGATTTACAGAACCGTTACGGCGAAGTCTGCCGCGAGATCGGCGATATGCCTGCGACTATTTCCGACCCCAGCATTCAACTGGCGCGTTAATTTGAGTGCTGAATAGGCATCAGGCACTCCCCGATCTTTGTAAGTCCCCATTTTTTGAGCAGCAACATGGTCATGCGTAGGGCAAGAACGTTCTTGCCCTTTCAAAAGTCTACCCGATATTACCCAGAGTAGATTTGTGGAAGAAATTAGCAAACATATTGAACCACAAAGAACACAAACCTTCAACCTAACATTCTTGGCGTTCTTGGTGTCTTGGTGGTTCCATTTCCCGGATTATATTTGCGGACTTACGTTGCATCACGTAAAAATATTAGGACTTTCGCTCACGCATTTACCCCACCCCTAAATCCCCTCCCCATTGCATGGAGAGGGGGCCGGGGGGTGAGGTAAGCGAAAGTCCTGAATATATATTTTCGATCACATCAAAGGAGACACTCATCATGCGTTATAAACTTTTAGGCAAAAGCGGTCTGCGCGTTTCTGAATTGTGTCTGGGGACGATGACGTTTGGGCAGAAGTGGGGATGGGGTGCATCGTCGGACGAGAGCAAAAAGCAATTTGATCTGTTCGCCGAAGCGGGCGGCAATTTTATCGATACGTCGGTCAATTACACCGATGGCGAAAGCGAATCCATCTTGGGTGATTTGCTCCAAGCAGACCGCGATCACTTCGTTGTCGCCACCAAATACACGCTGACGAATCCGGCCTCCACCGATCCCAACTCCGGCGGGAACAGCCGCAAAAATATGATGCAGTCGGTGGAACGCAGCTTAAAGCGGCTCAAGACCGAGGTCATCGATTTGCTTTATCTGCACATGTGGGATCATATGACCCCGCTGGAAGAAGTGCTGCGCGGCATGGATGATCTTGTTCGGCAGGGCAAAGTGTCTTATTTGGCGTTTTCCGATACCCCCGCTTATATCGTCTCGGCAGCTAACACAATGGCGGATTTACGAGGCTGGTCGCGCTTCATCGGGCTGCAAATTCCGTATTCGCTCAGTGGGCGTGATGCGGAACGCGCCGAACTGCCGATGGCAAAACAGTGGGATGTAGCGGTTTTGACTTGGGGCATTTTGGGGCAAGGCGTTCTGCTCGGCAAATATAACGCAGGCAGCACCGAACAAACGCGCAATGATAAAAATGAGGTCAAAATATCTGAGCGCGTCCAGAAAATTGTTGATGAAGTGGCGGCGATTGCCCAAGAAACAGGCAAGAGCAAAACACAGGTGTGCGTCAACTGGATTCGTCAGCAGCAGAATCGCGCTCAGTTGATCCCAATTTTAGGGGCGCGTACTCCCGAACAACTTCAGGATAATTTGGGCAGCTTAGACTGGTCGCTGACGGACGAACAGCTTGTCCGTTTGGACGAAGTAAGCCGGATTGATTACGGCTTTCCGCGCAATTTTCTGGAAGGCGGCGCACGTCAGTTTATCTTCGGCGCGACGTTTGACAAAATCGACAATCATCGGGGCAATCCGGTGCGTTAAAGGTGGTTCTAAGACCAAAATGGGTCACAGCGGGTTTTTAGTGGTATAATAAGGTGTAGATCGAATCACCGTAGCAACTTTATGGAACACCGCGCAACTGAATCACGTCTTTGTACGTAAAGATAGTAGAAGCGCTAGAGTAAGGGAATGCAAAATCATGTCACACTATTTAATTTGGGCAAGACCACTCGACAATTTAAGCGACTTACGCACCAAAATGACCAGCGGCGATCTGCGCGGCACCAGCGCAGAACTTCAGGAAAGCCTGCTTAAGGCACGTTTTGACCCCGATGGCTGGGTCGCATGGGAAGAAGACAAGAGTCTGGATGCGATCTCACCGCGAGAACGCCGCCTTTTGGAAAGCTACTTCACCGATTTTACAGCGGAAAGCGTAGCAAAGGGCGATACGGCGATCAGTATCAACCACCTGCCGCCGCTGTGGACATCACTTTCTTAAGTAACCTCAGTTTTGGATAGCGCACTTTGATTAACTTTTATCATGTCCTCATCCCC
>DAOTTO010000283.1:0-9682 GCA_034437895.1 Anaerolineae bacterium | reverse complement strand
GGCGGCAATACATCGGTCAAAATGACGGTCAAGAATTTCTTTGGCGAAGACGAATCCGTCCTTTATATTAAAGCCAGCGGCGGCGATATGGCGATTCTGGACGCAGCCGGATTCACCCCCCTAAAGCTGCCAATTTTACAAAAACTCGCCGCCCTAGAGTCGCTTTCCGATGTCGAGATGATGCGCCAACTCCGCGCCGCGCTGCTTGATCCCGACGCGCCGACTCCTTCGGTAGAAGCCCTGCTCCACGCGATTATTCCGTTTCGCTTTGTCGATCACACCCACGCCGATGCCGTCCTCGCGGTGATGAACACGCCCAAAGGCGAGGCGATTATCCGCCAGCTCTATGGCGAGCGTGTGTTGATTATCCCGTATGTCATGCCAGGGTTTGATCTGGCGCAGGAAGTCTATCGCTTGTCTCGTGATCTCGATTGGTCTCAGTTTGACGGCTTGATGTTGATGAATCACGGCGTTTTCACTTTTTCCGATGATGCCCAACAGAGCTATGAAAAAATGATAACGTTGGTGACGCAGGCGGAAACCTACTTAATGGAACATGGCGCAATGAAGATTGCCACCGCCGAAGCGCCTCAAGTCGATTTGCTGGCGCTGAGTCACTTGCGGCGGGTGGTTTCCGAGTCCGCTGGACGGGCGATGATCGCGCAGATCAATACCGAACCGGAAGCAGTCGGGTTCACGGCACTGCCGAATGTGATTGATCTCGCCACACGCGGCCCGGTTACGCCCGATCATGCCATCCGTACCAAACGGCTTCCGATCATTTTAGGCGATGATTTCGCGGCGGATGTGGGGACGTATGCAGATGACTATCGCGCTTATTTTGAACGTCACGCAACGGACGCACGTCACGCCAGCGCTGATTTGACGATGTTCGACCCCGCGCCGCGTTGGGCAGTGTGGCCTATGCGAGGAGTGGTCGCATTCGGCGAAAATTGTGAACGGGCGACGATCACCGCCGATATTGTGAAGCACAGCATCCCAACGATTCAATGGGCGGAGGGATTTTCGCATTGGCAACCGCTCCCCGAAACAGCCATTTTTGCGATGGAATATTGGCGTTTACAGCAGGCCAAGCTGAAAAAGGTTCAGAATCCGCCTGAATTTGAAGGCCGCGTCGTCTTAGTGACAGGCGCAGCCAGCGGAATCGGGCGAGCGGTGGCGCAAGCATTTATCGCAAGAGGGGCGGCTGTGGTCGCACTCGATATTAATCCGGCGATTGAAATGCTGTTTAACGCGCCACATGCTAAGGGATGGGTATGTGATATGACCGATACCGCCGCCATGCAAGCCGCTGTCGATGCGACGGTGCGGCAGTTTGGCGGGCTGGATATTCTCGTCAGCAACGCGGGCATCTTCCCGCCGAGCGCCCGAATCGAAGAGATGAACGCCGAGACTTGGGAACGCAGCCTGAATATCAACCTGAGCAGCCACCAACGTTTGATGCAAGCCTGCATCCCGTATCTAAAAAATGGGGTTGATCCGTCGATTCTCGTCATCGGCTCCAAGAACTACCCTGCTCCCGGCCCTGGTGCGAGTGCGTATTCAGTCGCTAAAGCCGGCTTGACTCAGTTAGTGCGCGTGGCGGCGCTGGAATTGGCGCAGTTCGGGATTCGCGTCAACATCACGCATCCCGACGCGGTGTTTGATACCGGAATCTGGACACCGGAAGTCCTCGCTAAACGCGCCCAAAATTATGGGCTGACAGTGGAAGCCTATAAGACGAAGAACCTGCTGCATGTAGAAATTACGTCGCATGATGTGGCGGAATTAATCTGCGTGATGGCAGGACGGGCGTTCTCTCGCACGACAGGCGCACAAGTGCCGATTGATGGCGGGAATGACCGCGTGATTTAGTGTTATAGTAATAAAAACAGAAGATGAGGCAAGGGGATAATCGTATGCCGCGCACACTAAAAATCGCCGCTGTTCAGATGGATGCCACACCCGCCGCAACAGTGGAGCGCTTAAGCCGCGCCGCTGATTTAATAACAGAAGCGGCCTCCGTCGGGGCGCAGTTGGTTGTTCTGCCTGAAGTGTTTAACACCGGATACGAATATCATGATCGTAATTATGGCCTTGCCGAAAGTGCCGATGGGCAAACCGTCACTTGGATGCGCTCCCAAGCCGCCCAACATCAGATTCATCTCGCCGGGACGCTGCTGCTTAAAGACGGCGATGAAATCTACAACGCGGCACTCTTGTTCTCACCTGACGGAAAAATGTGGCGCTATGACAAAAATTACCCTTACGGCTGGGAACGCGCTTACTTCCGCGAGGGGCAAGGCATCACCATCGCGGATACTGATCTCGGCAAATTAGGGATGATGATCTGTTGGGACAGCGCCCATGCGGATTTATGGAAGCGTTACGCGGGTGAAGTGGATGCGATGGTCATCATGAGCTGCCCACCTGCTTATAATCAACTGGATTTGGTCTTCCCTGATGGTGAGCGACTCAAGACCCAAACAGGCAGCCGCGAAGCGGTTTTTGGCACGGATATGGACAAAGCTGCCGCGTGGCTGCGTGTGCCTGTCGTAAATACCAGCGGTGGCGGAATGTTTCGTTCCAAAGTGCCTGCGCCTTACCTTTCAGTCGCTGCTTCGCTGATTTTCCAACCGAAGTTATGGTCGAAATTCAAAGATGCGCCGGAAATCATGCTCGAAGCAGGTTACTTTCAGCAGACGAAAGTAATCGACTCCGGCGGAAAGGTTTTGTCTCGCGTGGAAACTTCCGGCGACGGCTACACACTGGCGGAAGTTCAACTAGCGGATTCGCCGCCGCATCCCGCCGACTCGCCTTTACCGCGTGTGGGCATTCCCGCGCCGCTGCTCTTTTTGCTGGATTACGTCATCACCGCTTTGATGATCCGGTTGTATCGGGAAGGGACCCGGCGGCAGTGGGGCGCACGGATGTCCCCGCGTGATTCACGCACCGTCGTTTGGGGCGGTGTGGTGATTCTGGCGCTTTTGGTCGGTTGGCTGCTGGGCAGGGCGCTGGGTTAGTACGAAATATGCTAAAATTAATGACAAACCTTCACAGTATTACCTCCGAATAATTATGGCTTATTCAGGACACGGAGTGAAGATCGATGATTCTGAACGTAATTCCAGAATGTTTGTCAACAATCAACAGCTTTTTACGCATCGCCCCATCAATCCTGTCACTGATGCTCAGGATTCGACTCATCAGATTGATGCACAGCCAGTTCATCAATCCAGGTTTCCCGAACCATCGGTGCTTCCGAAGTGTGGGCGGCGTGTGCCAAAACTTGTACTCCGGTGGGTGATGTAAAGAAATAGATCACCAACAGTGCAATCAACTTAATGGTTATCAAGGGTTCACCAAAATATAGAGCGGTAGCGATCATGACGAATCCAACGCCCAGCGTACTTGCTTTGGTGCTGGCGTGCATCCGCAGAAATACATCGCCAAAACGGACTAAGCCAATAGACGACAGTAAGTGGATGGCTGCCCCTAAGACCAGAAAAAATGCGATCACGATTTCCAGAGGATTTATCATATTACACTCCTGAGTCTCTGTTCGCTTTACCTCGCGCCGCCCGATCAATATAGATACCGATAACAGCCATACTTAAAAAGCCGACAATGGCAACGACTATAACGAGATCAATGAGAATAGGCTGCTGGCTGGACATGCTGTAAACGGCAATAAGCCCTACCACATGAATCGCTACCTGATCGCCAGCGACAGCCCTATCTGGAAGCGTCGGGCCGCGTACCAAACGATAAATGACCAGAACAAGGGAGATCAAGAGCATAATCGTGACAGCATCAAATACAATACTCATCGTAGCACCTCCAATAAACGCCTCTCAAGACCCATTTTGATCTTATCACGCGCCGCATTTGCATCAGGCACATTCAGAATATGGACATACAGCGTTTTTCGATCCAAAGATAAATGCACACCTAGCGTACCGGGCGTGAATATCAGCAGGTTGTTAAGCAGCACAATTTCCAACTCGGTCTTCGCCGTTAATGGCAGGGCGATAATACCAGGCTTTAGAGTGGATTGGTCGCTGAATAAAGCTTTGGTCACTTCGGTGGTGGAGACCAATAGTTCTTTGAAATAATAGATTAAAAAGCTGACAAAGGTTGGAACCCACCTTGTGTAACGAAGCGCCCCCTCGCCCAACCAGTCTCGTGTCAGCCAGATTAAAGCGTAGCCGATGAGAAAACCACCGACCAGATCGACAGGGCGAAATAATTGGAGCGATGCCCACAATAGCGCCAGGATCAAATTCATAAGGAATGAAGTCATTGGTCATTTTCCTCTAACAGAAGAACACCCTCTACATAGGCGGATGGTTCCAATATGCCCAGGGCAGCCTGCCTCGATATTTGATACACAGGCTCTGCAAAAATGCCGAGCAAGATAATGAACGCTATGAGCAGCACAGTCGGTGCCATAAGCCAACGCACTTGCCGATTGGCTGATTTTTTTTCAATGAGCGTTTCGATTTTCGCTGTTTTCCAGAAGACTTCGTGCCAAATTTTAGTCATCGAGAACAGGGTTAATATACTTACGATCAACGCTACCGCCACAATCCCATACTGCTGTGATTCAAGTCCGGCTTGAATCAGGATCAATTTAGCCCAGAACCCCGGCAATGGGGGTACACCAGCCAGTGATAGCGCTGCCAGTAAAAACAATACCGCCACCAGCGGATGTGATTTTTGAAAACCACCGAGTTGTTTTAATTCATAACTGCCCTGCATTTTATGGGTAATGCCGCTGATGAGAAACAGAACCGTTTTGGCGAAGATAACATGCACCATAAAAAATACTGCACCAGTCAGGCTAACTGTCGTCAGCAAGCCCATACCCATCATCAGATAGCCGATCTGACTGACAATATGAAACGAAAGCAATCGCCTAATTTCCGTCTGGGCAATCGCACCTAGCACTCCCGTAATCATCGTCAATGCCGCAATAGTGAGGATGAGTGGCTGAAGATAGGTTAAATCCTGGGGGAAGATCATTACCAGTATGCGCCACATCGAATAGATGCCGACTTTGGTTAAAATGCCGCCAAAAAGTGCCGTAATTGCAATAGGCGGCGTGTGATAGGACTCCGGCAGCCAGAAAAACAGCGGAAAAATCGCGGCTTTGATGCCAAAGGCGATCAAAAATAAGCCCGCCAGCAGCGTAGTAATTCCGGGTGCAGGCAGACCAGACAACCGTTGCGCTAGATCAGCCAGGTTTAACGTACCGGCAACGGCATAGGTAAGCCCCGCTGCGATCAGAAAAATTGTCGAACTGATCAGATTAAGGGTGACATAATTCATGCCACCACCAAGTTGTGGACGTTCACCACCCAGCGTAAGCAGCACGAATGAAGACATTAACATGACTTCAAAGGCGACATAGAGCGTAAACAAATCACCCGACAGGAAGGAAAAATTGATCCCCATCAGCAAGAATGCCAACAGCGGATAGTAGGCGAAACGCTCCCGGTTGGCATCAATCGTGCCGTGTGAATACAACGTGATAGCGAAAGCCATAATGCCCGTCACAGCCAGCAAAATCGCGCTCAACGTGTCCACGACAATCGAGATGCCATAAGGTGCGGGATGACCTCCCATCTGGCTGACGAAAACACCACCGTTACGTAAATGAAAAAGTATGAACAAACTGACCATCATATTGACAAACGTACCTGCCATCACAAACGTGCGGCGTATCTTACGGTAGCGAATCAAAGCGCTGACTCCCGTGAGCAGCGGCACGAGCAGGGGCAATATTATCCAAATCTGCATTTCAAACCTCATCATCCGTGCTTTTTAAGTCATCTAGGTTATCGCTCTGAATGGCCTGGCTGGCACGATAGCCCAATGCCAGAGTAAAGGCGAGCACCCCAAAACTGATCACTATGGAGGTCAGGATAAGTGCCTGTGGCAGTGGGTCAGCCATTTGTTCCGGCGGTGTCGAATCAATGATGGGCGCTCCCCGTGTTCCGAGGTCGTCCATCGAAAAGATTAAGAGATTGACTGCATAGGTGAGTAGAGAAAGCCCAATGATGAGCCGTACCATACTGCGACGCAGCATCAGGTAAACACCACAGGCAAAGATCACACCGGCAGTTATGGCAAAGACAAGCAGCATTACTGATCCTCTCTTTCGCCTTCTTCAGCCATACTCATGACGATGCTGGAGGTTACGCTGAACACAACCACATAAACGCCAGCGTCAAAAACAAGAGGTGTTCCTAGTTCTAGCCGTCCGATGCCCTGCAAATACGGCTTCCACCAGAAAGCATCCTGAAAAGCCGCGCCGAAGATCAACCCCAGTAAACCAGCTACCACTGCCAGCGCTAACCCGTAGAACATAGCCCGCAGAAAATCAATCCGTAAGCGCTCGCGTACTTCATCAGCACCATACGCTAAGGTCATGAGGATAATACTGCTTGAGCCGACCAAACCGCCTACAAAACCACCACCGGGTTGGTTGTGACCTCGCAGCAGCAATACCAGCGAGAATAACAATAAAACGGGCATCATCAATCGTGCCAAAAACTTAAAGAAAACAGAGTCCGTCATCGATTTTCTACCTCAACTTTCCCCTCTAATTCTTCCATTTCCGGGCGGGATGAGATGCTCGGTTTAGCATTAGGGTCATTCGATAGATACTTACCACGTGGTTGATCCTGGGGACGCAGACGCAACAATGCCGTAACGCCCATAGCAGCAATAATCAGAACCACAATTTCGCCCTGTGTATCAAGACCCCGAAAATCCACCAAAATTACGTTTACGACATTGCGACCCTGCCCAATCGATACGGAGTTATCAATGAACCACTGGCTGATGGACTCACCGACTCGATTGGAACGTGCCGCCAAAATGAGTAAGGTAATGGTCAGTCCTGCTCCTGCCGCAATTGCGCCATCCAGCAGACGCGCTCGCCGCCCGATCTGCGCGGCAAAGGCATCCGGCAGGAAATGAAATGCCAGCACAAATAACACGAGGGTAATCACTTCAATCATCAATTGGGTAAAAGCCAGGTCAGGAGCGCCAAATAAAGCAAACAACAGTGACAGCAATGCGCCTTCAATGCCCAGGACAGAGATCGCGCTCAGACGGGTGGGGGCAAATACCCCGGCGATTGCGCCAATCATCAGCAAAAGACAAACGAAGGCGATTTTTAAATCGAATGCTTCCAGAACTCGCCCATTGATGAGGGTGAGGTTGCCAGCCAGCAGCAAAAAGCCAGTGAGGGTGATAAACGCACTGATAATGATCATCATGTAATAACGCAGTTGACCACTCTGCAACCGGGATGTCAACCATTCCGCGCTCTTTGGTAAAGCGCGATAAAACAGCCATTCGTAAATGACAGTCGGGTTAAATTCCGAATGCCGTTGCAACCAGCCAATCAGCGGTTTGCGTAGTGCAAACAACAGCACACCAAACCCAATGGCGATGGCGCTCATAATCAAAGGGGTGTTGATCCCTTCAAATAAATGCAGGTGAATATCTGCGGGCTGCTGTCGAATCGCGCTGACGGCACGGTTCACCAGTGGATCAAGAGTTTGGGGGATCAGCAATGCCAGCAGGATAGATAATCCGCCAAGCAATAGTGGGCCGATCCACATGGCGGGATAAACCTCATGAGCAGGATGCGGCGTATCGGAAGGTGAATCTCCCAAAAATGTATCCCACAGGACACGCAGCGCAACGGCAACCGTCAGTGCAGAACCGATGACCGCCATAATTGGGAACAGATAAGTCAGGAAGATCGGCTGTCCCTCATACAAAGAAGCCGCTTTCAACGTTTCTTTTGCCAAAAATCCCAGCAGCGGCGGAATGCCAGCCATGCTCCACACCGCCAATACTGCGCCCACAAAAGTCCAGGGCATTTTCTTAGACAATTGACCTAAAAGCGTAATATCGCGTGTTCCAGTCGCATGGTCAACACTGCCCACCATCAGGAACAACGACCCTTTATAAAGGGCATGAGCCACGACACCAACGGTCAAGGCCACAGCCCCGTACTCACTCCCGGAACCCTGTAGAGCGACCAGCGCACCCAGCCAGCTAACCGTACTATAAGCCAGAATCGCTTTTAAATCGGTCTGGCGCAGGGCGATAAGCGCTCCATAGACAAAGGTGAATAATCCAATGATCGATACCACATAATACCAGGTGGTGGTGTCATTAAGAACCGGGCTGAGCCGTGCTAGTAGAAAGATGCCGGCCTTCACCATCGTGGCTGAATGCAAAAACGTACTGGCGGGTGTTGGAGCTTCCATCGCACCCGGCAACCAGAAGTGAAGCGGCCACTGGGCGCTCTTGGAAAAAGCGCCTGCCAGGATGAGCAGCAGCATAGGAACATAGAGAGGGCTGGTTCGCAGTACGTCTCCGCTAAGGAGCAGTTCGGGGAGATCAAAAGTACCAGCGGTCATTCCCACTAACAAAAAGCCAGCCAGCATCGCCAATCCACCCCCACCGGTGATAAGCAGCGCCCGTCTAGCACCATCCCGCGCTGCTTCCTTCTCATGCTTGAAGCCGATGAGTAAATAGGAGGTGATACTCGTAATTTCCCAGAAGATGAAAAGCAGTATTAAATTGCTGCTGAGGACAATGCCTAACATCGCCATCATGAACAGCAGGGTATAACTGCTAAAACGCACATAGTCTGAGGGTGCTTCAAAATAGGCACTGGAATACAGCAGTACCAATGCTCCCATTCCACTGATGAGAAGCGCAAACAGCAGACCTAGCCCATCCATAAAAAGTGAAAGGGAAACGCCCAGCGACGGAACCCAAGGTACTTCAAAGCGGAGGATTTCAGAATTGCCTACGCTGGTCAGCAAATAAATGAAAATCAGGGCTGGTACAAACGTAGCAGCTCGCGCTAGCCAAATACGTGGGAAGAATAATAATAGCAAGGCCACCCATGCGGGGGTAAAAACAATAAATAGTAAGGCCATTCGGTCTTCCCGTCTACTTGAACCCTTAGATTACAGAAAGGAAAGTGGGGTTACAGAGAGAATTGATTGGACACATTATACGTGATACAAAGACAATTGACACGGAAAAACGAATTGAGCTTGAATTAAATTACCTCAATAAATTAATTTTATTTCCACGGAGGAGCATGACCTATGCAGAAACCAATTGTACCCACCCTACCTATCCGGCAGCCAAAGCGGAAACGCATTTTTGCGATTCGGCTGAGCGCGCACGGGCGCTTCTGCTGAATGTGTCGGTCAAACTGGTGCTGCGTGTGAGCGCGGCACTGTTCGCGCCAGAGATCGACCTGCGCGAATGGGTGACGTTCGCGCAGGCGGATGATGCCCACCGCGATGATAGACTGGGGTTTGTCAGCGCGCCGCTGGAGGGATCAGCACGTCTGGCACCTCATCGAGCGAGAGTTCGAGCCATTCGGTATACGTTAGCAACATGACACGCGGCTTCGTTGAGATCAACCAGGGCTGTCGCCCGAATTTACGTTCATAAGCGGCATATGTCGTTTGTTTGTCAAAGAGGCTCTTGCTGATATTTACATCGAGCAACTGTGTGACATACTCCCCACGCCTAAAGGCGGGGGCTTCTGCCGTGAACGCCGGATGCCATGCTTGACGCAGGGACTTCCACCGACTGAGACAGTATGAGGCGATGCCCCGCCTCAAGAATG
>DAOTTO010000282.1:0-3910 GCA_034437895.1 Anaerolineae bacterium | reverse complement strand
GAGAAACTTGGAACCCATCTTATCCCCCGATAGCAACTGGGTAGTGGCAATTGTTGGCGGAGAACCCGGATTGCGAGGCGAAACCTACGCCTTCAGTTATGAAGTTGCTACAGAAGAGCTACGTTTGTTAGGGGATTTTTATAGCTACGATACGATTAATTTCGGTGAATGGTTCGATACTCAATTTACTGTTCATACTAGTGATATGCCTGAATATTCGACCCGTACCATTTATATTGCGGATGTGTCCCGAAGCAACAGTTTAGACTTTGCTGTTTCGCGTTTCCGTTACTGGCCTGAGTATTTTGATGATCCACCCCGATACGAATTTATCAGCGGTATCGAAGGCGCTGGAAGTTTACCGATTAACTGCTCGTGGATTATTTATGATATTAGTACGCGCACTTATATAAGACGTCCTCTTGGAATGCTGTGTCAACCAGATTTAGGTCGTCTGCAAGGAACGGCCTATTATCGTGAAGTATTGGACATCAATTCAGCTACTGCTACATTGGTGCGCTACAATGCCCTGACCCGTGAACGTGAAGACCTAAAGGAAGGTGAAATTGAACTAATTGTAGATATTTCAACAAATATACAATTAGCGACTCTTGTGCTGGATGACAGTGGAAGAATTGATAACCGCCCGTTCGAACCTACCTATAATTGGGGAGCAGGAACAATGTCTCCAACTTCATTAGCATGTGTTGATCTTTCCACAGAAGAAATCTTATTTAGTGTGCCGACTTACATTGACGAATTTGGTTCGCCGAAATCATGGTTGGATTGTACTAGGGATGAAACTAATTTAGGTGCATATATTTTTGGCTATAATGATGCACAACTATATCGGGAAGAGAGCTACCTTGTTCAATTTACGCGCGGCATTGAAGGGTACACGGAAACACAGCATATCAATTATTTAGCTCGATCACTGGATAGAGAAAAAGTGCTTACTTGGAAAAATGGCGAATACGAGGGTGGGCTGCAAGTTGTAGGGATAGAGGATGGACGATCAACCGATTTTATTGTGAATTATCATCTTCCCGGAATGACACTCGAAATTGGTCTTTACGACCCACAAGAACAGACACTCGTTGTTACTGTTTGGCGTGAGGAAAAACGCCTTGAAGAGGGAGGTATTCAATATATAGTGCGGGTTCCCGTCCCATAAAATACAAAGAGCGCAGCGAACACTTCTGGTGGCTGTTTTCTTCATACAATGCGACAGGAATAGTCATATTGCCATCTTCGAAAACTCCATTTTTAACCATAATAGCATAAGGGCGCATGACCTCGGAAGGTAATACGCCCCTAAAAAGCTAACCGCTAACCGCTAAAAGTTACTGACTGCGATCTTCCACGAACTTAATCGCCGCCAAAAGTTTGTCGATGCCTGCCATGATGTCCTCACTGATATTCAGCCGGAAGGCACGGCGATCATGCGTTTGCAGCGCTTCCAAATCACCCGCCGCCTGTGCTGGTCGAACGGCTCAGGGGGTCTTTCAGGCGGCGGGTCATGGGTTTTGCCTCATGTCTGGCGAGGTACCCCTCGTCACAATCCCACTCAATTTACCTCTATGGCGCTGCTCATGCCACTTGCCCCACTAGTCTTTGCGAAATCTATCAATGCTTTCGCTTATTCGCTCTGGTTCTCATCATGATTGGTAAACATGGTTGACGCAACCGCATGACCGCCAAGCGACGGCATGGGAGACTCCATTAAATCCTCGAAGGCCTGCCGATCCAGCGTTTCTTGCTCAATCAACACACGGGCAATGTTATCCAGCCGCGCCCGATTATCGCGCAGGATGGTGGCGGCACGTTCATAAGCACGTTGCAAGATCGTCCGCACCTCATTGTCGATCTCTTCGGCATAGTGTTCGCTGTAATCGCGCTGTTCGCCTAATTCGCGCCCTAAGAAGATCGATCCACTCTGGCTGCCATAAGAACGCGGCCCCAGCTTCTCGCTCATCCCATATTTTGTGACCATTGCTCTGGCGATGCTGGTGGCTTGCTGCAAATCCATGCTCGCACCTGTCGTAAATTGGTTGAAGATCAATTCCTCGGCGGCACGCCCACCCATAAAGCAGGCGATCTGATCTTCAAATTCTTCACGGCTGGCGGTCATCACATCTTCACCTGGCAGCGGCATCACATAACCGCCAGCGCGTCCGCGTGGGATAATGGTGATTTTGTGGACGGGGTTGGTGTGTTCCAGCAAATGGAACATGATGGCATGACCCGCTTCATGATAAGCGGTCTTGCGCTTGTCTTCCGCAGAGATCACGCGAGATTTACGCTCCGGCCCCATCACCACGCGCTCCATGCTTTCTTGGAGTTCGTTCATGCCAATAGTCTTAAGATTGCGTCGCGCCGCCAAAATTGCTGCTTCATTAATCAGATTTTCCAGATCAGCGCCAGAAAATCCCGCCGTAATCCGGGCAATCGCTTCCAAATCGGCACTGGGTGCCAGTGGCTTGCCTTTAGAGTGAACTTTCAAAACATCAATACGGCCCTTAATATCCGGGTTATCCATAATGACCTTGCGATCAAAGCGCCCCGGACGAAGCAGCGCAGGATCGAGGATGTCTGGGCGGTTGGTCGCGGCGATGACGATTACATTGGTGCCGGTCTCGAAGCCGTCCATCTCGACCAAAATTTGGTTGAGCGTTTGTTCGCGCTCATCATGTCCGCCGCCTAAGCCTGCGCCACGATGACGACCTACTGCGTCGATTTCGTCCACGAAAATAATCGCTGGCGATTCGGCCTTTGCTCGGTCAAAGAGATCACGCACCCGCGATGCACCTACGCCGACAAACATCTCGACAAATTCCGAGCCGGAAATGCTAAAGAATGGTACACCCGCTTCACCCGCAACGGCCCGCGCCATCAGGGTCTTGCCTGTTCCGGGCGGCCCCACCATCAGAACGCCTTTTGGCACACGCGCTCCTAGCCGGATGAATTTCTCTGGCTCTTTCAGGAATTCGACGACTTCTTTAAGCTCTTCTTTGGATTCTTCCGCCCCCGCGACATCGGCAAACGTCACTTGTGGACGTTCCATATCACGGGCGACACGCGCACGGCTGCGCCCAAAACTCATCGCTTGATCTTGCCCCACCCGCATCGAGCGCATCATCCGCCACAAGAACCAGACGATGAATAAGACTGGTAGGACAGTGATTGCTAATTGCAGGAGGATGCTGCCAGTGTTATCACCCCGTTGGAAGTCCACATTGATGGCGTTGATCTTAGCTTGTTCTAAGCCAGATTCCCGCAATAGGGATAAAATATCGGTGGTCGAGGGAATATAAAGGGAGACCGTGCCGCCTGTACGCAGTTGGACGAGGACTTCATCCGTTCCGCGTTGGGTGATGGCAAGGACATTATTGCTGTCAATTTCCTGGATCAATTGGTCGATTCTGAAGCTGTTACCCGGTGGGTTATTTTGGCTGCTCAACAGGAAGACAACCGCAAGCACACCCGCGATTGCAATCGCCAGCCAGATGCGTTGAGCATTCCGGTTGGGTGGGGGAGTACTGCTGTTCCCATCCCTATCGTTTCGGTTATTAGGCGATTCAGGCGGTCTGTTATTCACAAGAGGTTCTCCGAGGGGCTTAAATTAATATGGACTAGAGTGTGTCATCCGAGATTTTTCGATGTTTTTCTTACAACAACTTATTTCTTCAAGAAATCGTCAGATAAGAATACCGTATCTTACCCCAAGTTGAGTTGTTTTTACACTACGTTTTGACTAACTTTGCATAAGAGTTTTGTTTTACTTTCTGATCTTACGCAGACACTCAAATCACTGGACACTGGCAGTTCAAAACTGCCAGCTAGAGGGTTTAAAAACCCCTGAAGGGGTTAAGTAAAAAGGTTCTTTAACCTCTTTAGAGGTTTCCAGATT
>DAOTTO010000281.1:0-9987 GCA_034437895.1 Anaerolineae bacterium | reverse complement strand
GCGAAGTCAGCAAACCAGTGAAAGTTATTCACTAAGGTTACGGACACGCAACATTTTGGAACGCTGGTCGTTCAAAACTACCAGCTAAAGTTTTTGTAAACCCGTAAACGGGTTGATTTAAATTCCTATTCGGTAGTCTAGTTTGCTTTCCTACCTCTATTCTACCGTCTAGGAATTTTCAGATGACTTCTCATCGAAATTAGCAAAAGAACTGAATTTTAACGGCGAGTCATCGTTGATTAATCGCCGTAAGAAAGTGGAATATCCAAGCGCAGCCAGGTGCGCCCGATGCGAAACAGCGATCCCGGACGCAGGCTGACTCGGCCTTTGACGATTTCGTCTTTTTCTAAGAATGTCCCGTTGCGACTGCCGCCATCTTCCAGCCAGAACGTCAGCACAAACGGGGCGCTTAGGGCATCAGTAGTCGTGGTCGGGACGGAGACACAGCCGAGACGGGCGTGTAAGCGCGATACTTGATTATCGAAAGGCATGTGCATGTCGCAGCCTTCGCGCCGACCAATAGTGATGATTTTTTCTTGCCCAATCGTAGGCTGATCGAAGGCCAATTTTTTGCCATCCAACGGGCCGCTCATATAGGTTACGGAAATCTCACGTTTGATGGGTCGTCTAAAAGGTCGATTAAAGCTCATTGGAGTCGTCACTCTCGCGCATTTTTTCGCGCACGATGCGTAATTTCAGGATAGTGGGTTCATGTGTCGGGTCGATAGCATTGGCTTTCAGCAGCCCATCCTCCGAGTCAGGATAGCGCTTGAGCTTAAGCAGGGTATCCCCGTAATTATGCCAGAACCACACGTCGTTGTCATCGCAGTCAATCGCGGTGCGATACGCGATCAACGCTTCTTCAAAACGTTCCAGTTCCGTCAAGCACAGCCCTTTGCCATTCCACGCCCAAGCATACGTTGGGTCAAGCTCCAGTGCTTTTACATAGCTTGTGATGGCTTCTTCAAATTTCCGCAAACGGCGCAGCACTTGCCCGCGCCGCGCCCACAGAATCGGATTGCGTGGGACGGCGGTAATGGATTGGTCAATCGCTACTAGGGCTTCATGACGGCGCTGCATCTCCAGCAGCAGATCAACCCGATTGATATGATACCAAATCACGCCCGGTTCTTCGGTGGCGGCACGTTCATAGCTGACGAGCGATTCTTCCCGGCGGTTCATCTCTTTAAGAGTTAGGCCACGTCCGTTCCATGCCCACGCATAATGTGGATTCAGCCGCACGGCGCGATCAAACGCCGCGAGAGCATCCTCATGTTTGCCTAAACGCCGCAGCGCTTGTCCACGCTTGGCATGGCTTTCTGCATGACGTGGATTGAGCTTGAGCGCTTCATCCAACGACGCAACCGACTCGGCGACTTTGTTCAGGATCAGTTGTTCGTCGGCACGGGCATACCAATACCACGGGTCGGAGGCATTAATTTCGATGGCTTTATCGAAGCAGAACAAGGCTTCATCGTGGCGCTTAAGCTGGCTCAGAACCATCCCGCGCCCGTTCCATGCCCAATCATGGTCGTGGTCAAGATCAACGGCGCGGCTATAGCTGGAAAGTGCTTCTTCCAAGCGCCCCAGACGGCGTAAAATCTGCCCATGCTGCGCCCAGATTTGTGCGCTGCGATGATCGATCCTCAGCGCATATTCCAGCAGTTCATAGGCTTGCTGATTGCGATTGAGCGCTGTAAGCACATCGGTCTGCTTGAGGATATAGTAGACTTCACCGGGGGCAAATTCAGCGGCATGACGATAGGATTCTAACGCCTCATCCATGCGCCCCATCGCCTCATAAGTGCTGCCGAGTTCGCTCCATGCCCACGCATAATTAGGGGAGGAAGTCGTCGCCTCCCGGCAAGCGACCAGCGATTCATCGAAGCGTTCTAAATGCCGCAGCGCATTCCCCAGCCGCGCCCAACTACGGGCATGGGCTGGATTGATGGTTGTGGCGTTCCGCAGCGGCTCTAGCGCCTCTTCGTACAACCCAAGCAGCACCAAGACGTTGCCTTGATTATACCAATGCCACACATCGTTGGTTTTAAGGTCTGCCGCCTGACGGTAACATTCCAGCGCTTCTTCGTAGCGTTCCATCTGCTCCAGAACGATGCCTTTACCGTTGATCGCCCACGCGGAATCTTGCTCCAATGCGATGGCACGATCATAGGCTTGCAAAGCTTCGTCATAGCGGCGGACGTTCCGCATCACCTGACCGAGCTTTGCCCAACTTACGGCATGAGTCGGGTCGGTACGGACGGCGGCTTGGGCCGGTTCCACCGCGTCTCCGTATTGCCCAAGATCGACCAACACTTCTGTCAGGTTATACCAATGCCACACTTCATTCGGTTGATAGCGCGTCGCCCGTTTAAAGCTCATCATAGCGTCACGCAGCCTGCCGAGAGCTTTAAGCGCCAGCCCACAGCCATTATGCGCCCAGGCATAGGTCGAGTCTACTTTGATGGCCTGTTCATAGGCAGCGACGGACTCATCATTTTTTTGTAATAAGCGATAAATTTGTCCAAGCTTCGCCCAACTATTTTGATGTGCTGGATCGAGCTTCAGGCCGCGTTCCAAAAGGGGAATCGCTTCATGGTAGCGCCCAAGACTTTGCAAAACATCCGCTCGATTGTACCAATGCCACACGTCGTTGGCATTAATCTCCGTCGCGGTTTCAAAGGCTTGCAGCGCTTCATCTAAACGATTCAGCCTTTCCAGAATAATCCCACGCCCGTTCCAAGCAAAAGCATAGCGCGGTTGAATATCCAGCGCACGATTGTAACAGGCGAGCGCATCTTCATAACGCTCTAAGAGGCGCAGGGTGCGGCCTTTACGCGTCCACGCAGCGGCGTAATCTGGCTGGAGTTCCAATGCACGGTCATAGGCTTCCAGCGCTTCGTCATAACGGCGCAGCGCCGTGAGCGAATAGCCTTTGTCCATCAATTCACGAGCTTCCAGCGGGGGGCCAAACGTCTCGATGATGGGGGCATCGCCTGTCATCTCGGTATACAGCGAGATGAGCGAATCGACAATCGAACTCCATGATGGCGGACGGTTATCCGGCGCTTTTTGTAGACACTGTAAGACAAGTTCTTGTAAGCTATCCGGGATGCGGCGCTGATTGCGATTATCAAAGGTGGGAATTTCGTGAATATGCGCCCGCAGCCATTCCTGAAAACGCCGCGCTTTAAAAACATGCTTTCCGGTCAGCATTTCGTAAAGTACACAACCAAAGGCATAAATATCGGAGCGTTTATCGACTTCCAGCGATTGGCATTGTTCCGGCGACATATAGGGCGCAGTGCCGACAATCGCGCCGACACGGGTCAGGCGTTCACTCGCGCTGATGTTCACATCGTCATCGTCGGAGGGAATATCTTCCAGATCAATCGAGCGTACAAGGCCGAAATCGGTCACTTTGGCGATTCCGTCATGCGTGACCAGAATGTTGGCAGGCTTCAAATCACGATGCACGAGGCCGGGAACTTTTTTGGTGGCGTGCTGCATCCCTAAAGCGATATGCAGCCCGAACTCTACCGCTTTTGCCAGATCAAGCCGACTGTGGTCGATCCAACTGCGTAAGTCCGAACCCATCCCTTCGGGACCGCTGACGTGTTCAAGGATGATATGGGGACGGTTATTCACATTCTGCACCAGCCGTGCATGGACGATATGCCGATGTTTGTCCAACCGAATCCACGTAATCGCCTCGTGGGTAAAGCGCGTGACAGCCCGCTCATTTTCCAAAAAGCGCTCTTGGAAACTTTTAATGGCGACAGGCTCACGGTGATCGTGGTCATAACACAGATAAACGACCCCCATCCCGCCCCATAGTATTTCCGCTACTTCGTAGCGTCCTTCGATGCGATCTCCAGGGCTAAATTCGCTGCGCCCTTTGATGGGTGGTGTATTGCCCATAAATTCGGAGACATGGCTCCCGCCTGGGTCGCTATCGCCCTCCGGGGAGGTATGCGCGGTTTCATGAAGGAGGTTGCTTTCCTCTACAATCTGCGTTTCACTCAGCGGGATATAGAGTTCATCCACTCGTGAGAGGTTTTCGTCATCAATGCTCAAATCGCCTAATGTCATAGATGCATCGCTCATATCGAGCGCTAATTCGGGATCATCAAGCGTAATTTCTACCGTATCGCCGCCTTCTTCGGGCGCAATCGGACGCGCACTGGTATTCGCAGCGCGGATCATCTGGCGGCGATATTGGTCAAGCAGTGATGTCGCGTACCGATCATACCGCCCCGATGCGTTGTCTCCGCTGGCAGAAGAAGAACTGCTGCTCGTACTCGTCGTGTTTGATTTAAAATCAGCACCTTCATCTTCGGTAATTGCCCATAAAGCAACCGCGAGGTTACGGCGCGAAGGGTACTTGCGGGCAACCTCCGCCACCCACGCGATATATTCATCAGTGGCGCGGCGGGCGAGCTTGCGATCCACATCATTGTGCGATTGGCGTACTGCTTTACGATAGGCAATCAATGCCTTGCCGACGTAAAAGATGAGCAGACGCAGGTCGTTGTCTCCCAACTGCGTTATGGATTGAAGCGCGCACAAATTCCCCAATGCGAAAAGATCGTTCACATCGTCACGCCGCAGCGCTAATTTCCCCAATTTGCTGATCGCAGTATTGGGGTCGGTGGCAAAGGGGTCTGTTTTATCGGCGGCGATACTCTTGCGGAGCATGTCGCGGATTTCCTTATCAGTCTGCGGTATGGGCTGGTGGCCTGTTTGCGGTATATTCATACTCAAATAATTCTTTTACCAGTCTTTCTCAATGACAAGTTCGCCATAAGTAATGCTGACTTCAAACAAATCCGTTGTGATCATCGCTGGTTTACGGTGCGCCCCTTCACCGATTTCCATTCCAATCACATCGACTGCAGCATGATGTGCATCAACCTCATCACCCATCGCAAACCAATTGATGTATTGGCAATCTTTAAAAATCACATGAAAAACAGTATCTTCTCTTGAATCGTCATAAATGGCGTTAAATACAAGGTCTCTATTCCAGCGTTTATATTCAATACCTGTAATTAACCATGCTCCGATTGCAAGATGAAGCGCTTCAAAAATCGTCTGTGTTTTTGCTGGTGTCATCATCTTTTTTCACCCATTCCTGCTCCGTAAGCAGAATATTATGCCAAGCGGTTGATCTAAGAATAATGCCTGTGTAAATATTTATCCGATACCCCTTTATTCTACGACCATCAGGATAATACATAGGACGTGGTAGACGTATAATTTCACCGTTAGGCCGAATATACACTTCCGAAGCGTCCTTAAAGATATATTGCCTATAACCACCACGTGAAATCACTAATCGTTTTAGTGCAGGGTGACTATTGAGAAAATCCTCTGCTTCAGAAAAAGACCATCCAGCTAAACTGCCAAATTCTGAAGCTGTTCCATAACCACCTTTGCCAGCACCTGGATCGCGTTTTTCTGTCAAAGTAGCTTATGCCTAGTCGCTATTATTATCCACAATTCACCACAATCCTATGTCCCTATGACGTAGGCGAATCGGCGGCAACCTCAAAAATCAATTTGTCGTTATCCCCGGCGCGGGCGACGATGGTGCTGCCTTTAGGGAAAGCATCTTCCAAGATTTTGGCGCTGATCGGGCGTGTGACGAGTCGTTCAATCGCCCGCCGTAACGGACGCGCCCCGCTGAGAGGATCGTAACCAACGCGCAAAATAAGCTCACGCGCCTCCTCAGCGAGTTGCAAACTTAAACGCTGGTCGCGCAGGCGTTGGTGGACTTCTTGAAGCTGCAAATCCAAAATGCGGTTCAGGGTGTCTTTGTTGAGCGCCTTAAACGTAATCACTTCATCCAAACGGTTGATAAATTCTGGACGGAAGAAGCGGTTTAAATAACCGGAATAATCGGTCTTATCGGCGAAGCTGCTGCCAAAGCCAAGCGACTTGCCGCCTTCTTCGGTGCCGATGTTGCTCGTCATAATAAAGACGGAATGCCGCGCATCCACCCGCCGACCATGTGCATCGCTCAGGCGGCCTTCATCAAAAACTTGCAGGAAAATATCGAACACTTCCGGCGCAGCTTTTTCCACTTCATCCAGTAGGACGACACTATAAGGGCGACGGCGCAGGCCATCGGTAAGCTGTCCGCCGCGCTGGGTATCTTTATAGCCAGGGGGTGCGCCGATTAAACGGGCGACGGTATGTGCGTCATGGAATTCGGACATATCCAGCCGCATCATCGCGTCATCGCTGCCGAACATAAAATTAGCTAAAGCACGGGCGAGTTCAGTCTTGCCCACGCCCGACGGCCCCAAAAAGAGGAACACACCAATCGGACGGTTGGGGTCGCCTAGTCCGGCACGGGCTGTTTTGATGGCAGCGGCAACCGTATCCACCGCATCATCTTGCCCGATGACGCGCCCTAAAAGCGATTCTTCTAATCCGGCCAGGCGGCGTTTTTCATCAGTCGTCAATTCCGTAATCGGGATGCCCGTCCATTCTGAAAGGACGCTGGCAACATCTGACACCTGCACATCGTTGGGCGCATCTTCCAGATCAGGATGAACTGTGCGTATCGTCACACGGGTGCAGGCTTCGTCTAGCAGATCAAGTGCTTTATCTGGCAGGCGGCGATCTGGCATATAGCGCACAGACAATTTCACAGCGGCATCCACTGTTTCCTGCTTAATAACCACGCCGTGATGTTCCTCTAGGCGTAACTGCTGTCCGGCCAGAATCTTGATCGTGTCCTCTTCCGACGGTTCTTCGATGTCGATAGTGCGGAAGCGGCGGTCAAGCGCCGGGTCTTGTGCGATGGCGCGGCGATATTCTTCGTGCGTGGTCGCGCCGATGCACATAATTTCACCCCGTGCCAAAGCAGGCTTGAGGATGTTTGCCGCGTCGAGATTGCTATCAATCGTATCGCCTGCGCCCACGATGGTATGGATTTCGTCAATAAAGAGGATGCAGTTGCCGGAATTTTTGATTTCTTCCACAATCCCGACCAGTCGTTCCTCGAACTGCCCACGCAAACTTGTCCCTGCGACGAGCGTACCGATTTCGATTTGCACGATGCGCTTTTTAGAGAGGGTAGGTGGCGCTGTCCCATCGAAAATGGCATAGGCCAGCCCCTCCACAACAGCGGTTTTACCTACGCCAGCATCCCCTAACAGCAGCGGATTATTTTTCTTGCTGCGGGCTAAAGTCCGGGCGACAGCGCGGATTTCGCTTTCGCGGGCGATGGCGGGGCCAATTTTCCCGGCGGCGGCTTGCGCGGTCAAATCGCGCCCATATTTATCGAGCAGGGGCGTTTGGGGGCGGTTATCGCCATCAAGCCGCAAGCCGCCGCGCCGTTCAGCAAAGAATCCGCCCGGACGCGGGAAATCGAAATCGCTGTCGGAATCGCTGAGGAAGTCAAAAAGATCGCTGTCGTCCGCATCAATCGGCATCAGGTCATCATGTTCTTCCGCGATCAACTTTTGCAGCCAATGATTGAGGTCAAACCCCATCTCTTGCAGCTTGCGAATCGGTACGCCTTCGCCTTCTTGCAGCAGCGCCATCAACATGTGGCTTTCCGTCACATCCTGATCGTTATCCTGCTCAGCGAGGAAAATCGCCAGCGAAAGCACCATCTCGGTACGCGGCGTAAACGGCAGAACATCCGTCTGCGGTCCCTCGCCTGTGCCGATTTCACGGCGAATTTCGTTGCGGACTTCACGCGGGTTTAACCCGGCGCGGCGCAACAGCGCATACGTGGGGCCTTGTTCGTTGCGTGTGGCGGCAATAAACAAATGCTCGGTGCCGATAAAGCTATGGCCTAATCGACGTGCTTCTTCGGCGGCGCTGCTCAATATCTGCGTACAGCGCTCGCGGATTTCTTTTTCTGGAATATCTGGCGAAGGTGTCACTGGTTGGTCTTCCCCATGTCACAATGAAATGGTACAGCGTCTGATTATAGCGCAAGTTTTCGATCTTATCCGCAATCCTATTGAGTGAAATGGTTTAAGCGTGTTAAAAGCGTTGGGGAAACGTCGGTTTTCTATCGAAAGTTCAATGGGCGTTTTTTGCAATCGGCGGGTATAATATGAAGAATGTCTTACGTTTTGTGTTCAATGATTTAAATCGCTCTACTGAAGAAAGCACTCTATGTCTGTCAACGATCCGCTTATCGGCAAGCAGTTAGGGGATTACACGATTCAAAGCGTCCTTGGTCAAGGCGGGATGGCTCGCGTTTACCGAGGGTACGATTCTAAATTGGATCGCTATGCTGCTGTCAAAGTTATCGAGCCAAAATTAGCTGGCAGTGAAGATGATGACGAATATCGAGAAAGATTCCTAAGAGAAGCCCGCGCCATTGCCCGTTTGCATCATCCCCGAATTGTGGGGGTGTATCAATTTGGCGGCGCGGAAGATGCCACGATGTTTTATATGGCGATGAGCTTCCTCGAAGGACGTGACCTGCGCCAAATACTTAAAGAATATGCCCGTCAGGATAAACAACTGTCGCATAACCAAGTGCTGACGATTATCCGTGATATTGCCGACGCGCTGGATTACGCGCATCGCCAAGGGGTGATTCACCGCGATGTCAAGCCTTCCAATATTATGGTGACGGCGGATGGACATGCCGTGTTGACCGATTTTGGGCTGGCGCTCAACGCGCAGGAGGGCACCATCGGCAATACCTTTGGTAGTGTGCATTACATTGCTCCGGAACAAGCCGTTTCCTCAGCGGCATCTGTGCCGCAAAGTGATGTTTACTCGTTGGGAGTGGTGCTGTTCGAGATTCTGGCGGGGCGTGTCCCATTTGAAGATGTCTCCGCCATGAGCGTGGCGCTTAAACATATCAGCGATCCGCCGCCGATACCGAGTTCGGTAAATCCCAAAATTACACCGCCGCTGGATCAGGTCATCCTGAAAGTGATGGAAAAAGACCCCAAGAATCGTTATCCCAACGGCGCGGCATTGGCGCAAGCGCTGGAAATGGCCTTTGCTGCCGATGATGCCGATACGGATCAATTGGATACCTCTTCTGCCCGTAAATTGGCAATACCGCCCGAAGAAATTTTGCTTCCCACCGGTGAGCCTTCGCGCTTAAGACGGCAAGAAGATGCGCCTACTATTACCGATTCGTCTAAGGCACGCCCAGGCACATTGCCCTTTTCACCGTTGGAAGATGACCATCATCAGCAAACGAAAATATCGAAGTCTAATCGAAACGCAAATATCGCCCTCAGTTTAGGGATTCTGGCAGGATTTGTGGTATTGGTGTTGTTAGCTTTGATCTTTGTGCCGGAGGTGTTCAATGGCGGCACGAGTGATACTGATCTTACAGCGACAGCACAAGCGGCGGTTGATCTTGAGAATACTGCTACCGCAGTAGCCTTAGCGCTTATCCCAACCGCTACCGAAATCCCGCCGACGGAAACCGCGATTCCGCCAACGGAAACGTCTATCCCGCCGACCAATACCGAAGCGCCGACAGCGACAACCGTACCCACTGAGGTGGTCATTGTTGTGGAGGAAACCGAAACACCCGAAACCACCCCTACATTGGCCGCCACGCCGACACCTATCGGAACGCCGATGTTGGCGCTGACCGTCGAACCCGGTGCGCCCGAAGTGGTGCTGATTTATAACGGCGCGTCATTGGTGCTTTATAACCGTGCAGGGCGGATCGACATCAGCCAAATGGTTTTTGTGCAAGGTGGCATCCGCTTTGAATCGGACGAATGGCCTCGTCGAGAGCAGTTTGCGATGAATCCACGTCACTGTTATCAAGTTTGGCCTTTTGGCGGGGATGAGCCGCGTGAAAATCGCTTCCCGGCGGATATTTGCGAGTCGCGGCGCGGCGTATTCGCCACATCGCGCACCTTCTGGATTAACAACCAACCCGATACAACTTTTGAAGTATTCTGGGGGGAAGAATCCCTAGCGATATGCCCGACTATCCCGCGTGATAATATCGAAGGTACATACTGCGAAGTTGAT
>DAOTTO010000280.1:0-7738 GCA_034437895.1 Anaerolineae bacterium | reverse complement strand
TTAGATGAAACGCATCAGTTTTTGATGGCGGGGACGCGCACTGGCAAGCTGGCAACGGTTCGTGAGGATGGTCGTCCGCATCTCGCCCCAATCTGGTTTGTGCTGGACGGCGAAACGCTGATCTTTAATACCTGGCATACAGACGGTCAAAGCGCAAAATATCCGCCGCGATCCGCGTGTGAGTCTGTGTGTCGATGACGATCAGCCGCCGTTTTCTTTCGTCGTCGTCGAAGGCACGATTGAAATCTTAAACCCCACGCCAGAGGAGAAGATCGAATGGGCGACACGCATCGCTCGCCGTTATATGGGGGACGCACTCGCTGAGGCTTTTGGCAAGCGCAACGGTGTCGATGGTGAACTTGCTGCTGCGGCTAACTCCGACGAAATTCATCACGGCGAAAAATGTGTCCGATTGAACCTATTTTTATCCCTCATTTTCAGTAGTAAAGATGGCTTGCATCGGCAGCGTGAGGTCAGGGAACAGCACAGATACATCCACCGTGTCGTTTTCGTGATATAAAACAGGCGCTTCCGCATCCCGCCGATACTGCCAGAGTGTTTTGTGCCAAGGGTAAATCAGCCATACTTCATCACTACCGGCTTGCAAGTAACGTGTGACTCGAGGCAGCAAGATTTTATTTGTCTGACCAGGAGATGCTACTTCAACCGCTAAATCAGGTGCGCCTTCAAAGTCGCCGTTGAAATCAAAATCGAGTGGCATACGTCCTGTCCGCAAGAATGATAAATCCGGTAAATAGGCGCGTTGGATTCCTTTTTTCGTCCCAGCAAGAATATA
The DNA here is from genome assembly GCA_034437895.1 of Anaerolineae bacterium. Classification (GTDB taxonomy): domain Bacteria; phylum Chloroflexota; class Anaerolineae; order Aggregatilineales; family Phototrophicaceae; genus JANRLJ01. Next base: position 6,942 of record DAOTTO010000280.1, on the reverse strand, counting down.
ACGTGCGCCATCCATATAAATCCGCCCCAAAGTATGAGTTTTGACAAATGGTTTGAGGATGTCATAAAGATTTTGAATAATGATGAGATGTAAAAAAGTCACGTTATTCTCGCTTTCGACAATTTCCCCATCTTCAACTTCAATCCACTTGTCTTCCGCGTCTAGCCGCAGCAAATCGGCTTGTGTGATGAGGGTTTTAATTTGGTCTATCGCCATCGCATAAACTCCGTTGCTATCTCCGACTTTATTATACGCTGCATTTATCCACAGCTCACGCCGAGATAAAATCTTACAAAATAAATGTATATTGTTATCGCAGATTACGGGGTAAGCAAAACTTGGTTGAAAAAGCCGATCACACGATCCTCATACTCATCAGGGATATGATTGAAACCGCCAGTATGCCCGACATCCGGGATGATCCATAAACTACTGTCTGGCATAGTCTCATGAAACAAATGGTTGTAGGCTACCTCAGAATCCTCATTGCCTGCCGCGATGAACAAGAAAGATGTGTTATCCGCCACTTGAATTGATTCCAACAGCGGCGGCTCTGGTTGAATATCTCCACTGAGAACAGTGACCATGAAAGAAAAAACGTGCTGGGTAAAATTGCGATAGAGAGGCCGGTTCGCAGGCAGGGTGGTGTATTCGTTGACTGAGCGATAAGTAGCACCATCGGCGACAACAGCGCGAATGATGGGGTAATGCGATGTCGCGCCAAGCAGCACTTCGCCGCCTAATGAAACGCCTAATCCGCCGATAATTTCAACGCCATTACGTCCACTTAAATACGCAATCGCTGCACTGATGTCTTGTGTCCCATTCCATCCCAACCGATTAATGCGTCCTTCACTATCGCCATAACCGCGCAGATTTAAAGCCAATACACCAAAGCCATTCTCTTGGAGCATAGTGGCATAATCACGCATACTCTCGCGTCCGCTGCCTGCTCCATGTACCAAAATAATCGCCGCACCATTTTGGGGTTCTGCATACCACGCCGCTAACCGCACATTGTCATCTGTCATGAGCGTAATCATTGCGAATCCATCAGGGGGTGCGCCGTCTGTATGGGCTTCAGGAGCGATAACGGTCAAAGCCATGACAGTTGGCAGGCCAATATAAACCGCCACTATGGACAAAATGATTAGAATTCCAATGAGTCGGATAAGTCGCTTGTGTGTTGAAAGTAGGTGTCTCATAAAAACTCCACGTAGAGGTAATCTGTCGGATTTTTGCGAGTGTCTATACCTATCTTTCATTATATTCCCTGCGTTTATGCACTACTCACGCCATTTGTCATCAAATTCGTGTAAAATATCACAAACTAAATATTGTTAACAATGAGAATTCATCATGCCTGCTCCCATCATTGTATCAAGTAGATAATTATTGCCATCCTTCCCAGTCAATTTTCCCACACTCCCCGTCTATTGCTTTCATCATTTCATCAACAGCACTTGGTTCAAATTGAAATATGTCGATATGCGTCAACAGCACTTCGCCAGGCGTACCGAGTACTGTTTTGTTAAGACGCTTGGCATATTGCAAAAGCTGCTCCTGCTGTTGCGACGCAAGCGCATCGACTTCCTGCACAATTTGATCTTTTATGGATAAAGTCGCCATTTTTATTTCCTCTTACGAAACCTATTCAGTAACCCGCCGCCAGCCTAGCTCTGTATTAGCGATAGACCCTGAGTATATCAAATCTCGCTAACCAGACAATAAACGAATATCCTTTTTTACGGCTCGTTTTCGGTGCTAAAGATGGTCTGAATAGGTAGCTCTATCCTTGTCCTTATTTAATTGGACTAAATATTCAAGAGCGTATTCAGTTTCCCCAAGACTTCCACACGGATTTCATCGGATAGTTTTTCGATGAAGGTTGCATGGCGTATCTGCCAATCAATACTTTTGGCTTGATCCGCAAGAATTACCCCCTTTACTTTAAGACCCTCTGGAATATTGACCTCAAACGGGAATGCTTTGATTTGACTCGTAATTGGACAGATGATCGCTAATCCAAGTTTGCGATTATACGATAAGGGTGAAAGTACAAGGGCGGGCCTTCTGCCAGACTGTTCGTGTCCGGCTTGAGGATCAAGCGTAATCCATATCATATCATTGCGCTCTGGCACGTAAGCCATTACCAAACCTCTTTGCCGACAAACTTACCCAGATCAATTTCCCCATGCTGATTATCATCAGTGACTTGGGCGAGAAGATCATCGAGGTTATATTTAGGCTTGATCGTTGGCAAAACAACAATTTTCCCCTCAACAAATGAAATGTCTACTTCAGTATCTAAATCCAATCCTGCTTCCGTCACAAGTGACTTAGGAATACGAAGTGCAAAGCTGTTTCCCCATTTTTGAATACGTGTTTTCATTTTTTGCCCCATAATTAATCGTATCTACATTGTATCTACATTTTGTAAATTTATCCACTGCTCACGCCATTTGTCATCAAATTCGTGTAAAATATCACAAACTAAACATTGTTAACAATGAGAATTTATCATGCCTGCTCCCATCATTTTTCGCCTCGCGGGACGTTATATCAGCCGCCGATTTTTGCAAAGTCTCTTATTCGTACTGGGTGTAGCGCTTGGTGTAGCGGTAGTCATCGCCATTGATGTCGCCAACGGCAGCGCCAGCCGTGCCTTCAACCTCTCGACCAACAGCATCAGCGGCGCAACGACCCATCAGATCGTCGGCGGCCCCACCGGACTCCCGACTGATCTTTATCGCCAGATTCGCGTCGATCTGGGCATTCGTACCAGCGCCCCGATCATTGAGGAATATGTGCGTGTGTTAAATGATGCGGCAGGCGATCAACCGCTGCGTTTGCTCGGTGTGGATGCGTTTGCCGAAGCGCCCTTTCGCGGGTATTTGAGCAACGTCACCGCCAGCACCGAAAATGCTGGGGATGCGGGATTCAATGCCCTTTCGGCTTTTCTTGCCCAGCCGGGGACGGTCATTATCAGCGGTACGCTGGCGGATCGAATCGGCCTCCAGACGGGCGACATGCTCACGCTGCGAACCGGAACGCGCACGGCTGATGTAACGGTTGTCGGATTGGTGCGAGCAAATGACAGCGTGAGTGAGCAGGCGATTGATGACTTGGTGCTGGCGGATATTGCTACCGCGCAAGAAATCGTCGGACAGCCTGACTCGATCAGCCGGATTGATTTGATTCTGCCGGAAGCGACAACCGAGGCGACCTTAGCCCAAATCCGCGCTATTCTGCCGGATGGGGCGCGAGTCGGTGCAGTCAGTGAAAATAACACGACACTCGAACAGATGACGGCCGCGTTTGAACTGAATCTTCAGGCATTGAGTTTGTTGGCGTTGGTCGTAGGCGTGTTCTTGATTTACAACACCGTGACGTTTAGCGTCGTCCAACGCCGCCCGATTCTCGGCGTTTTGCGGGCGCTCGGCGCAACTAAAGGGCAAATTTTTACGCTGATCTTGAGTGAAGCGGTTTTTCTCGGCTTGATCGGCACGATTTTAGGCCTAGGATTAGGCATCATCTTCGGGCGTGGCGCGGTGAAGCTGGTCGCGCAGACCATCAGCGATCTGTATTTCACGGTCAATGTGCAGCGCGTCAGTGTGACGACGTTTACCTTGCTTAAAGGCGCGGGAATCGGGATTTTCGCCAGCCTCGCCGCCGCGTTGATTCCGTCTTATGATGCGACGCGCACCCCGCCTGCTGGAACGCTTCGGCGCAGCGATCAGGAACAGACGGCGCGTAAGCTCGTCCCCTTTATCACCGGCGCGGCAGTGGTTTTAAATCTTGTCGGCCTGATCCTGCTGATTATCCCCACGCGCAATTTGTTAATTAGCTTTACCGCGCTGTTTTGTATCGTGGTCGGGAGTGCATTCTTTACGCCGATTGTGCTGCTGGGGGCGATGCGTTTTGCTACCCCCATCACCGAGCGACTTTTCGGCGTGTTAGGCCGGATTGCGCCCCGCGCCGTGTCGCGCTCACTCAGCCGGACTTCGGTGGCAGTCGCCGCGCTGACCGTCGCCATCAGCGTGATCGTCGGCGTGAGCGTGATGATCGGCAGCTTCCGTAATACCGTTTCCGATTGGCTGTTGACGACACTCGGCGGCGATATTTTTGTCTCACCGCCGCTGTTGACTGCGAATCGTGCGACTGTGGATGTTGATCCCATCGTGGCGCAGATTGTCGCGTCAGTCGATGGCGTGGAGCGTGTGTCAGCATCACGGGCGGTCAGTGTCGCCGCGCCGGATTATCCTGATTTGCCGCCTGTCAATTTGCAGGCTGTCGATTTTGATATTTCATCCAGCCGTAAGTTCGTCTGGTTGAGCGTCCCCGACCATAAGCAGGCGCTGGAAGAAGGCGCGGTTGTCGTGACGGAGCCGTTTTCCTTCCGCCGCGACATCACCCGCGAGAACAACACCATCACGCTGATGACGGATCGTGGGCCGCACACCTTCCCGATTGTCGGCGTATATTATGATTATTCCACCGATCAAGGCACGGTCTTGATGTATCGCAGCACCTACGATCAATTTTATGACGATCCCTATATTTCGTCCGTCGCGGCCTTTGTCGGTGAGGGAGTCGAGATTAACAGCGTGATTGATACGCTCCGCAGCGGTGCGCTGGCGGATTATGATCTACTCGTGCAGTCCAACCGCGACCTACGGGCGGGTGTGTTCGTCGTGTTTGATAATGCGTTTGCCATCACGATTGCGCTGCGATTGCTGGCGACGATTGTGGCCTTTATCGGGATTCTTTCCGCACTGCTCTCGCTGCAATTGGAAAATACCCGCCAATATGGAGTGATGCGGGCAACGGGGATGACTCCGCGTCAGCTTTGGAATTTCACGCTGATCCAAACGGGCTTGATGGGGACGGTAGCAGGGCTTCTGGCGCTGCCGATTGGGTTGGCGCTGGCGCTGGTGCTGCTCTACGTGATTAACGTGCGCTCATTCGGCTGGACAATGGATTTTTACCCGGTGCCGTTGGAATTTGTGCAGGCATTTGCGGTAGCGGTGATCGCCGCGCTGCTGGCAGGGGTGTATCCGGCCTTCCGGCTGACTCGACTCGTGACGGCGCGGGCGCTGCGAAGCGAGTAACATGCCTTTCAGCCTAACCCACCTTTATAAATAACCTCAGTTTTGGGTAGCGCACTTTGATTAGCTTTTATGATGTCCTCATCCCCCGACCCCTTCTCCATTGTATGGCGAAGGGGAGAAAAACGGTTCGCAATAGTTCTTTAAGTCCCTCTCTACCAAGTGGGGAGGGGATTTAGGGGTGGGGACACTGTCCGAAACTCAGGTTACTAGCAAACAATCGCTAAAAACGAGGGACTATTCTATATGGCAACGCTCGAACAAGTAAACGCAGTACAAGCGCGGTATACGTCGATGTTGATGGGCAAACCGCATGTGATGGGTGTTGCACAGGGGACACAAGTCGGCGGCGACACACCTTGCCTCGTCGTAATGGTGGATGTACTGCCGCCCGATCATGATATTCCGTCGCAACTAGACGGCGTTACGGTGGAAATCCGCGAATTAGGGGTCTTTACCGCCTTTTAATGTAGTAAGCGTGTAAAAGTAGCATAAAGCGTAGGGGAATCGTATCTTTTTTCTTAAGCGATATTGCGTTAGATTTAATGGCTCACAGTAATGCACCTTTAGGAGCCTAACGCATGATCCATCGCGCATCGTCCTCTATGACGAGCCATCCCCTACAAAAATTCTGGCGAGTGGCCCTCGTCGCCCTTGCCCTGTTCGCGGCGGCAGGCTGTACGCTGCCCACATCCGGCGGCGAAGAAGAAATTACCCTCAGCGGCGCACCCATCGTCCGCATCGCTGGCCCCCAAGCAAATGCGACCTTTCTTGATGGCGTGGAGGTCTTTATTCAGGCTTCCGTCAGTAATGCAGGGGCAGACATCAGTCGCGTTGAAGTAGCGGTTGATAATGTTGTCATCAGCACCTTAGCGACACCGAATCAGGCCGGTTCGCCGACCTTTAGCATTACCCAGACTTGGACGGCGGAAGGCGCTGGCCCCCACATCATCGGGGTGACGGCTTTCCGTGCGGACGGCAGCAGCAGTGCGCCGCAGAGTGTGACGATCAACGTGATCGACGCTTCCAGCCGCGCTACCGAAACCGCCGCCGCGCAGCCCACCGCTCGCCCTTCCAGCGGGGGCAATAATACGGCTGGGGGCGGAAACAGCGGCAATAGTGGTTCCACTGCCGCGCCTACCACGCCACCAGAGCCAACTACCCCGCCCGAACCAACCGAAGTCCCGCCCAGCGCTACACCTGATGTACCGCAGGCGCTGGTGAATCCCAATGCCAGCGCTGGCATCAACGTCCGCAGCGGGCCGGGGACAAATTTCTCGTCTCTCGGCACACTCGCCAGCGGCGCGACAGCCGAACTCTTGGGCATCAACATCAGCCGCGACTGGTACAAGATTCGTTACGGCGCGGGTGAAGGCTGGGTGTTCGCACAATTGATTACGCCACAGGGCGACATTAGCGGCTTCGCGCCGGAAGCCGGCCCCGCAACCCCCGTTCCGCCGCCGCCTACCGCCGTTCCCGCCACCGCCGTGCCATTGGCAACCGTGCCTGTAGGAACCATTGCGCCTGCGTCAAGTGTGAATTTGGTTTTTGTCGGGCAAATTACAATGTCCCCGAATCCGGCGACGTGTAATGTGGGCTTTACTGTCACGATTACGGTACAAAATGTCGGTACATCGCAATCTGGTACGGGGACAATTCTGGCGGAAGATGTTCGCCGGTCAACAGGTATAGCAGGACCATCTTCCGGCGGATCACTTCTTTTACCACCTGGCGGCCTTGCATCCGGTCAGACACACACGGTAACTTGGATGGCGACTGTGACAAATGACTACAATGAAGATCATTTTATCCGCGTCAAAATTGATTCGGGTGG
>DAOTTO010000279.1:0-3393 GCA_034437895.1 Anaerolineae bacterium | reverse complement strand
TTTTAAGTCAGATAATGTCAATGGTTGCACAGTCATCTCCTAATTACATTTATTTCCTAAATCTAAACACAAATTGACCCTTAAGTGAACAGGAAATCCTAGCGAAACGTTGCGTTCTTTGCTTCTTTGCGTCAAAGTATATGCACCTTCATCCGTCATCACGCAAAGTTCATGGCTAAAAGCGACCTGATATGCAAAGAAATCGTCTCGCCGCACAATTTGGTTTACTCCTTCTGCCGATTATCGCCTCGCTGGTGATTACGGCGCTGCTCATCCTCGCCATCAATCAAAACCCGCTTGAAGTCGTCCAGAATGTTTGGGAGGGCGCATTTCGCAACACCAACGCCTTCGCGGGAGTCATCAATTTTGCGATTCCGCTGGTGCTGTGCAGCCTCGGATTGATCGTCACGTTCACGGCGGGATTGTGGAATATCGGGGTCGAGGGGCAGATGGTGATGGGCGCGTTGTTCGCTAGTTGGGCGGCGCAGTTCGTGGATTTACCGTCGCCGCTGCTGATCGGGTTTGAGATTGTGCTGGCGATGTTGGGCGGGGCGTTGTGGTCGGTGGTTGTGGGAACGCTCAAAATACGGCTCGGTGTCCATGAGATTTTCGGCGGCGTGGCGTTTAATGCGCTGGCGAATGTCTTTACCATTTACCTCATCTCCGGCCCCTGGCAGCCGGAAATCGGCGGCAGCGCACAAGGCACCGAACCTTTCCCTACTGCCGCGCTTTTGCCGGAATTTTCGCCGGATTTCGCCGTCAGTTTGTTGGCGCTCATCATTATTGTGGTGGCTTTTTTTGCAGTGATGTTGGCCTTGCGCGGCACACGTTGGGGTTTACAGTTGAAAGCGACGGGCAAGAATCCCCGTTCTGCACTGCTGCTCGGTGTGCCGACGGAACGCAGCGCACTTAGCGCCTTTGCCGTCTGCGGCGCGTTAGCCGGAATCGCCGGAGCGTATCGCGTCCTATTCACTTTTGATAATTTGCGCCCGCTCAGTTCGGGCGGAATCGGCTTTTTGGGGCTGCTGGTCGTGCTGCTGGTGTCGATGCGAGTGCTACTTGTCCCGCTGGTCGCGTTTATTTTTTCTGTCGTGTTTGTGGGTAGTACGCGGTTGCGCCTGTCGATGGGATTAGATCAATCGCTGGCGGGGGTGCTGCAAGGGCTGGCGGTGCTGCTGGTGGTATTATCTAACGGTCTACGCGAGCGCTTGCAAGAAAAATCGTATAAAGACACCAAAACCCCTGTTAATATAGAAAATGATCATTCTGTAGGGGTGACTCGCCGAGTCGCCCCTACCAGTGACACATCCAAAGAGGCTACTGTTCATGAATGACCAAACGCTCAACATCCTGAGCAGCATTATCGCCAACGCTACGCCGCTTGTGATCGCCAGCATCGGCGAAACGATTACCGAGCGCGTTGGCGTGACCAATCTTTCGCTGGACGGCAGCCTCGTGCTTTCCGCCATGACCGGATTCGTGGCGGCTTATGTCAGCGGCAGCGTCGAGGTCGGGATTGCGGCGGCGATGCTGGTCGGCGCGTTGATCGCCTTGATTGTCGCCATCGGCGGAATTGCGCTGCGCTGCGACCAGGTGGCGGTGGGCTTTATCCTAACGCTGCTGTGTGCGGATTTGGCGCAGTTTTTGGGGCAGGAATACACACGCAAACCCGGCCCCACTATTCCTTATTGGCCTCTGCCCGTGTTGAGCGAAATTCCCGTCGTCGGCAAAATCCTATTTACGCATGATGCGCTCGTGTATTTCAGCTTTTTGCTCATTATCGGAACGTGGTTCTGGATGTTTTATACCCGCGCCGGACTCGCGCAACGTGCCGTCGGAGAACGCCCGGAAGCGGCCTTTGCGCGCGGCGTGGATGTGAATCGTTTGCGCTATATCTATACGATGATCGGCGGGTCATTGGTCGGATTAGCAGGGGCGGCTTACTCGCTCGGAATCAAACCCGGCTGGCAAACACCGCCTGTGATGCTCGGCGATGGCTGGATTGCGCTGGCGATTGTGATTTTCGGCGGCTGGCATCCCTTCCGCGTAGTATTCGGCGCGTATTTATTCGCCGCGCTGCGAGCGCTATCCAATGTAATTCAGGGCAATCCAAATATTGATGTTTCGCCCGTGCTGCTGAATATGATGCCCTGGGTGCTGATGATTTTGACTCTGCTTGCCGTCAGCAGCGGCGGAATCGAGCGCTTAGTCAAGCTGCTGCCGCGCCGGATGCAGCGTTCCACGCGCAATTTGCTTCGCAGCGATCCCCCGGCGGCATTAGGGACACGCTTCAAGTCGGATTAATCCCCCCACAGATTCAAACCTATTTTTCAGATTTGCCTCACGCAAGTTCCGCTATAATGGAACCATAATGGTTCGATTTCCGTAATAACAAGTAGGATTTATGCCGTCGGATGATTTGTACGGGTGACTCGCCGAGTCATCCTTATAGAAAATCTTGCCTAACGTCTAAAAAATTGATGGATAGCTTGAAGAAAGTGATCTGCATGGCACAGGAAAAACCTGCTCGCGCCATTATGCCCTATCCGACAGGACTTGTGCGGTGGATGGTGCGGCTTCCGATTTGGTCTTATCGCTTGGGATTGATTGATCTGGCGGGAGTCGGGCAAGTCCTCGTGCTGACGACACGCGGGCGCAAAAGCGGCTTGCTGCGTTATGCCCCGCTGGAATATCGGCGGCACGGCAGCAAATTATATGTTGTCTCGGCATGGGGAACACGCCCCGATTGGTATCAAAACTTATTGGCACATCCGCAAACGACAGCGCGGCATGGTCGCCAAATTTATACCTTACGCGCTCATCCTGTGACTGATCCCGCCGAAGCGCTGCGGGCGCTCAATATGTTCCGCCGCACCGCGCCCATTTTTTATGACCGCCTGCTATCAAAGATGAGTACCGCCCAGACGATCAATTTAAACACCCTGACCGAAATCGCCGCCGAATTTACCGTCATGCGGCTGGATATTGTCAATGAGCCGTCGGCGCTGCCCGCTATCGGGAGTGATCGCGGCTGGATTGTCCCGATGATGGCCGGAATAGGCGTGGCGTTTGTCGCCGCCATCACCATCGCCCGCCGCGAAAACTAAGCCTCAATTGCCCTTAGCCTGACGACGGCACGTAAGGCCGCCACTGATGTATAGGTCGGGGAAATCTCGCTACTTTATTCCTCCTTATGTTATATTTAGATTTGGTGGTCATCGCTATAAAAATTTCACTTAAGGAGCGTTTTTTTATGATGTCCTCATCCCCCCACCCCTTCGCCATGCAATGGAGAAGGGGAGAAAAACGGTTCACAATGGTTCTTTAAGTCCCCTCTCTACGAAGTGGGGAGGGGATTTAGGGGTGGGGATAGAATGAAAACACTATCCGAAA
>DAOTTO010000278.1:0-4463 GCA_034437895.1 Anaerolineae bacterium | reverse complement strand
GGCGCGTTGTGTGTGGTCTTCGCGCTTAAGCAGTCACTTTTGACGGACGGAACCTATTGGCTGAATCTGCCTGCGACCAGCGCCGACAAGACCAAAACGCGCTTCCCATTTCTGGCGTTGGTGGAACATACCAATTGGATGGACAAAGCGCATTATGATGGTGATGTGTTGGTTTACTGTGGCGATTATGCCCCCGTCGATCATGAATATTTCCAGATGAGTGAGGATGCGCTGGTTGAGCGCTTTGCGAAAGTGCTGCCGACGTTTAACCCGAACTTTAAGCCGGAGTGGATTCGTAAAACGTGGGTATTTCGTGCTCCGTATGCCCAACCTGTGCCAGGGGTGAATCACAGCCAAAATATCCCAGCGCTTAAAACACCGCTTCCCGGCTTGTATTGGGCGAGTATGTCACAGGTGTACCCCTGGGATCGTGGGACAAATTACGCCGTAGAAATCGGGCGGCGGGTGGCGCAAGAAGTGATTAGTAATGAGTGAGGCGGGGAAATAGGTTATGCAGATTATCAATCTTTCCACAGCCGACGAATCTTTGCGCCAACAGGCGGCGCAAATGCTGCACGAGGAATTCAATCAGGCGAAATGGGGTTATAGCTGGCCTACGCTGGATGAGGCACAAGCCGAAGTGGATGAATTATGCGAGGAAGATCATATTTGCCGTGCAGCGATAGACGATCATGGAGAAGTCGTTGGTTGGATTGGCGGACTGCCTGAATATGACGGCAATGTGTGGGAACTGCATCCGCTTGTCGTGCGGGCTGACCAACGCGGCAGCGGGATAGGGCAGGCGTTGGTACTGGATTTAGAGAATCAAGTTCGTGAACACGGCGGTTTGACGGTGATGCTCGGCAGCGACGATCAAGATCACATGACCAGCTTGGGTGAGGTTGATCTTTACGAAAATCTGTGGCAGAAGATCGCCACGATTGAGAATTATCAAAATCATCCGTATTCGTTTTACATGAAACTCGGTTATAGGATTATTGGCGTGATGCCAGATGCCAACGGTCTGGGCAAGCCAGATATTATCATGGGCAAGCGAGTCAGCCAATGATATGAAAAAAATCCGAAAATTTGGAACGATCTTAACTCTATTAGAAAACCTTATGGTAGACTGTTTCTGATTGCGATACGGTTCTTATCCAATAATCTGCCAATCAATCACACGTTATTCATAACAAGGAAAATCTCTCCATGAAAAACATTTGCGTCATCGGTACCGGCTACGTAGGCTTGATTAACGGCACCTGCTTCGCCGACCTAGGCAACAATGTCATCACTGTCGATGTCGATGCGAAGAAAATCGAAGACCTCAAAAACGGTATCCTCCCCATCTATGAACCCGGACTGGGTGAATTAGTTGAACGTAATATGAAAGCAGGCCGCCTGCATTTTACCACCTCCTACGAAGAAGGATTGAAGGATGCAGAATTCGCCTTCATCTGCGTAGGCACGCCGGAAGGTGTCGATGGTGAAGCCGATCTGAAATATGTACGCGCTGCCGCTGAAACCATCGCCAAGACGATGGATCACAAACTCGTCATCATCAACAAATCTACCGTCCCCGTCGGTACAGGTGACTGGGTAGCAGATATTGTTCAAAGCAACCAACCCTCGCCCGTTGAATTTTCTGTCGTAAGCTGCCCGGAATTCTTGCGTGAAGGTTCGGCTGTCGTCGATTTTATGCAGACAGACCGTACTGTTCTCGGTTCAACCGATCAATATGCGGCAGAAGCCGTCGCACAGCTTTATCTGCCGCTGCGTAAGCCGATTGTTATGACTGACCTCCGCACGGCTGAGATGATTAAGTATGCTTCCAACGCTTTCTTGGCTACCAAAATCAGCTTCATCAATGAAATCGCCATTATCTGTGAAAAATTAGGCGCTGACGTGGCGGAAGTGGCGCAGGGCATGGGCTTCGATAAGCGCATCGGGCATCACTTCTTGCAAGCAGGCATCGGCTACGGTGGTAGCTGCTTCCCGAAGGACGTAAAAGCGCTGGCTTATATGGCGCAAACACACGGCGCACATCCCCAACTTTTGAACGCCGTTATGGACATTAATGCCTTCATGCGCCGTCATATTCTGCTCAAGCTGCACGATTTGTTGGGCGATGTGAAGGGCAAAACAGTTGGCTTATGGGGGCTGGCCTTCAAAGAAAATACCGACGACATCCGCGACTCGCCCGCGCTGACGATTGCCCGTCATCTGATTAATCAGGGTGCAACCGTCCGCGCTTACGATCCGGTAGCGATGGAAAACACCGGACGTATTCTGCCTGAGATTGCGATGTGCAGCAATGCTTATGAAGTCATTGATGGTGCGGATGCAGTCGTTCTGACTGCCCCTTGGAATGAATTTAAGCAGTTGGATATGGCTCGTATTCACGACAGTATGAAACAGCCGATTTTGATTGACGGTAAGAATATGTATGATGCTGCCAAGATGAACCAAATTGGCTTTAAGTATCGTGCTATTGGTCGTGGCTACAACGGCGAAGGTGTTCCTTCTAACGGTCACGAAGAAAACTAAAGTAGGTTAGCAATTTTGGGGCGTATCGCTTGATGCGTCCCTAATTCCATCAAACACCCTTTAAGCTATTTTCTCTTAAAGCCCTCATCCAGCTAGATCTCCAAAAATCCTCATTTTCTGTTGACGCTAGAATAAGTCTCATGCCTAATTCATGTTTTACCCACATTAAATCGTTAGGCTAATAGGATAATTCTGTCATACTAACACAAGGGAGATATGAACGATGGCAAAAAATGGCAAGCTCTCACCGGAAATGATGAAAGCAAATTTGGGCTTAGACAAAGATGCACGCGACGGCATTTGCAACATTCTTCGTGCGGCGCTGTCCGATCAAGAAGTTTTGCGGACAAAAACCCAAAGCTATCACTGGAATGTCACAGGGCCGCAGTTCCATTCGCTCCATGAGATTTTCGAGAGTCAATATAACGAACTCGGCATCGTCATTGATGAAACTGCTGAATTCCTTCGCAGCTATGGGGTAGCTTCGATTGGCACGTTGGCGGAGTTTCTTCAATATGCGCGTCTTAAGGAAGAACCCGGTGTGGTACCACCTGCGCGGGGGATGGTCGAGAATTTACTGAGCGACCATGAAGCCGTCATTCGCAGTTTGCGTGAAGATGTGGAAATGACCACCGAAAAATATAATGATGTCGCCTCGGCGGATTACCTCACTGGCCTCATCGAAAAGCACATGAAAACCGCGTGGATGCTCCGCGCCTTGATTGAAGGCGAAAGCATTTAACGCATAGCAGCAGCATAAATATAAAACGACCTATACGCGCCTCCAACTGAAAAGTGGGGCGCGTTTGGTTTTAGGGAGAGAGTGTATGCCTAAAGACTTGGAATATTATCCTGCACTCCGTTATCGGATTATCCTTACACCGGAAGAAAATGGTTGGAGCGCGACACTCCCCGATCTACCGGGTTGCATTGCAGCAGGGGATACGATTACTGAAACGCTTGAAATGATCGAAGATGCAAAGCGCAGTTGGATTGAAGCCTCTTTACAGCGCAATCTTCCCATTCCAGAGCCTGAATTGGATACTTGGATATAAATCACTTGATTAAGGATAGCATTTGCTTATCTAAATCAACGAGATAATCACGTCCATAACGTCCATTTTCTAAAGTATCAATGAGATGCTGCGGCAGGTCTTGAAGAATTTCCTCGCTACATGAGGCAGCACCCAGCGCGATTGTAGCCACTGTATCAACATCACCCGCAAATTCGATGCACGCCTTCAAAATAGTACTTAACCGATCATTATGGTGGATTGCTGTAATCGCTGCTTTTACGCTCATCCAACCTTTTGATCCTACCTTCCCTTGCCAATCATCCGCCCAATCGCCCTCCACATGCGCTTCAATGAATTTCCCCAACGCATTTTTTGAGCCAAGGCGGTAAATAAAATAATGTGACATCAAGGCAGATGCAACCCCTGCATTGATACCGTCAAGCGTATCATGCGTAGTTTTTGCTTGAACAGTGGCTTTTTGAATGACCTCATCGACGGTTGAAAAAATGCCGATAGGTATGGCTCGCATCGCAGCACCGCTTTTGTCACTTGTAGGGATGATTTCTTTTAGAAACTGTTCCCCATCGTGAACATGTTTCAGAAAGGCATGAAAGCTGCTTGCGTAGCCTTCTCTTGGATCGCGCTTAAAAACTTCCACAAAACGTCGCGCTAAATTTGGGGGTATCCATTCTTCATCGCTCAACATCGCTTCGACAATCGCCAAGGTCATCTGTGTATCGTCCGTATATTGTCCGGGATGTGTGCTATGGCGAGGATGTTGCATATAACGGCTTAAATCATTGAACTGCTGAATTAGCTGCCGATTGACATATTCAAATCCCGCGCCGTAAGCATCCCCTATAGCAAGTTCAAGCAACATAATTTGTTCAGCCTTTTAAT
>DAOTTO010000277.1:0-7934 GCA_034437895.1 Anaerolineae bacterium | reverse complement strand
AGCTTCGACATTAAAACCGAAGTTGGGAAAATCACAACCAAACATAGCAATTGTGTAGTTCTACACCATTCGGACGGCTACACCTATACGAAAGGATTAAGGTGCTTACCGCGAACCTTTGGTTCGCCCCCTTGCCTAAAGGCAGGGGTATCTCGCACCGATTTCGATGAAAAAGATAGGTTTATTGAACCAACCCCTCTCAAACGTGATCGCTGGTTTAGGCCATTTAGATACTCTCGTGATTAGGGACGCTGGACAGCCCATTTCAGCACAAACGCAGCGTCTTGATTTTGCCGTTAGCGTGAATATACCGCCGTTCTTTGAGGTGCTGCGCGCTACGTTGAGGGAACTGCAAGTCGAAGGTGCAATCATCGCAGAGGAAATTGTGCAGCTCACTCCGGCGACGTATGAAGCGATTGCGGCGCTATTGGAAGCCGTTCCGAAACAAAAAGTTCCACATAACCCGTTCAAACTGCAAACACAACATGCCCATGCCGTGGTGTGGTCTGGGGAATTCACCCCTATGCCAATATGATTTTGATTGCTGGTGTGGTCTTCTAAAGCTGAACCGCGCAATGTTGGGAAAGAGATGTTATGGCTGACTTACTCAAGATAACGGGGATTAACAAGTACTTCCCTGGTGTGAAGGCACTTCAAGATGTGTCGTTAACCATTGCGCCGGGTGAGGTGCATGGACTTCTGGGAGAAAACGGTGCAGGCAAATCCACGCTCATCAAAATAATCTCAGGCGCTTATCAACAGGACAGCGGCACAATGGAACTGGATGGGCGGGGGATACAAATCGAAACGCCGCATCGTGCTCAACTGTTGGGGATCGTGACGATTTACCAGGAGTTTAACCTTGTTTCCAGTCTAACGATTGCCGAAAACATCTTTATCGGACGTGAGCCACAACGAGCGGGATTTCTTGACTGGCAGGCGTTGATGCGCCAAGCACAAGAACTACTAGAACGGCTCGGATTGGATTTGAACGCTAAACAGTTAGTGCGCTCGCTCAGCGTTGCTGAGCAGCAAATGGTAGAGATCGCGCGCGCCCTGTCGATGCGGTCGCGCGTCATCATCATGGACGAGCCGACTTCTGCCCTTAGCGAAGGCGAAGTGGAGCGTCTTTTCCGCATTATCCGCGATCTCAAAGCACAAGGCATCAGCATCATTTTTGTATCGCATCGCCTCGAAGAAGTGATGCAAATCTGTGATCGAATCACTGTGCTGCGCGATGGACGCAATGTGGGTTCTGCCAACATTAAAGATGTTTCGATTGACGACATCATCCGTATGATGGTCGGGCGCTCTGTGGATGACCTGTTTCACCGCAGTAAAAAACAGCAGTTGGGTGATGTTGTGCTGCGCGTGAGCGACCTATCGCGCAGCAGTGACGCTCTAGACATACATGTGCGCCGTTTGGAAAATATCAGTTTTGAGTTGCGACGTGGCGAAATCCTCGGCATTGCCGGTTTGATGGGTGCAGGACGTACTGAGATCGCCCGTGCAATCTTTGGCGCTGACCGCATTGACAGCGGCAGCATCATGATCGATGGACAGCCTGTGGTCATTCGCTCGCCAAAAGATGCTATTCGCTATGGTATTGGTCTTGTCCCTGAAGACCGCAAGCAGCAGGCGATATTCCGCTCAATGGCGGTGCGCGAGAATCTGACCATTGCGGCGCTAAAGCATCTATCGCGCGCGTTGGGCTTCGTGCGTTTTAGCGAAGAACGGCGTCTTATGGAAGAGTTTCGCGATGCACTCAATATTCGCATGTCCAGCGCAGAACAGCGCATCGCAAATCTCAGCGGCGGCAATCAACAGAAAGTCATCATCGCACGCTGGATGGCGTTGAAGCCCAAAGTCCTGATCGTCGATGAGCCGACTCGTGGCATTGACATCGCGGCAAAAGCCGAGGTTCATATGTTGCTTGACCAGATGGCACAGCAGGGAATTGGCATCCTCATGATTTCTTCTGAACTGCCAGAGATCTTGGGGATGAGTGACCGCATCATTACCTTGTGTGCGGGACGCATTACGGGCGAAGTCATGCGCGCGGATGCTACGGAGGAACGTCTCATGCAGTTGATGACGCTGAACAAAGCCAATGGGGCGGCATAGGTGTGTTCTTGAATAAATTGATGTGAATATCTGTAGGAGCAAGGCATAGCTACCCTAAACAAAATAACCCATTAGTGAAAGATCTGATTGATACAGGCTTAAAGATCCTAGTTTATTACGAGGCATTGTTGATGGAACGAGTACAAAATAAACCGCAAGAGGGTGCCCAATCCGGTAGAGATTACATCGGGCTGCTGGGGCAGTTTGCGCCGCTGATCTTTCTGATTGCACTGATGGTGTTCTTTGCCATCGCTGAACCTAATTTTTTATCGACGCGTAACCTCTTTAATGTGATGAAGCAAGTCTCCATCACAGGCATCATCGCCATCGGCATGACGTTCGTGATTTTGACCGGCGGCATTGACCTGTCGGTGGGGTCAATCGTCGCCGTCTCAGGCATGGTAGCAGCGATTGTCATTAAAGGCGGAAACCAGAACACGCTCTCGCTGAGTGGCGACCAAACAGTGGGTGCGGGCGTCATGGCGGCGGCGGCGGCGGCGATGATGATGGGCATCTTGTGTGGCTTCATGCAAGGGCTGGCGATTACGCGCTTGAAGATCCCCGCGTTCGTCGTGACACTCGGTGGACTGACGATCTTTCGCGGGCTAACGCTGCTGTTGTCGAACGGCGGTCCGATCAGCGGGTTCTTGGATGATTATCAGTTTTGGGGGCAAGGACGGGTGCCAGAACCGAATGGCGCGCCGGTGCCGGTCATTATCTTTCTCATTTTCGCTGTACTCGCCCATATCATCCTGACGTACACTCGCTATGGACGGCATGTGTATGCCGTCGGCGGCAATCAAGAAGCAGCGCGCCTCTCCGGCTTGAACGTTAACCTTATCATCCTCAGCGTCTACGTCATCGTCGGTTTCTTCGCGGGCCTAAGCGGCTTCGTGTTGTCTTCGATGTTGAACTCCTCGGAGGCGGTGGCAGGTGATGGCTATGAACTGCGGGTCATCGCGGCAGTAGTGATCGGGGGGACAAGTTTATTTGGCGGGGAGGGCAAGGTGATGGGTACGGTCATTGGTGCGCTGTTGATTGGCGTGCTGGTGAACGGTCTGGTGCTGATGAACGTGAAGTCCTATACACAGCAAATCATCATCGGGCTGATTATCATCGCGGCTGTCGCGTTCGACCGCTTTATCAAGTCGCGGCGGCGCATTTAAACCTGTGTATTGGGTAGAGGTGGGATATACATCTGCCTCTGCAAACAATCGCTCACATTACGTCGAGGGGACTCGAACAGGCGTTTAAACTTTTTTTCAGACGCTTATAGTGCGTAGTGTGAGGCAAAATGCTTTATTTATAAGGAGGGCAACGACGTCAAATTGTACATGACCAATAAGCTGTTCAATTCGTATAAAATACTATCCTGTTAGGAGCAAACCTTTATGTTAAACCATTCGAAGCGTATTTTGTTCTTACTCTTGGTGCTGCTTTTCGGCACGATCAGTCCACTTCACGCCCAAGACGCAGAGGAAATCACCATCCTGAGTTCACTGCCCGATCTAGCGTTCCCGTTCTTCGTCCACATGCAATCGGAAATCCGCGCGGAAGCGGAAGCCATCGGCGGGATTAACCTGATCGAGAGCGACGGCGAAGGCAGCGCCACTAAACAAACCGCCGATGTTGAAGCCGCGATTGTGCAAGGGGTTGATGCGATTTTGATTTCGCCCCTCGACATCGCCGCACTTGCGCCTGTATTGCAAGAAGCGATTGACGCGGGCATCCCAGTTGTCACGATTGATAGGCGGGTCGAAGGCGTCGAGGGGATTTTGGCGCATGTCGGCGCAGACAATGTGCGTGGCGGTGAAATTCAAGCCGAAACGGTTGCCGCGATGTTTCCCGATGGCACTGCAATCTTCCACCTGCAAGGGCAGCCCGGCGCGGGTCCCGCGATTGACCGCAATCAAGGCGTCCACAATATCCTTGATGGCATGGCAGAACTATACCCCTTCGTGTTCGAACAGACCGCGAACTTCCGCCGCGACCAAGGCTTATCAGTCACTGAAGCGGGTCTGGCGGGTCTGGATGAAGCCCCACAGGTCATCATCGCCGCCAACGACGATATGGCATTGGGCGCACTGCAAGCAGTGACGGCGGCGGGGATACAAGACCAGATTGCGATCTTTGGCTTCGACGCGTTGCCTGAAGCCCTCCAAAGTGTGAGCGATGGCGGTCTGACCGGGACAATCGAGCAGTTCCCAGGTGGGCAAAGCCGCCAAGCACTGCGGATTGTCGTCGACTTTGTGCGTAACGACATCGCCCCAGAGAGCAGCCTTGTGTTGCTTGAGCCGATCATGATTACAGCGGACAACCTCGATCAGGCGGAACGCATTGGCGAACTCGGCATGGAAGTTACCGGCGCACCTGACCTCTTCGCTGAAGAAATCGCTGCCTGCGCCGCTGATCAGGCGATCACCATTGCCTCGTCCCTGCCCGATCTGGCGTTCCCGTTCTTCGTCCACATGCAAAACCAGATCGCAGCTGAAGCGGAAGCGATTGGCAACATTACCTTAATCCAAACAGACGGCGAAAACAGCACCACCAAGCAGATTGCCGACATTGAAGCAGCAATCGTACAAGGTGTGGATGCCATCGTCATGTCCCCCCTCGAAGTCGCCGCACTTGCGCCTGTGCTGCAAGAAGCAATTGAAGCGGGCATTATCGTGATCACGATTGACCGCCGTGTCGAAGGTGTCGAGGGGATTTTGGCGCATGTCGGCGCAGACAATGTGCGTGGCGGTGAAATTCAAGCCGAAACGGCTGCCGCGATGTTCCCCGATGGCACTGCGATCTTCCACCTGCAAGGACAGCCCGGCGCGGGTCCCGCGATTGATCGCAATCAAGGCGTCCACAATATCCTCGATGGCATGGCAGAACTGTACCCCTTTGTGTTCGAACAGACCGCGAACTTCCGCCGCGACCAAGGCTTATCAGTCACTGAAGCAGGTCTGGCGGGTCTGGATGAAGCCCCACAGGTTATTATCGCCGCTAACGACGATATGGCATTGGGCGCACTGCAAGCAGTCTTAGCCGCTGGAATGCAAGATAGCATCTCGATCTTCGGCTTTGACGCGCTGCCCGAAGCGCTAGCGAGTGTGCGTGATGGTGGTCTGACCGGGACAATCGAACAGTTCCCCGGCGGACAGAGCCGCATCGCAATGCGTATCGCGACCTTGGCGGCACGCGGTTGCACCTATCAAGCAGACCCGATTTTGCTGCTTGAGCCGGTGATGATTACAGCGGATAACCTCGATCAGGCGGAACGCATCGGTGAATTAGGTGAATAGCCTATCATACTGAGAGGCGTGCCAAAAAGCATACCTTTTGTCGAAATGCAGCGGGAGGTTTAACTACCTCCCGTTTTGATTCTTGTTTGACCTACTGCACTTTCGGCAATGACATTGTGACAAAATGAAGCGTTTCACAGTCTTATTCTGCTGAAAGCTGTTAACCGTGAACTTGCATCACACCTCGAACGCCTCCTCCAACGCCGCTTTCATCACTGCTTCGGGAGCTTTGTGCCCTGTCCACATCTCAAACCCGATCACACCCTGAAACACGAGCATCGACAACCCGGTGAGGGTTTGCAAGCCACGTGCCTTCGCGGCGCGCATGAACGGCGTTTGCGGCGGGTTGGGGATGACATCGCATACCAGCAGGCTCGAATGTGCATCGCTGAGGTCTACATCAGGCATCGCATCGACATCGGGGTATAGCCCGATGGAGGTTGAATTCACAAGGATGTCGATATCAGGCGTGGTGTGGTAGGTGTCTGTCCACACATGGAAGGTGGCTTTAACGGAGGTGCGCGCTACCAAATCCGAGACCATTACCGATCCACGACTCTGGCTGCGATTATAGACGGTGATTTCCGCCACGCCTGCTAGTGCCAACTCGACTGCAATCGCACGCGCCGCCCCGCCCGCCCCAAGCAGCACCACGCGCTTGCCTTTGGGGTCAACCCGCGCTTCTTCGCGCACGCCGCGCAAAAAGCCTTTGCCGTCAGTATTTTCCCCGATCAAGCGCTCGCCAACGCAGCGTACAGTGTTAACCGCGCCGATCAGCGCGGCATCGGGCGCGATCTCATCCAGCAGAGGGATGACGGCGACCTTATGCGGAATGGTCAGGTTGAAGCCCTGAAAGCCCATCGCGCGCAAGCCTTTAATCGCGTCAGGCAAGCGTTCCGGCGGCACTTCCAGATTGAGGTAACGCCAGTTCAGCCCTAACTCACGAAATGCCGCTTCCTGCATTACAATAGTCGGATTTTCGGCGACCGGATACCCTAGCACGCCGACCAGCTCTGACTTGTAGTTCACGCTAATGCTGTGCCTCGCTGTGGCATTTCCGGGTTGCCCGGATTGAAGTGCTTGAGGATGACCAGCGGCTCACTTGAACTACCGTTGGTGATGGTGACACCATGCGTTGCGGCGCTGTGCGTGACGAAAAACTCGTCTTCGGTCATCTCACCAAAGCGGATGAGCGAGGGCGAGGAGATAGGGTGCTTGCCAAAACGGCCATAGCCTTGCACGCAGATCAAGCCGTAAGCGGCAGGATCTTGAATCGTAACTGTACGTCCCGGATAGACGGTCAATTCTTTCGCGCTGTAATAGTCACTGCCATATGTGATCCAATTCTCGTGATAGCCCGCGTCGTGCATCGTGTCTACGTCTTTAGCAGGTTGTGGCTGTGTGAAATGATGCTTCCCGAAATCAGGGTCAACGTTTGCTTCCCAATCAAGGATTGTAATCAGGTAATCATAATCGTATTGCTTATCAACGGGCACATCTTTGACCAACAGCGACCAATCGACCAGTTGATAATCGGCAATCAGCGACTGCCACATCGAGAAGACATCGCTGGCACGCTGCGGCTCATATGTGCAGAGTGTGCCCGGTGCATGGAGAATGCCCGGCGGCACGTCCCAACCTGTGCCCGGTGTCAAGCGATAGGCTTTGGAGAGGCGCAAGATACCGTTGTCACCTTCATTCCAACGTTTGAGACAGTCGATGACCTGATCTTTCGTAGTACTGGGTTCTAGCCCGAAGAAGGTATACGGGAATGTGTCGTTGGCAAAATTATACTGTGGCGGATAGTAGTAGGCTTCTGGCTTACCGACCCGCCCAACGTCTGCCGCGTGCGCGTCACTTTGATGCACATGATGAGGCAGGGGATACATGTTGTCGAAGAACTTGCTGTACATTACCCAGCCGCCATACTTGTCCATGGCCGCTTTGCCGAGAAAATCATTGCCCATCAGACCGACACCATCGCGCAACGTCGCCTTTTGCTTACCATTTACAATATAACTCAAGCCTTCATCGGGCGGCGTGAGGGAGCCGTTGTCCGCCGCGATGGTGGAGGAAAACCAGCGTTCATCAATACCGCCGCGATGCGCGCCCAAAGCATAAAGATCATGAGGGTGCAAACGCAAACGCCGCCCCGGCACACAAAAGGAGCGCGGCACCCATGTGGGAGCAAGCCGCACAATGCCTTCACCTTGTTCTAATGACTGCTTAAAAAGTTGATGTTTTTCTTGGTCGTTCATTAAGAAATCCTCGTTGCCATAAAAATTAGATTTGATGCTTTTTCCCTCTATTGTAACGTGCAAATCACCATCAGGAAAACGTTTGCGTAACACCATAGCAGGGTAGAAAAACTGGACAGAATCAAGCCGGATTTAAGAGAGTTAGGACTTTCGCTCACGCATTTACCCCACCCCTAAATCCCCTCCCCATTGCATGGAGAGGGGACTTCAAGATGCGTTTTTCTCCCCCTCTCCAAGTATTGGAGAGGGAGCCGGGGGG
>DAOTTO010000276.1:0-6887 GCA_034437895.1 Anaerolineae bacterium | reverse complement strand
GAGAGGGGACTTAAAGAACCATTGTGAACCGTTTTTCTCCCCTTCTCCATGCAATGGAGAAGGGGTCGGGGGATGAGGACATCATAAAAGTTAATCAAAGTGCGCTATCCAAAACTGAGCTTAAGGATATTCACAGTAAACGCAAGCTAAAACGAGCTTCGGCACGACTTCCCTGGCATTTAGGCGATATACGCTTGAATCATTTTTAGGAGGGCAGATAGGTTAAATGGCTTCATCAGCACACGACCCTCAAACTCCTTAGGCAGCGATTTGAGGTCAGTTGCCGCCGTCATCAATAGAAATGGAATGTTTTCGGTATCAACGTTGCCTTTTAGCGCTTCAGCAACACCAAAACCATTCAAAAAAGGCAGATTGATATCGCTCAAAACAAGATCAGGATGATATTTGCACGCTAGGTCAACCCCTCTTAAACCATCCTCTGCCTGTAAGGGGTTATACCCTTCCAAAGAGAGAACTTCTGCAATATCGCCGCGTAAATCGTCGCTATCTTCGATGATGAGAATTGTGATCACAGTAATACCTTAAACCTAATCTTATTCTAAGCATATATTCAATTAGATTTCTAAGCTATTGGGCAATAGAGGAGTTTTTTTCCTATTCTAGTGGACTGGTCATGTGACCAGTTTATATTGATGGGCGATGGAAGCGGCTTCGGTGCGGCTGGTCGCGCCCAATTTGCCGAGGATGCTGCTAACGTGGAACTTAATCGTGGAGCGGCTGATCGTTAGGCGTTCCGCGATTTGCGTATTATTCAGGCCTTGTACGACTAACTCTAGCACTTCGAGTTCGCGCACACTCAAATTAAAATCAGTGGCGGTGCGCCGTGTTTTAGATTGAATGAGCATACGTGTCGCTTCGACGGAGAGGACGGGTGTTCCGCTGTGTGCGGTGCGAATCGACATCGCTAAATCGTTGATGGAAATGTCTTTAAATAGGTAGCCAATCGCCCCCGCTTCTAAGGCGGCTTGCACAAGTTGTTTATCGTCGGTGAAGCTGGTCAGCGCGATAATGTTAATTTCGGGATGTTCCTGGCGGATTGACCGAATGGCGGTCACGCCGTCTATCAAGGGCATCTTCATATCCATAAGAATCACATCAGGGCGCATCTTGCCACACAGGTCAATGGCTTCCTGTCCGTTGGCGGCCTCACCGACAAATTCTAAGTCGGGAAAGGCTTTTAAAAACATCGCAAACCCCTGCCGGATCACTTGATGATCGTCTACAATCATCACTCGAATGAGAGGCGTATCATTTATTTCAGTCATTATTATATTGCCTTGTCCATATAGATGAAATGTGGGTGCCATGTCCAGCCTCGCTTTTAATTTTAAGCGTGATCTGCGCCCCCTCAGTACGTTCTCTCATAATTCGTAAGCCAAGATTTGCTGACGAAACAGTATTAGGATCAAAGCCAATGCCATTATCCAACACGTCTAATCTGATTTGGTTGGTGCCAAATTGTAGGGTAAGGCGAATCGATGTCGCACGGGCATGTTTGATGACATTATTTAATGCCTCTTGTGCAATGCGATAAAAACACACCCGCGTATCGGCTGGCATGGAGTGTTCGCTGCCGTCCACGAAAAATTCAACCCGGGCTTGGGTACGGTTGCTGAAACCATTTACGAGATGCGTCAACAGTACGGTTAAATCGGTTTCTAACAACGCGGAGGGACGCAGCTCAACCAGCAGCGTCCGCATCTCCGACAATGCCCCTTTCGTCAGGCGGGCAAGCTGCCCCAACCCTGCTTTTACCTCATCACGATCCACATCAAATAGTAAAGGCAGTGTTTCCGCAATGACATTCGCAGAAAAGAGTGTCTGGCTGACGGCATCGTGTAAATCACGAGCGAGTCGCTGCCGTTCTCGCACGATAGCTAATTCTTGGGCTTGCTCATAAGCGCGGGCATTATTGATGGCGATAGCCGCTTGATTAGCAAATACCTTCAGACGTTCCGCCTCATGCTCGGTAAAGAAATTCGCCTGTTTTGATTCCAGATTAATAAAACCAATGACGTTTTCATTGAGCAAAATCGGCACCCCTAAATAAGATTGTATCTCAAATGCCAGTAAAATCGGCTGCCATCCGGCATACTCTGCCGTGTTCGGAATGAGAAGCGGTTGATGCGTTTCCAGCATATGCCGCAGATTGGGTGTTTTAAGTACGGGATAGCGCGAACCGCTCACTAGGCTTGCTTGTTCAGGGGTATACCCATGCACACCCACCACCCGCATAAAGGCTTTGTCGACCAAGGCGATATTGGCATATTCATGCGGGATAATTCGCTCGATGTTGTTTAAAAGATTTTCCAACACTTCATCAAAATCTAAAGTGCTGTTGAGTATGGCGAGTGAATCGAGCAGTGTTTCTGCAAAGCGGCGCTGTTCGCGTTCAGACTCGAAGGCGCGGACACTTTCGCTAATATCACGGGCGTTAATGACGACAGCTTCAATCCCCGACTGTGCCAATAAATTTGTCCCAACCCCTTGCAGCCACACCCAATGCCCTTTGGCATGAAGCAACCGACAAGTCATAACCCGCGTGATCGCTGGTTGGCTGATGAGCAAATTAAAGAAATCGCTCATGATAAGTAGGTCGTCAGGATGAACCAGATTGGCAAGCTGCTGCGAGGCGACATCCCCTACAAACGCGGTGTCTGGATAGCCTGTAATGCGGATTGATGAGGGACTGATATACGTGATGTTCCCTGCTATATCCACTAGCAAAATTAAGTCATAGCTGTTCTCGATTAATGCTCGAAACCGCCATGAACTTTCTAGTAAGGACTGCTGCATCCGTTTGTTGACCGTTACATCGCGTGTCGAGCTTAATAACTGATACACTTGGCCTTCATCGTTCCAAATCGGCACGACATTGGCTTCCAGCCATACCGCCTCGCCTGTCTTTTTATAAGCACGATATTCCAGACGCGAGACGGTTTCACCCTTAAGAACACGCTCACTGGCGTGAAGAATCACCGGATGAAATTCAGGATCGACGATCTGACCGCGATCAGGGCTTTTTAAGTCCTCGAAAGTATGCCCAAGCAGACGTTCAAACGACGGACTGGCGTAAAGTAACGCTCCTCTTGTGTCCTGCAACGTCACAAAGTCGCTGGTGTTTTCGGCCAAAAGGCGATAGCGCTGTTCACTTTCGCGCATCGCATCTTCCGCCAACTTGCGTTCTGTGATATTGCGAGAAATCCCTACCAGTCCAATGACGCCATCCTGTTCGTCTTTAATCGGCATCTTCGTCGCAGAAAACCAGCGCGGCGTACCGTCTGGCAGCGGGTTATATTCAATCCGATCAATAATCGGCTCACCTGTTGCAAAAAGATGCTGTTCTTCGTTATAAAAAATTGACGCTAAATCCAACTGTTGGAAGTCGCTATCGGTTTTGCCAAGAACCTCGTCTGGAGAATTGCGCCCAAGCATACGCGCTTGTGACCGATTAACCCGTGTAAAACGCGAAGCCGTATCCTTAAAGTAAATCTTATCTGGGATGTTTTCCATTAAGGTCACAAGAAGATTACGTTCTGCCTTTAGCGCATTTTCGGCTTGTTTGCGCTCGGTAATATCACGCACGACACTCTGGATATAAAGCGGCTTGCTGTTATCCTCTGTATCATAAATGATTTGAACATTCACTTCAGTCACAAAGGTTCTGCCATCTTTGCGGCGTAAAGTGCGCTCATAAACGGGCATTTTTTCTCCGGCAATAAGGCGCTTGAGGATAGCCATACTCTCTAAATATTCATTTTGAGCAACGGTATCCCCATAAGGCATACCGATCATTTCCTCCCTCGCATAACCGTGCATCTTTTGTGCTTGGGTGTTAACATTAAAAAACTTACCCTCTAAGTCAATCAGAAATACAGCATCGTTGGTCTGCTCAAATAAAGCCCGATAAAACTGCTCACTACGGCGCAGGGACTCTTCCGCTTGTTTGCGCTCGGTGATATCGAACCCCACGCACTGAATCTCGTTCACTACACCTTCACTATTTTGCAGGCCGACAAATTCCCACAATGTCCATATCAAGCCACCATCGGGGGTTGGTTTACGCAAAGTGACTTGGATGGGTTGATTTGGGTTTTCTATAGATTGAAAGACAGCAATGAAAAGTTTTTCATGATCCGCAGGATAAACCGCCCCCAGTGAAGACGTACCAAGCATTTGCTCTGATGTCCCTCCAAATTTTTTTAACCATGCTGGGCTAACATAAGTGAAATTGCCATTCAGGTCGGTACGTATCATGTAAGCAGATTGCGTTTCCAGCAGTGAACGCAAACGCCCTTCACTCTGGCGCAGCGTTTCCTCAGCTTGTTTCTTTTCGGTAATATCCTGTAAGGCACCAATCATCTTGATAACACGCCCGTCCCTAGAACGGGCTGATCCGATGGCACGTACTTGAATCTCTTTCCCCCTCGCCGTGATTAAGGTCAGTTCAAGATCATACGCTTCGCCTGTTTCAAGCGCATTTCTGACCGCTTGTTCTAAAATTTGCGCTGACTCAGGTGTATAAAAAGTCAAGATATTTTGATACGTCGGTTCAAAATGCAGCGGCAGCTCATGGATACGATAAGTTTCTTCCGTCCATCTCACTTGCTGCGTCAAAAGATCAAATTCCCAGCCGCCGATCTTAGCAAGATGGCCTATATCACGCAAAAAGTGCTGGCTTTTATACAGGGCTTCTTCAATCTTTTTGCGGTGTGTGATATCGCGGGAAACCGTAATCGCATCGACAAAAGCGAACTGATTATCCCGAATCACCCGTGTGATGCTTTCTAACCATTTAACTTCGCCCGATTTCGTCATGATGCGGTATTCATAACGAATCGGCTCATGGGTTTGTTTCATCTGTGTTTGAAGGGCTTGCATGGTAGAGGAATCATCAGGATGGAGGAGTGTCCATGCTGGATTTTGCAATCGTTCCTCAGCCGTATACCCTGTTATCGCTTTGACGGAAGGCGTTGTGTAAATAATCCACCCGTCACTGTCGGTCAACGACACAACATCCTGATTGTATTCGGCGATCAACCGATATTGGAACTCACTTTCACGCAGTTTGGCTTCTGCCTGCCAACGCTGCGAGACATCCACGAGCGTTGCAAGCCAAGCAGGCCGCTCATCGAACTCCGTCAGCGATGCCGAAAATTCAGCGGTTAACACTTGACCATTAGCGGCTTGAAGTTTGATCTCGACCCCGCGCAAAGGCTGGCTGGCGACATCCCAATCTTGGAGTAAATGATACGAATCTGGATGCGTAAGCGCATTTAATGTCATGCCTTGCATCTCTGCGGCAGTATAGCTGAAAAGCCATTGCGCGGCAGTATTAGAAAAAATAACTTTGTTCTCTTGAAAGATGACTACAGCCGCCGCAACGGCATCAAGGACGGTCTTAATAGCAGCGGTAAAGTGGGGCATAACGAAGATTCCCGCAGTTAACTAACACAGATGTTTCGTGCATATTCTAGCAGGTTTAAGTTCGTCATGAGAAAAAGTATTTTTACTTTTAGCAAGACATAACTTTTTTTATAGAAAAATATTACTTTTTTCGGGCAATCCCAATTTGATTCACGCCGAGACTCAGCGGGGTTAACGTCGTGCGGGTGACGACCTGTGCGAAGGCTGGCAGCCCAAACATCCCGAACTGCACCACTTTGGGGATGACGGGAAAGTACGGCACATCCCATAAGCCATCTCCGAACTGCTTAATCATGGTAAAGCCAGCCGCCTCGCACCACTCCCGCCACTGCGCCGGAGGATGGACGTTGATGTGTGTTTTATCTTTGCCAATCGCGTCATTTTCGCGGTCTTTAAAACGGCGGAAGGCGTAATCGGGATGCGGAGTCGCAAACAGCCACACGCCACCCGGCTTGAGCAAGCGATTGACCTGCCGAATCGTCTCCGCTGGATCGGGCAGATGTTCGACCAAATGCAGCGCCACAACCGCGCTGAACGTCCCGGCCTCAAATTGATTAATTTCGCCCACGTCCATTTGATAGGCTTCGGCTTTGGGCGCGTTGATCTTCGTCTGCTCGACACTGTAATCAATCAGATCAATGCCCACGCACTGAAAATCATCTTGCAGCAGACCAAGCAAATGGCCTAACCCGCAGCCAAGTTCCAACAACTTGCCGTGATCGTGCGGGGCATACCGTTGAACGAGCGCCGCATAATAGCGCCGCGCAAACCAATACATGCTATAGCGCCCCAACCCGCGATCAGCATAATTCCATTTTTCAAAATACTCGCGGGTGTAATGCTGTTTGTAGTCGTCAGGCATAGTTTTTTAGAAGTTGAAAGTGACAAGTAGCGAATAGAAATCCACTTCAACTTTCCGCTTACAACTTTTTCCTTTTCCTTTGGCTTTCAAATTTACAGGACTTTATCGGGTCATACTCAAAATGTTACATCTTTGGCTTGGGCAGGCGATGGATCTCACTTAGCGAGTACATCACGAGACGGCACCATTCGTATTTGGAACCCTGATATAGGGCAGCAAACGCAAATTGTTCAAGTGGGAAACCCCGTCTATTCCGTAGATTTCAGCCCTGATGGGACTCAATTTGCCTACAATACGAGTACAGGTGTCGTCATCGCAACTGTCGCTGATGAGGCTGAATCCACACCCACCCCAACCCCCGCAGCACAGTACACTCAGCCCAATTATGCCGTCGTCGCGTGGAGTCCTGATGGAACAATGAAATGCCGTACCTCTAAATAGATTTTGAAGTTGAGACATGGGCAAATATAGTTTGTCCACGTCTACGAGATTTGAACTCCCTACTATATGACTTCAGTTGAAGCGAATGCCGAACAACCCACCGTCTACGGAAGTATCGGTAAGCCTTGCTGGTACA
>DAOTTO010000275.1:0-6594 GCA_034437895.1 Anaerolineae bacterium | reverse complement strand
AACGCGGCGATCAATATTGGTCGTCGGGGGTCAGTCAATGCCCCAAACGCGGTGGGTGAAGTGGGTGAAAATCCCGCCCCAACTGCAAGCCCCTAGCTTTAGCTATGGGGTTGTTGACTATAGCCATTGATAGGCATAGGGCAAGCGATGTGTAACGTAAGATCACTACGAGTATGAGCGTCTTTTTAAAATGACACCTAAGTAGTTGACATCCTTAGCGCCATTCGCTATATTGCTAGAGATTAATGGCTGATACAGTCACCCAGATGCTTTTATAAAAACGGAAAACCAATGTATATTGCACTTTGTTGTCGTTCATGTCAGGAAACGGGGCGTTGACCACCTGATCTGATCGAGCGACCTTAACCCAAGCCAATTCACAAGGCTGGTAGGCGACTTTGAGAGCGTGGAGCGTTCCGTAACGTGGAATGCTGCTGCGCTTTTTTGTTGCGTATCAGCCTTTTTGTTTGAGTGATTAGGTATTAGTTCTTAGTTGATATACAAGATCAAGCTATATTGAACTAGCACCTAGCATTCAAAAGACCAATCACTAAAGGCTAATCACTAAGGACTATTGGAATGACTGCACTGCGTAATTATGATGTGTATACTACAATTCCGGCGACGACGATTGAACGACAGATCGGCAATACACCGCTGCTCGGTTTCCGCCGCATCACGGCACACCTGCCGGAAAATGTCAAAATCTTCGCCAAAGCAGAATGGGCAAATCCCGGCGGCAGCGTAAAAGACCGTGCCGCGCTCAACATCATCCGCGAAGCCGAACTGCGCGGTGATCTGCGTCCTGGCAAGATCATCCTCGACAGCACCAGCGGCAATACCGGAATCGCGTATGCCATGATCGGCGCGGCGAAGGGCTACGGCGTTAAGCTGTTCCTGCCGGGTAATGCCAGCCCGGAACGCATCGCTATTTTACGGGCGTATGGCGCGGAACTGGTGCTGACCGATCCGCTGGAAGGTAGCGACGGTGCGATTTTGGCCGTGCGCGAACTCGCCGCCCGCGAACCAGATCGCTATTACTACGCCGACCAATACAACAACGCCGCTAACTGGCAAGCACATTACAACACCACTGGGGTCGAAATCTGGAATCAGACGCACGGCAACGTCACCCATTTCGTCGCTGGGCTCGGCACCAGCGGCACGTTAATCGGTACGGGAAGACGGCTGAAAAGTTATAATCCTGACATTCAAGTGATTTCGCTGCAACCGGACGGCCCGTTTCATGGCTTGGAAGGCTGGAAGCACATGGCAACGGCAATTAAGCCGGGCATTTATGATGAATTTCTGGCGGATGCTGATTTCCCCGTCAACACCGAAGACACACAGGCGATGGCGCGGCGGTTGGCGCGTGAAGAAGGCTATCTGGTCGGGATCAGCGCCGCAGGTGCGATGGTCGGGACGATGCGCGTGGCGGAATCCATCGCGGCGCGTGGCGAGTCGGGCGTAGTCGTAACGTTGTTTCCCGATAATGCCTACAAATATTTGAGCGAAAAATTCTGGACGAAATAGGGCGAGGGCTAACCCCTCGTCTTTTTATCAATTAGGTCGCCAATCAGGGGCATAATTATTTTCCCCGTCAGTGGTCAGTTGTTGTAGGTCACTTTCATCAACGTTTAAGATGTAAATCTCATTATTACCGCTGCGAGACGAGGAAAAGACAATTTGGGTTGCATTAGGCGACCAATCCAGCCAAAAAACGCCTCGATAATCTCCTAACAACTGTTGACTAGGATTGCCATGTCTGTTGTTAAAATAGATATTGTCATTCCATGAATATGCTATGTATTCACCATCAGGAGACCAATATGGCGCTAACCCGCCATAAGTTAAGGTTATTATGCCAGTAGTCGAAGTGGGGTTATTGTCGATATGATTTAAATCGAGAATCTTTATAAAGTTTTCTGCTTCAAGTCCGCTGCTTCCCATACGCACAGCAAGAAATTGGCTATCTGGCGACCAACTTGCGAAATAGGTGTCTCTAATAGTGGGGAAAATTATATTGTTAGCGATTTCCACCACATAGATAGTTCCATACTCATATCCCAGCCTTCCATGACAAAATATTTCAAAGGCGATTTTTTCTCCATCAGGCGACCATCGAGGAATACGGTAAACAGTCTCTTCCTCATTTGAACAATCTCCTCCAGAGTATATAAATCGCCGGA
This sequence comes from Anaerolineae bacterium, assembly GCA_034437895.1. Taxonomy (GTDB): domain Bacteria; phylum Chloroflexota; class Anaerolineae; order Aggregatilineales; family Phototrophicaceae; genus JANRLJ01. Next base: position 4,405 of record DAOTTO010000275.1, on the reverse strand, counting down.
TATTACCGCCATATTGATCCATGAGATAAATGTCCATATTTCCCGCTCGATTTGAAGAAAATGCGATTTGAGTTCCATCGGGAGACCACGACGGCGCATAATCGTAAGCCGGATGATTTGTGAGATTGTGAGTTGTTCTATGCGCTAAATCGAGAATATATATCTCGGCGTTGCTATTGTGGTCAGACGTGAAAGCGATAACATCACCATTTGGTGAGGCGACTATAACTAATAAGATAAGTACTGTGATGACGCAGAATAATGCCCCGGTTGTATAAGCATAGATCATCAACAGGGGAAACCGCGCACGGGAACTGTGAAATAAGCGAGTCATGGAACCATCTTATTCTTACTACTCCACTTCAAACAACGCTGCGTCGGGCATAAGTTCGCCTACGTAAGCAAAAAATATCTGTGCATTTGCCTAAATCGGCTACTTTCTATTTTAACCTGAAATTATTGAAGCACAGCCCATATCAGGAATTTTGAAAAATTCAATATAGAGCCGTAACGCTGTTGCAAGATGATGTAAGTGCTAAATTATTAAAAACGCAAGCTAAAAGTGCTAAAATAGTAGCAATCTAAACCAAAAAAGATTACATTTTGTTAGATCGGATGTTTTGAAAGGAACTGCCTTTGCTCAAAAACGCATCTATTGCTTTAAAGACCCTACAGCAACATCATCCCAAATTTTTTTACAGCACGATTTGATGCAAGCAAAAGGAGACCACCGATGATTAAAGAATTTAGAGATTTTGCTATTAAAGGCAATGTCGTCGATCTGGCCGTCGGTATCATTATCGGCTTGGCATTCGGGGCAATCGTCAGTTCGCTGGTCAGCGACATCATTATGCCGCCGATTGGGGCGCTTTTAGGTAACGTGGATTTTTCCGGTTTGATGATCGTCCTGAAAGACGGCACACCCGCTGGCCCGTATGCAACCATGCAGGCCGCCAAAGATGCCGGGGCAAATGCCATTTTCTATGGCAGCTTCATCAACACCATCATCAATTTTTTGATCGTTGCGCTGGCAATGTTCTTCGTCGTTAAAGGGATTAACCGTCTCAAGCGCGAAGCACCCGCCGCCCCGCCCCCTCCGGCTGTCGATCCTAATCAGAAATTGATCGACGCGCTGGATCGGCTCAATGGCACATTAGAGAGAAAAGCATAATTTTTTGGGTGTAAAATATGTTTAATAGAGGCGGTTACGAAAAGATAAACAACTGCCTCTGCTTTATTCAAAAATGTACTTTATTTTTTGCCGCCCATCAATCCACTCAACATCCCCATGATGCCGCCCGCTTTGGGCATCTCACCCTTCATCAAGAATCCTTCCATCTGATTCGCAAATGGTGCGGGCAGCTTTTGTTTTAGAAAACCGACGATGACTTCAATCGCTTGTTTAGCAATAGCGTCAGAAATCCCTGTTTTTTGGGTTAAGAGTTTAACAAGTTCATCCATGATATGTATTCTCCTGATGCTAAAAAACATGACACTTCGGCCACGCTTTGGGAAAATTAATCTTACCTTATATCGCCCAAAGTGCTACTTTTTCAGGAGACAAGCCAGTAGCTAAAAGTAGGTGTGGCGGACGGCATTTATCGCGCCCGCAACTACTCACCATTATAGCCGCTCTCGGCAATCACATCATGGGCATCCAGCGCCGTCCACTCCGCGATAGGCATTGTGGGATGACGATTTATAAACTGCTGCACCAGCTTAAATCCCAGCCTGTAGCCCGTCCACTCTGGTACGCCCTCGCGCCTACCAAAGATATATTTGCTCATCACTCCCCAATCTGTGGAGTTGAGAAGCGGCTGGATTTCTGACCACATCGCGGCTTCCTCATCGGATGCGAGGGGCAGCGTCCAAGGAGCGATTCGATCTGGATAGAGCGCTCGAACGAATGACTCGGCGCGGCCTTCAAAGATCAGGTAGGTTGCCAGATCAAACGGGGTATAATGCAGCGCCGTCCATAAGCTGTGGTGATACTCGTGGACAAAAGTCGATTCTAACCATGTTCGCCAATTTGGGGAGATAGGGTTGATTTGCAGCCAAATTTTGCCTGCCCCCGGCGCATAGCCTACGATGCCATTCATCTGGTCACGCACGAAAGCATTGGTCGGGTCGCAAGCCATCACCACGACGACCACATCATTGCCGGGCAGCGCGGCGGAGGCTTTTTCAAAAGCAGACACTAATGCGATATGGAGATCATCGTCTGCGATGAGGTGCTGTGCTGCTTGTGCCAATTCATCCAACTGCAAAATAGGGCGGGCAGCTTGCTGGGCTAGGTAGATAAATTCTCCATTTGCGGCGGCAGTTTGCCAATGCGGGTCAATTACGATGCGTTGATACAGTGCGGCGTGTTCATCTTGTGGTGTGCTGCGGGCGTCGTCTGCAAAACGCGCCTGATCTTCATACAGAGGTAGAATTTCTATTTTTGACATCCCGTACCCATTCCAATAAGCTAATAGATCATTTTGTGTAACTCATCTTACGCGATATCGCTCCTCCGGTTCAAAATCCATCGTTCAACTTATCCAAAACAAGTTGGAGATCATTCGGCAGCGTACACTCGAATGCCATGCGCTCGCCCGTCTTCGGATGATCGAAGCGCAGTTGCACCGCGTGCAAAAATTGGCGTGTGAGGCCAAGTGTCTGTACTTTGAATCCATAGACTTGATCTCCCACCAACGGGCAGCCGATATGCGCGAAATGTACGCGGATCTGATGCGTTCTCCCGGTGAGCAAGTTCACGCGCACCAGCGCCCGTCCATCCGCAAAAGTCTCCAGCACGCGATATTCAGAAACCGCCGGATCACCAACAGGCGAAACCATCATCCGCCGCGAGTCTGCCGGATTATGAGCGAGGGGCGCATCAATCCGCCCTGATTTTTGTTTGGGTGTATTTTCCAACAGGGCGAGATAAATTTTGTCGATGGTGTGCGCGGCAAACTGCGCCATCAGCTTGCGGCGGACGGAATCCTGACGGGCGATGACGATCAAGCCGCTGGTGTCTTTATCCAATCGATGGACGATCCCCGCCCGTTTGGGGACGACGCGCATCTCGGCGATTTCCGGCCAACGTGACAGCATCGCACTGAGAAGCGTGCCGCGCTCATTATGTACACCCGGATGGATCGTCATTCCGGCGGGTTTGTCAATCACGGCGAGATGGGCATCTTCATAGATGACGGTTAGGGGGATGGCTTCAGGCGGAACTTGATCGGACTCAGCGCGTGCGGGCAGCATGATAGAAATGTGTTCGCCGCCTTTGACTTTGGCTGCGGATTTGGCCTGTGCGCCGTTGACCGTTACCTGTCCGGCATCAATCAACGTCTTGATCTGGGAGCGCGAAAATTGATCGCCCAAATGTGTGGCAATGGCTTTGTCCAATCGCTCGTTAGAGGATTGCGTGATGAAGCTAATCATCAATTGACTCATCGCTGTCGATTTTTGGAGTCCTGCGAAGTAAGGAGTTCGACCAGCGAGAGCGATTCGCCATCAGTGTTCAGTTCGTCCATCAAGCGATGTTTAAGCGTCTGGCGCTCCTTATCGTCCAGCATCTCTAGCAGAAGGCGGGTACGCGCATCGTCGCTGGTGTTTCGTTTATTTTTTTCTGATTGTGCGGCAGGTGCGGATTCTCGCCCAAAATACCAGATCGTGGCTGTGCTTAAAAGCGCCGCTGCCGACACGACAATCGCAATAATTTCGTCGCTGAAATTACTCGCATCCCCCAAGCCAGAGAATCCAAGCGCTGCTGCCAGTGCCAACCAGATAAATGCCGTCGCTTGAACGCGTTTGTCCCAATTATCCACAAGAATTCTCCTTATTTTTTAGCGTAAGCGCTTACCGTGTCCCTCGTCCATCAGGTCACTTAGCGATTCAGGCATTTCACCATCGCTCATGCCACCACATGCTGCTTCATCCAATATACGGCGTTTGAGCGTTTCTTTAAACGCTTCGCGCTCATCTTCGCTCATCATCTCCATCAGCAGCGCCATACGCGAGTCTGGGCTGCCACCGTGCCGCTTGGCTTTTTCGGGGGATTCTTCTATGCGATGCGCTTTTTCTAGAACCTTCGCTTGTCCAAATCGCCGCTGTGCCTAATAAACTTACGCCCATCACAATCCCAATAATGGGAATTGTTGAACCTATGTCACCTCTACCCGCAATGAGAGAAGTGATGGCAATGCCGCCTTCTACCAACCAGATAATAATTGTCAGGATCGCTTTTGCTGTTTTGTTCATGATTAACCCAACCCTAGCTGTTACTTTTTAAGATTATAGGACTTTCGCTCACGCATTTACCCCACCCCTAAATCCCCTCCCCATTGCATGGAGAGGGGACTTCAAGATGCGTTTTTCTCCCCCTCTCCAAGTATTGGAGAGGGGGCCGGGG
>DAOTTO010000274.1:0-6318 GCA_034437895.1 Anaerolineae bacterium | reverse complement strand
AACGCGGCGATCAATATTGGTCGTCGGGGGTCAGTCAATGCCCCAAACGCGGTGGGTGAAGTGGGTGAAAATCCCGCCCCAACTGCAAGCCCCTAGCTTTAGCTATGGGGTTGTTGACTTATGAAGTGACCCCGCCCTTTTCATTTTCCCCACAAACTACGTTATCCTAAACATCATTAAGATTGTGTGAAACCGCTTGACTTAGAGCGCACTCTAAGTTGTAGAGTAAGGCTATGTCGATGATAACAGATGCAAACGAACACCTCACCATCCAGCAAGTTGCCGAAAAGACGGGCTTATCTGTCCACACGCTGCGCTATTATGAGCGTATAGGGCTGCTGCAACCTGTCGGACGGGCGGCAAATGGACACCGCCGTTTTGCGCCAGACGATGTGCGGCGGATTGAATTCCTGAACAAGCTCCGCGCCACAGGGATGCCTATCCGCCAGATGTGCGAGTTCGCCGCACTCATGTACCAAGGTGATGAAAGCATTGCCGAGCGTTTGCGGCTGCTGAAGGCGCATCAGGAAGCGGTTAATCAGTACATTGAGGATTTGCAGAAAAATCTTGCCGTCATCGACTATAAGGTTAACTTGTATACGCAGCTTACAGAGGAAGATCATGCAAAAACGCACATTGGGTAGTAGCGGTTTAGAAGTCTCCGCGTTAGGTCTCGGCTGCATGGGCATGTCCGAGTTTTACGGCGCATCCGATGATGCCGAATCCATCAAGACCATTCATCGGGCGCTGGATTTAGGCGCGACATTCCTCGATACCGCCGATATGTATGGCGTGGGACGCAATGAGGAACTCGTCGGGCAGGCGATTCGTGATCGGCGCGATGAGGTGATCCTAGCCACCAAATTCGGCAACCAACGCGGCACGGATGGCAGCTTTTTGGGCGTAAATGGCAAGCCGGATTATGTGCGCTCGGCCTGCGAAGCCAGTCTTAAGCGATTAAATATAGAAGTCATCGACTTATATTATCAGCATCGCGTCGATCTGACCGTCCCGATTGAAGAAACCGTCGGCGCGATGGCGGAACTCGTCCAGCAGGGTAAGGTGCGCTATTTAGGCTTATCCGAAGCCTCGCCCAATAACATCCGCCGCGCCAACGCGGTGTATCCCATCGCCGCGCTGCAAACCGAATACTCGCTGTGGTCACGCGATGTCGAAGACCAAATTTTGGCGGTCTGCAAGGAACTGAATATCGCGTTTGTAGCCTACAGCCCACTTGGACGCGGCTTCCTGACCGGACAGATTAAATCAGTAGATGTGCTGGAAGCGACAGATTTCCGCCGTCATGGGCCGCGCTTTACTGGCGAGAATCTGGATAAAAATATCGAATTGGTTAATCGGGTTGAGGCGATGGCGACGGAAAAAGGCTGCACCCCGGCACAGTTGGCGCTGGCATGGGTGCTGGCGCAGTGGGAAGGAATCATCCCCATCCCCGGCACACGTCGCATCAAGTATCTGGAAGAAAATCTCGCCGCTTTAGATGTCACCCTCACTGCCGACGATCTGGCGCGTCTTGACGAAATTGCGCCGCAGGGCGTAGCAGCCGGCGAGCGCTATCCAGCAGAAACAATGCGCCGCATCACCGATCAGGGTTAAGGGCAAAAGGTAAAATTAGGGACGCGCCTCTCAGTGCCATTTTGATTGCTCCTTTTTCTTTTCATACTTTAACCAAGGAGACAATTTATCACGCTACTTTATCCGGGTAATGCTATTTGTGTCTATTTTGGTGGATGTAGGGGGAGTGACCTGTGTGTCACTCCCAGAGGATGCACACATACGGTGCGCCCCTAAGATACCCATTATTCTGCCTACACCCGCTAAATTTTCAGCCGCCGGGAGTAGGGGTAGGCGTTACGTTATTCCCGCTAGGTGCGCCTGCGGGACGTGTTCCGTTGGGACGGCCTCCGCCCGGCCCCATCCCACCGCCGCCTTGGGCATCACTTAAATCTAAGCCGATGTCGAAGATGGCCTGATACCCGCTTCGCTGTCCAACTTGTGCCTCTGCTTCGGCGGTGGCTTCCGCATTCGACCAAGCGGTGGCCTCGGCGGTTGCCATCGCCTCCGCACTTACTTCCATCGCATCAAGTAGCAGTTGATCGCCGCCGTTCTGATAAATCCTATCGTTTGCATTCAAGACATCTCGATACCCCTTCGCGTTATAAGGTTCTTCAGTATGAACCACATCCGTCACTTCTTCTGGGAAGAAGAACTGTGAAGTGAACTCGTAACCGCTGTCGGACTCTGGGTCGGTACGGATTTTAAAGTGGATGTGAACGGCCCTGCCGGAATACCAACCCGGATACACGGTGATGAATTCTGCTCTGCCGTTTTCATCGGTCACTTGATACCCGCGCAGCCACATTTGGCCTGATGTGTCGAATCCGCTGTCCTGAACGCCAGGATAAACACCGAGGGCATCGCAGCTCCAAACATCGACCTGTGCGCCCTCCAGCGGCACGCAACCATTACTCACATCCGACACTCTAAAGATGATATGCAGCGGTACGCCTTGTTTGATGCTGCCGTCGGAAGGATCAATCCGAATATCGGAGCGATTAAGCTGGTCATCGACAAAAAAGGGTCCTTCGGTGAGTTCGGGTCTGACGATACACGCAGGTAAGGATTCGGTGGCTTCTGGGGTTTGCGCGAAGACGAGCCGCGTTAAACTCGTGCCGCTGACCAAGACAACGCCTGCGCCGCCGAGCAGCTTCATCACCTCGCGGCGGCTTAGAATGCGACCTACGGGTTTATCATCGTCATGCAGGTCTGTTTCTGGATTCATCAGTTTTCCTTTACTTGGTTGTTGGATAATGGCGTTACGACTAGATGTGGAGCATACAATGTAATGTTGACTTCTTTCGGAACAACATTCAAATTTTCTAACTCATACGTAAGAAGAGTTTTAAGTAAATGTAAATTTTTTAGCCGATCAAACCTAAACCTATCTGCTTCATACTCACTGGCGATAGCAACAGCAAAAAGTTATACTCCCATCTATAATGACGATGACGAATTCAACAAGGGAGCAGTGAGTCATGCAAAAGTGGGAATATCTGGTGGTCTTCATCGAAGGCAGCGCAGTGGCACAGGAACATCCAGAAGTTGATGTCTATTTAGACGCGGATAAATTCACCGAAAAACTCAACACCTATGGCAAGGCAGGCTGGGAATTAATGAGTTTTGAATGGACAGATCATGGCGCGAAAGCGGCCTTTAAACGTGGCAGCCAAAGCTGAGTGATGAGCGATGCGTTTTTAGCCCCGCCCGTCGCGACGATCCCGGCAGGGTATTATCGCATCGGGAATGATGCGCTTGAGGCCAGCCGTCCGACGCATACCGTCCACTTGGCGGGGTTTTTAATCGCGCTCGGCGCAGTGACGAATGAGCAGTTCGCGGCCTTCATCCATGATAGGGGGTATGCTGATTCGGGGTATTGGACGACGCTCGGTTGGCGCTGGCAGCGTACCCAGCAAAAAACCACCCCTTCTTTCTGGGATGATCCCAAATTCAATCAGCCAGCGCAGCCCGTCGTGGGTATTGGGTGGTATGAAGCCTATGCCTTTACGCGCTGGTTGCGAGAAAAGACCCAACTGCCCTGGCGGCTGCCGACAGAGATCGAATGGGAGGCGGCGGCACGGGCCAAACCCGGTACTGCGCCGTTGATTCCTGCATCGGAGGTCAATACGTCCGCGCAAGGGATAGGCCAACCTTGGGCGGCGGTGGGGCAGGGCAACGTGGCATGGTGCGGCGCACAAAATATGCTCGGCAATGTCTGGGAATGGACATCCACGCGCTGGGGACACAATTGGCAAACGATGGACTATAGCTATCCTTACAGCACAGCAGATGATCGGGAAGACCCCGATAGTAGTTATGCGCGAGTGATGCGCGGCGGGTCATGGTTCGATCCGCCGAGTGAAGCACGTCCCGAAGTCCGGGCGCGGTATTTACCTGGTTCACGCGCCAGCAACATCGGATTCCGCATAGGACGTGGATTGTAAGCCAAAAAGTTAGAATTTAGTTAAGAAATTATTTACATTTTTTGAATGGTGCTTAAAGGGATTTAGCGTTATCATTTACCTAACAAAACAAACAAAAAAGCATATTCCGCCTCAATTTTCACAAGGCGCTGGGGAAAATAAAACGTGGCCTCAAATACAATTCGGGTGCTGCTAGTTGATGATGACCGCAATTACTTCACCCTCACAAGCCGAATGCTCGCCCGGACGCAGCAAGATTTTGAAGTCGAATGGGTGGATACCTACGAAGCCGCGCTGGAAAAATTACGCGAAGGCGGGCATCAAGTCTATTTGATTGATTATCATTTAGGCAATCACAGTGGTCTTGACCTGCTGCGGGCGGCGGTGTTGGAAGGCATTACCGCGCCGATGATTGTGATGACCGGGCAAGGCGAACATGATGTCGATATGCAAGCCATCAAAGCAGGTGCGGCGGATTATGTGGATAAAACAGAACTCAAACCCGCCCTTTTGCAGCGGGCCATTCGCTATGCGCTGGAGCGTGATCGCTTTGCTAAAGCAGTGAACGAAGGCGAAGAACGTTACCGCAATCTACTTGAAGAAGCCTCTGATGGCATCATCATCACCGACAGCACAGGCAAGTTGGTTCTGGTGAACGCCCGTGCGCGCGAGATGCTCGGTTATAGAGTGACCCCTTCTAAAGAATATGAGAACGGCACGTTAAGCGTCGGCGCACATATCCGCGATTTGATTCACGTCTCCGACAGCGGCGGGATGCTCGACTCGGGTTTGACTGCCGATCATGTGATGTTGGCTGAACGCACCTTGCGCCGCGCCGATGGGTCGTCGCTGGAAGTCGAGATTAGCGGGCGCATTTTAGGCGATGATCGCCGTCAGTTCATTATCCGCGACATCAGCCAACGCCGTCAGATGGTCGCCGAGCGCGAAAAATATATTCAGCAGCTCACGGTACTGCGCCAAGTCGATGATGAACTCAGCCAAATGCTCAATGTGGAATACGTCCTCTCGCTGGCGTTGGATGCAGCCGTGCGTTTAAGCGCGGCGGATGCCGGATTCATCGGCATACTGGAAGATGGCAAAGTATGGGTAAAGCAGGCCATCGGGCGTTATACCGAAATCGCCTTCGATGCGCCTTTGCCGGAATCGCCCCTCGTGACCACGTTGATCCAAACACAGGAAGCGCGTCTGTTTAACGATCAGAGTGCGCCTGTAGAGGGCACACAACCCCACGCGCAAATGGTTTTCCCGCTGAATTCGTATGAGCGCCTCGTCGGGATTTTGAATCTTGAAACGAGCAAGCCGGAACGCTTTACCCAAGAAGCATTTGATTTCATCAAGCTGATTACCGCCCGTACCGCTGTCGCCGTCGAAAACGCCCAACTGTATAAGCTGGCGCAAGATCAACTGGCGCGTTTGACCGATTTATACGATCAGGTCAAGGGGCTGGAACAGATCAAAACCGATATGATTCGTATCGCCGCGCATGACCTTCGCAATCCGGTCAGCGTCATTGTCGGCTACAGCGAACTGCTGCGCTGGAATTTGGGCGAGGCGATTACCGAAAAACAGGCGCATTTCCTCACGTCGATTGAACGCGCCGCCCGCCGGATGGAAAAAATCACGACGGACATCCTCTCGCTGGAACGAATCGAGAATATTCAGGCCGATAAACGCCAACGCCTGAATCTGAATGAGATCATTACCGAAGCCTATCACGATTATGAGGGGCAGGCCGGGCAGCGCCAGCAGGAATTGATTCTCAACCTGATCGACAAAACGCTGACTGTCGAGGCTGACAGCGCCCAACTGCGCGAAGCCGTCACCAACCTCATCAGCAACGCGCTCAAATATACGCCCGACGGCGGCAAGGTCACGATTACACTGGAAGAACAGGAAGGCAAGGCGGTGTTTAAGGTGGTCGATACAGGCTATGGCATTCTCGCCGATCAGCAGGCCAACTTGTTTAAGCCATTTTACCGCGCCCACAGCAACGAAACCGCCGGAATCGAAGGCACAGGCTTGGGTTTACATCTGGTGAAGAATATTGTCGAGCGTTACGACGGCGAGATGATTTTCAGCAGCGTTTACGGGGACGGCAGCACCTTCGGCTTTAAAATGCCGGCGGTATAAACTGGACTTTGCTCGTTTGCAATTTTGGCTCGCCGCCTTATAAGCAAGGGGTTTAAATCCCTTGTTGCAGGCACAAATATCCCTCAGCGCGTAACCCAAGCGATTAAATTAACTCCGGCGGCGTGATGCACCCATCGCTGACCAATTCCGCCGGATTAGGATACCCCGC
>DAOTTO010000273.1:0-3598 GCA_034437895.1 Anaerolineae bacterium | reverse complement strand
AGCGCATCAATCGCGTTGTCGATTAAATTCGTCCACACTTGATTCAGTTCGCCGCCCCGCGCCATCACTTTAGGCAGTTCGGGGTCGTAATCGCGCACGACTTTGGCTTTCTTGATTTTATGATTCAAGACGCGCAGCGTGTTATCTAAGCCGCGATGTAAATCCACTTCCTGCAAAGGCGCTTGATCCATATAAGTGTATTCCTTAACGGACTGCACCAGATCAGAGATGCGAATCGTACTGTCCTCGATCTCGCTCAGCAAATCCGCCACTGAAAGCGCCTCGCTCATCCAAGTCAAGGTCGCCGCGACAGCCGACTCTGGGAAATGTGCCATCAACTCGCCGAGTCCATCTGTCGTCACGCCTGCCGCTACAAAGGTCGGCGCGAGTTCATAGCCATTCTCGACACCCGCCTCATCCAGCCAATCGGACATTTCATCTTCGCGGTCACTTTGCTGCATCGGTGAGAGCGTTCCCGCCTCGCCTGCGTTGTTAATGGCATCGCGCTGGAACATCGACAAATTGATTAAATGCTGCTGCTCTAACCCTAACGCGCACAGGCTCATCGTCAAGTCCTGCAAACGTGGCAGCATCTCGCGCAGTGTCACGGCAGATCGTCGTGCTGCCGCTGCTGGATTATTCAGTTCATGGGCGAGTCCGGCAGAAAATTTGCCGAGCGCCGCCATTTTTTCCTGCTGTTTAAAGGCCGTCGCCACCAAAGTGGTGCGCTCGGCGGCAATCTTGAGGATTCGCATCCCCACAACAGGAGCCGCCCCGAACAACATCCGAAATTCCGGCTCGTCAAACACCATCAAGCGACTGGGCATAATCGCCCGCGAACTCACGGTGGAGAGTGTGCCGTTGAGCAGTGATAATTCGCCCCCGATGATGCCGCGTGGCGTTGTGCCGACGACGATTTCCTTGCCCTCCATGATGCGTGTAACTTGGAGTTCGCCTTCAAGGCAGATATAAAAGCAGGTTACGGGTTCGCCGAGCTTATGGAAATAATCGCCACGTTCCATAAAAATCTCATAGCTGTTTTCGGTCAGCCATTCATATTCCTCATCGGTAATGCCTTCAAATAGTTCAATCTGATGTAACTCGTCCACTTCCAACTCCTAATTTCCAGCACAGCGTATGTCGTTTCAAGTCCCTCCTTATATACGGGGAGGGACTTAGGGTGGGGTTCTTATTTCCCCTCGCTCAAATATTGATGTACGAACTGCACTGCGATTGACCCTTCGCCCACCGCCGACGCAACGCGCTTGACCGAGGCCGAGCGAATATCGCCCACGACAAAAATGCCGGGGACACTGCTTTCCAATAGGTAGGGATCACGCTCTAAAGGCCATCCGGCTTGCGGCTTGCCATTTTCCATCAACTGCGGCCCCGTCAACACAAAGCCATATTTATCGCGTTTGACCGTTTCTTCCAACCATCCAGTACACGGCACCGCCCCGATAAAGACGAATAATCCAGCGGCAGACTGTGTTTCCTGTTGGTTGGTCTTGATGTTGCAGATCGTCACGGTCTCCAGATGATCTTGGCCTGCGACAGCCGCAATCGTCGTATTCAAGCGAACTTCGATATTGGGTGTGGATTCAATGCGATCTACCAGATACTGCGACATCTTCGCACCGAGCGACTCGCCCCGCACAAGCAAAATGACTTTCGCCGCCGAACTCGCCAGATAAATAGCCGCTTGTCCGGCGGAATTGCCAGCGCCGATGATAAAGACCGGCTGCTCACGGCACGATTCTGCCTCTGTCAGGGATGCGCCGTAATAAATGCCCTTGCCAATAAGCGCATCTACGCCGGGAATATCGAGTTTGCTGTATTGCAACCCCGCCGCCACGACCAGCGCATGAGAGGTAATTTCGCTTCCATCTTCCAGCACCAACGTGCGATAGGGGCCATCAATCTTGACGGCGACAGCCTCTTGTGGCGAGAGAATTTCCACGCCGAAACGACGTGCTTGGGTCGTCGCCCGCTGCGCCAGATCGCTTCCGCTCAACCCACTCGGAAAACCAAGATAATTTTCAATCCGCGAACTCGTCCCGGCTTGACCACCCGTCGCTTGTCGCTCGATCAAAACCGTCCGCAGCCCTTCGGATGCCCCATAGACCGCCGCCGCAAGTCCCGCCGGGCCGCCGCCCACAATCGCTAGATCATAAAACTGCTGTTCAGCGCGAGTCTTGAGTCCCATTTTTTCCGCGACGACTCGTGTTTCCGGCGATTCCATAATGTCGCCATCTTGGAAGATCACCAGCGGCAGCTTTGCGTCCTGCTTACCGAGCTGCTCTAAAAGCTGCGCTGCTTCCGGCGCTAATTCCACATCGAAATATTGGTAGGGGATATGATTCCGCGCCATAAAATCTTTGAGCGTGTGCGCTTCGGCCGACCAACGATGCCCGATAATGCGCGTCCCACTAAATGGCGCACGATAATTAGCCTGCCAATCGCTTAAAAGGTCATCAATTACCGGATACAATTTTTCTTCCGGCGGATCCCAGGGTTTGAGCAAATAATGATGGATGGCAACGGCGTTAATGGCCTGAATCGCTGCGTCGGTATCGGCATAAGCCGTCAGCAGCGCCCGTTTCGCGTGGGGATAAAATTCAATCGCTTGTTGTAAAAACTCGACACCGTTTAATTGGGGCATCCGCTGATCGACCAAAAACAGCGCGACAGGTTCATTCCGCTGCTTGAGTTCGCGCAGCGCATCTAACGCCATCAGCCCCGAATCTGCCCGGACAATCCGATAATTTTCGCCATAATGCTTCCGCAAATCACGCGCAATCGCCGCTAATACGGCAGGATCATCATCTACCGACATAATGACAGGCTTGACTGCTGTCGTCTCTTTCGTCGCCATAAGCTAAATTTCTCTCTGTAGGCTGTCCGTTATCCCATTAGATAAGGTAAGTATAACGTTTGTTACACTCTCCTACCTGAGTGTTCGATATAAACTGCCCGATTGGGTAGGTGTAGGTACTTGAGTGGCTTATAGCGTGGCTTGTTTAGTTTGTCGGGGCGAGCCATAACTCGCCCTGATTTCAGATTGCTTGATCTCAGACAATTTCCAAATAGTCGCCATCTTCGGTACGGATGTAACGTTTTTTATCGCGCTTGGGTTTGTCTTCCAGATGGTCGATAAAGCGGATGTCGTTCTTGCGTTTTTCTTTCTCGTCACCGCTGGCACATTCACCCCATGACCGGCTTTTCGAGATGGCGATGAAGGCAAAGATCAGCAAAGGCCAAACAAACCATGTCTTGAGGAGGAAGAACACAAAGAACAGCATGAGGACGGGGCCAATCCAACCCATGTTGTGGTGACGGCCTGCGTGCCAACCCCCGCGATGAAAATGCTGCGAATGCGAACCCCACGATTTGTGATCCATGATGATTGTCCTGTTTTTTGCGAACGTTGATAGATATACGCGAGGTCTAAGTTGCGGGTCGCAGAAAACAGAAGTCTCTAACGTGAGATTAAGATTCGAGGCGTAACTTTAGTGGCCTTCGTAAAATTGAGGCGGGGTATTTTTCTTCGTGCGGCGGGATGTTGGCGCAGGAGGGCGCGTAAATTGGGGGAACTCTT
>DAOTTO010000272.1:0-13291 GCA_034437895.1 Anaerolineae bacterium | reverse complement strand
TTACCCCACCCCTAAATCCCCTCCCCATTGCATGGAGAGGGGACTTCAAGATGCGTTTTTCTCCCCCTCTCCAATACTTGGAGAGGGGGCCGGGGGGTGAGGTAAGCGAAAGTCCTGACTATAATCCTTAAACGATTGGTAAGGTGCAAGCTTGATCGGGAAATCACGCTTCAGTGGGTGGTAAGTGGCCTCGCCGCCATTCATAAAAGAATAGCACGAAGAACACAACAGCTAACACCACCATGAATGCTCCTGCTGCTATTACGCCTGTGGCAACATTGTCCCAGCCGTAGGCAGAGAGAAGATTTCCCCTAAGGTTACTTCCCGTCAACATCGTATTGCGGAGATTTGTGACTGTTGTTAACCCTGTTTGTGCTTCTTCAAGCGCAACATCATCACCTGATTCCGTGGCTGCGGTCACCGCTGCTCTAAATTCGCGCTGTACGCCACCCAATGTTGCGTAGGCAGCATCTGGATAGCCCGCCTCATCGGCTGACTCCCGCATGTGCAAAGCTATGAGTTCTGAGTAAACTTGGGCTTGGTTGCCGGTAGTGAGGTCTAGCCCAGCATTCTCGGCGAGGCCAGATATCTGTCGTTCCTCATCGGAAAGCTGGTCTTCTGCCGAAAAAGAGATCTGCTGAACTACCAGTTCATCGCGAACATTATCCTGGACGAACCGGCCCAACCCTAGTGAGATCCCCCCCAACACTAAGGCTCCAACGCTGAGGGTGAGCCAAAGTAATAGTACTCTTGACCACATTGCTGCTGAGAGACGATGGCTTAGGTATTTCATGAAGTTACTCCTTTAGATTGACTGACTACTAATTAGAAACGTGCATTAACAAGAAATCTTTATGTTCCTTTCACAGCATAAAGACCTTTGATAGTTCACTAATGATATTGGCACAATGAAGAATGCTTCAGATCAGGCGATTTGACTGAGACTAAACCTTACCTTCAGCACAGATTTTTGAAATACTTCTACATTGTCCTTTAAAACAGGGTCAGGATGTAGTGAGATATATCACCCGTGTCGGTATAAGTGTCACATCACAAAATGACATTGTCTTGTTGCGCGACATGACATTTGTTATGGGTAACACGCAAAAGAATATAAATTCAACGCAGAGGTTTGAACTAGACTTGCACCACTTGTCATATAAAGTAATATAATAATATTTACTATGGCATTTTGCATATCATCATAGCTATACTCGATATGGCACTCTTTAATCTACTAGTGGATCTTGATCAAAAAGCTCCTCGCGTCGGCATGGCCAAAGATATTGGTCACACCACGAATACACTCAATGATTAAAGCATCATTGTGGACAAACCTCGTCCCGCCGTTCCAATCACCTTACCCACGATAATCGGTCTGTGGTGCGTTTATATAGAGGAAGGTGACACAATCTACCAAGTGATTACCCCTGGTACGGGATGATGCGAAATACTGGGAATGCGACTGCCACTGCCTCAAAATCTTTGACCAAGGCATTTACTCACAGGCATATGAGGCTGTCCGCCGTGCGCGCTGCTCAACCAGAACCTCCTCCATCTGCACCGTGATGTACAAACCTAAGAATGATACGTTTTGTATTGTTCTCACGTTCTTTAAACCTATATCAGTCCATCCACGCATCATCTGAACAACCTCTTTGTGCTAAAAGAGGGATGTTACTGGTTAATGATGACATCCTGCATTGATGACTATCAGGCAGTCTCTGATACACTATATTCAATGTTTTGAATATGGAGTAGCACGATGGAATTGTCTTACGAACAGCTTGCGGAGTTTTTCAAAGGTCTGGCGCACCCCACACGGCTGCAAATACTGGATTTGCTGCGAGAGGGTGAGATGTGCGTTTGCCATATTGAAGCGTTATTGAATAAGCGACAGGCATATATTTCGCAGCAGTTGATGACCCTGCGTGAAGCGGGACTGGTAGACAGCCGTCGTGATGGTTTGCAAGTCTACTATCGACTGACCGATCCTCAAATTAGAGATTTGCTAAACCTCATGCTCGGAGCAACCCACAATATAGGCATTCAATGTGTCGAAGGTTGCCCCTGTCCCACCTGTTCTGTTATTAGAATTGCACAAATTCAGTGAAAAGGAAATATCATGTTGAGTATCAAAGTTCTTGGCTCAGGTTGTGCGAATTGTAAGCGCTTAGAAGCGGAAACGCGCGCGGCACTGGATGCAGCAGGTATCGCTTACGACTTGTCGAAAGTCACCGACTACGCCGACATCATGGCTTACGGCATCATGAGTACACCGGGTCTGGTGATGAATGAGAAGGTGTTATCGGTCGGACGTATTCCTAAGCGGCAGCAGATTGTCGAATGGGCAACGCAGGCCGAGTAAATCAACTATTCATACCGAGGACAAAAGATAATGACGACGCGCATACAACAGCTTATCCCCTCTCACGATGATCGCCAATCGCTTTTGATCGTTGTTATGGTTGCGATTGTCTGGTGGATTGCTTACAACAGTTTGCAAACGATTGCAGATTTTATCACCTTTCAACTGCTCAAACTGGCTCCTGAAAGTCAAATCGGCAGTTCGCTGAATTTCTTCTTTTATGATGTGCTCAAGATTCTTCTGCTGCTTTCGGGCATGATTTTCCTCATCACCACGCTGAGAAGTTTCATTACGCCTGAGCAAAGTCGCCGCTGGCTCGGTGGCAGACGCGAAGGGGTAGGTAATACCCTGGCTGCGCTGGTCGGTGTGATTACTCCCTTTTGCTCCTGTTCTGCCGTGCCGCTGTTCATCGGTTTTGTCGAGTCAGGTGTCCCTCTCGGCGTGACCTTATCCTTCCTGATAGCAGCACCGATGGTCAACGAAGTTGCACTCGTACTACTTTTTGGCATGTTCGGCTGGCAAGTCGCTGGTTTGTATTTGGTCTCCGGGCTGACCGTCGCAATCGTGGCAGGCATTATCATTGGGCGGATGAAAATGGAGCGTTACGTTGAAGAGTTCGTTTATCAAATCAAGATCAAAAGTGGTAGGTTGTTAGCGGACGACCATCTGAATTGGACAGAACGCTTTGAACAGTCGCTCCAAAGTACCTGTGAAATCGGTGGCAAGGTCTGGTTATATGTGGTGATTGGAATCGCCATCGGCGCATTCATACATGGCTACGTACCCAATGATTTTCTAGTAGAGATCATGGGTAAGAAAGCGTGGTGGTCTGTACCTGTGGCAGTGATTTTGGGTGTGCCGCTGTACTCCAATGCGGCAGGTGTAATCCCAGTGGTTAGTGTCCTGTTGGAGAAGGGAGCCACACTCGGCACTGTACTGGCCTTCATGATGTCGGTTGTAGCCCTCAGTCTACCAGAAATGGTTATTCTGCGGCGCGTGCTAAAGCCGCGACTGATTGTTCTCTATGTCGCTGTAGTGACGCTGGGCATTATCCTAATCGGTTATCTCTTTAACATCGTTCTCTAACCGACACTATCAACTTTATCCAATCAGGCAGTCATATCCGCTTTATGTCCAGCAGATCATGCCAAAAGCCGAGCCTGAAAGCGGGTCACTCCTTCAGCCCAAACGCCCGCGAGGTCGTCCCAAAGGAAGTAAAAATCATGCCAAACCGGAGACTGGTCTCAGTCCATTGCTCCAGCTTTTAGGAGCTATGCTCACCACTCTTCACCTTCATCTGACCTATTTACAGGTCAAACACATCGTTCTACACGGGTACTTTGGCAATTATCCTTCAATCTAGTTGGTACAACAAATGGGCTTACATATCATCTCAAAAATGAAGTGTAACGCTGCACTGTATTTACCTTATACCAGCGACAAACTCCGTCGTGGTCCGACCCCACCCTATGGCAACAAACTCACCTATAGACAACTGCCACTCACTGCACGGGTCACATCTCGCATTCACGATGATGACTAGGAGTTTCTGGATAATTCATTATTCTTTCCAACTGGGTGTGGTGAAAGGTGTGGCGAGAATACTCTTGACGAATGAAAACATGTCCGTATTGCCAAGCACACATACATCAGATGAAGGCGGGACGTAATTGAAGTGATCTTTACAGACAGCGCGACCACAAAATTGACATAAAGCGTGGGCGGGACGGTCACAATGCCAACAGTTCATAAAAAACAATCTCCCGCGATGAATAGCGCAATGTATTCTTAGTGTATACAAAAGCGCTCCACGCACCCACATACTGATATAAGCAATTTGTGCCTGCTATCCGATAGTCCCGGCACACTCACTCTTGGGCGTATTGACAGGGTAGGAAAAAGTTAGGACTCCTCCCAACGCGCCCCCGTTCCACCGTATACTGAAAACATCACACAACCTGACACTGCGGAAAGGGATGCCAGTATGGAATCAACGATCAGCCAGCACATTAAAGGGTACGATCTGCGCGAAAGAATTGGGGCAGGGGGATTTGGCGCGGTCTACAAAGCCTATCAAAGTACCGTCGGGCGCGAAGTCGCCATCAAAATTATTCTGCCCGGTCTCGCCAGCCAGCCCGAATTTATCCGACGCTTTGAAGGCGAAGCCCAACTCGTCGCCCGTTTGGAGCATCCGCATATCACGCCGCTGTATGATTATTGGCGCGATCAAGACGGCGCGTATCTGGTCATGCGCTGGCTGCGCGGCGGCAGCCTGCGTGATGCACTGCAAAATGGTCCGTTTGAACTACGGGCGGCGGCGCTGCTGCTGGATCAGATCGCGGGGGCGCTTTCGCTGGCGCACCGCAACGGCGTGATTCACCGCGACATCAAACCGGGCAACATCCTGCTCGATGAAGACAGCAACGCTTATTTGACCGATTTCGGCATCGCTAAGGATTTAAATCTGCCGAGCAGCAACACGCAGCAGGACGCGATTGTCGGGTCGTTGGATTACATCTCACCGGAGCAAGCTCGCAGCGAACCCGTCACCGCCCGCACCGATATTTACAGCCTGGGCGTGACGTTGTATGAAGTCATTACCGGACATCATCCGTTTGAAAATATTTCCGCCATCGAGCGCTTGTATAAGCACATTAACGACCCGCTGCCGGAGATCACCAACCTCGAACCCGCGTTGGAAAGTGACGTGAACCGCGTCATCCAGAAGGCGACGGCGAAAAATCCCGATCATCGCTATCCTGATGCGTTGGCCTTCGCGGCGGATTTTCGTGAAGCCGTCGGCATGAATCGGAGTTCGACTTCGGTGATTGAACTGCTGACGCAGCGCGAACATGAAATTTTGCAACTGATTATCGACGGTTTATCGAACAAAGAGATCGCCCAGCGGCTGACAATCACGCTCGGCACCGTTAAATGGTATGCGAACCAGATTTACAGCAAATTGGGAGTTCGCAGCCGTGTGCAGGCCATCGTCCGCGCTAGAGAACTTAATCTGATCGTGAAGCCGGGGGAAGCCCCGTCGGCGGTGATGATCCCGACTGAGGATTTTTATCCTGAAAACCCGTATAAGGGCTTACGCGCTTTTCAATCCGCTGATAATCAGGATTTCTTCGGGCGTGAGGCGTGGGTGAATAAACTCATCACACGGATGGGCGATGCGCCAAGGATGGGGACAAATGGCGCAAACCTTGGGGCGATGCGTGCGCCATCCGTGCCGCATGACCCCGCCGAAACCAATCGTTTTCTCGCCGTTGTCGGCCCCAGCGGCAGCGGCAAATCGAGCCTCGTCAAAGCGGGACTGATTCCGGCCTTATGGCGCGGCGACCTGCCCGGCTCGGAAAAATGGTTCATCATCGAGATGCTGCCCGGTGCGCGTCCGCTTGATGAACTCGAAATCGCACTGACGAAAGTCGCCGCGAATCAATCCGGCAATCTGCGCGAACAGCTTCAGCGTGATGCATTCGGCTTGCTGCGGGCTGCCAATTTGCTTTTGCCCAACGATCAAAGCGAACTCGTGATTGTCATCGACCAGTTTGAAGAAGTGTTCACGCTGGTGGAAGATGAAAAAGCGCGGACGCATTTTCTCGATCTGCTTTATATCGCCGCCACCGAACCGCGCAGCCGCGTGCGCGTCATCATCACCATGCGGGCGGATTTTTATGACCATCCGCTGCATTATCCGCAGTTTGGCGAACTCGTCCGCACCCAATTAGAGACGATCATGCCGCTTTCCGCCGCCGAATTAGAACGCGCCATCGCCAGCCCCGCCAAGCGTGTCGGCATGACGTTTGAGCCAGGATTGGTGACAGCCATCATCGCGGATGTGAATTATCAACCGGGGGCGCTGCCGCTGCTGCAATATGCACTGACGGAACTTTTCGAGCAGCGATCAGGCCGTTTGCTGACCCGCGAAGCCTATCAGGCCATCGGCGGCACCGTCGGCGCATTGGCGAAACGTGCCGAGGAAATTTACCAAAATCTGGATGATGTGGGTCAAGAAGCCGCCCGTCAGATGTTCTTGCGCTTGGTCACATTGGGCGAAGGCGCGGAAGACACGCGTCGGCGCGTGGCACGGAGCGAACTGCTGGCGATTAGCCTTCACCCTAAATCCCTCTCCCAAGCGGAGAGGGACTTAAGCGCAGATTCTCCTCCTCTCTATGTAATGGAGAGGGGGTCGGGGGGTGAGGAAATCATGGACGAGATCATTGACACTTACGCCGCTTACCGCCTGCTCTCGCTGGATAACGACCCCGGCACACGCACCCCAACCGTTGAAGTGGCGCATGAGGCGATTTTGCGCGAATGGGAACGGCTGCGCGGTTGGCTGAACGACAGCCGCGACGAAATCCGTTTACAGCGCCAATTAGCGAGTGCCGCCCAAGAATGGCGCAAAGCCAAGCAAGACACCAGCTTTTTACTGCGCGGCACACGGCTGGAAACACTGGAAAATTGGGCGCAGACGACTCAACTCGCGCTCACATCCAGAGAACGAGACTTTCTCGCAGCCAGCCTGAAACAGCGTGAAGCCGAATACACCGCCGAAACAGAACGGGCGGCGCGCGAAACCCGATTGGAAACGCGCTCACGCCGCTTTTTGCAATCGCTGGTTGCTGTGCTGCTGCTGGCGACATTGGGCGCATTTGGATTAACAAGTTTTGCCGTAAGTCAAAGCGGGGTAGCACAGCGCAGCGCAGTAGAAGCGCAGAATCTCGCTCTCATTAACGGCTCACAGGCGGCGCTGGCAAACGGCAAAACCGATCAGGCGATTGCACTGGCGATGGAAGCGGTCACAATTGATCCAAGTTCGGCACGAGCGCAGGTGGCATTGAGCGAAGCCGCCTATGCGCCGGGAACGATCCGTATTTTTGAAGGACATACCGCTGAAGTGGATTGGGTGGAATTCAGCCCAGACGGACTCGCCGCACTGTCTGCTTCATGGGACGGCACATTAATCCTATGGGATATTCAAACAGGCGCAGAAATTTGGCGTTTTGAAGGGCATATGGACAAAAGTGGGACAGTCGCCTTCCTGCCTGATGGCTTGACCGCCATTTCTGGCTCTTACGATACAACCATGATTCAATGGGACATCCAGACGGGGCAAATCATCCGCCGCTTTGAGGGACAGCCTGACCAGATATGGGCAGTGGCGGTGAGTCCCGATGGCTTGACCGTCGCTTCTGGTGGCTCAGGAAATAATATGCTTCTGTGGGACATCCAGACAGGGGAAATCATTCGCAGTTTTGAAGGACACACAGGTGGTATAGAAAGCATTGAGTTCAGCGCCGATGGCAGCCAGCTTGTGACCGCCTCTGACGATAATAGTGTCATCCTGTGGGATGTGGCAACAGGGCAGATACTTCACCGTTTAGAGGGTCATCACTCATGGGTTGCCAGTGCTACTTTCAGTCCTGACAACAGCGTAATTGCCTCTGTGTCAGACGATAGTTGGGTGATTCTCTGGGATCGTGAGACAGGCGAGATGATTAAACATTTCTCCGAAGGCGGTTCAACCGGTCCGACAATCATAGATGTCGCTTTTAGCCCCGACGGTCGCACCCTTCTCACCGGAGGGGTAGCAGGAGTAATCCTTTGGGATATTGACACCAGCCAACCCCTTAGTCACCTGCGGGGGCATGGGGGGGATGTAAACTCAGTCGCTTTCAACTCGAATGGACGAACGGTCATCAGCGCAGCAGTCGATGGCACTTTACGGCTGTGGGATTTAGAAGAGGGGCAGATCATACGCCATTATTCCAGTACAGAAGATGGAAATTTGTTTACGTTAACCGTCAGCCCTGATGGTCACACAGTATTATCGCCCTGGTTCACCGGCTCAAGCATGAATGTCATTATCTGGGATTTGAACACCGGGGCGGAGCTTCGTCGTTATAGCACGGACAACTTTATTTCCAATGCTACATTTTCCCCGGATGGACAGATGGCACTCTTAGGTGTTGATCACTATAACGGAACACCTGCCGAGGTTATTATGTTAGATGTCAACACAGGCGCAGAACTTCGTCGTTTTACAGGGCATCTCACAGGGGTAAGACGACTGGGCTTCTTGCCTGATGGGCATACTGCTTTCTCGAATGATAGGAATGGCGTGACTATTCTGTGGGATGTGGCGACAGGCTCGGAGATTCGGCGGTTCAGCAGCGACCAAGGCGATGAACGCACCACGGTCTGGTTCACCCCGGATGGTCATAACCTCGTTGACACGTATGGCGATGGCAGCATTGCGCTGTGGGACGCGGAGACCGGCGCGGAACTTCGCCGCTTTGAAGGACATACGTTAGCGCCAAACGTTGTTGATTTCACAGCCGATGGACAGCGCGCTTTCTCCGGCGGGCCGGATACCACAGCCATCCTGTGGGATGTCGCTACTGGCGCAATCATTTATCGTTTCACCGATCACACATCTCAAATCCCCATCGTCGATATGACCGCTGATGGCAGTCTGGGGATTGCGGGTGCAGCCGATGACACGACCTTGTTGTGGGATTTGAATACAGGTGATCTGATCCGCCGTTACAATAGTGGGATATTCCAGCCAACATTTTTACCGGGTAATCAGACTGCTCTCAGGAATAACTTTGGCAACCTAGAATTGTGGCGGATTGACGCAACACTCGATGAACTTCTCACATGGACACGCGCCAATCGTTATGTCCCCGAACTCACTTGCGATCAACGTGAACTCTATCGCCTAGAGCCGCTGTGTGAACCCGCATCACAACAGATCACAACCGGGTCAGGATAAATTTCCGGCAAAGTCGGATTTCACAAATCAGACGCAGCATTCAAGCGAAGGGACGACGACAGGTCGTCTCTTTTTTTATCCATTTTTCAAACGTGTCTTCTTTGAGAACTAAAAATATAAGGGTAGGAAAAAGTTAGGGATGTTCCCACAACGCCGATAATATCCATTATGCTGAACCTATCAGTCGGCAAAGCGCTTTGTTGATTGTGATGGTCAGATCAAGTCGTTCAACGAGAATAAGGAAATCAGCATGAAACAAATCCGCTTGTATGGAGTACTAATCATAGCATTACTGAGTCTCACGTCGGTGCTGGTAATGGCGCAGGATGCTACGGAAGAACCCGTCTCCGACTTCGCGCCACCAACCGGAGCGCTGATGCCTTGCCCGGTGGAAGTCACCGCAACGACGGTTTGCGATGTGATCGCAACACAGCCGGAAGATATTGTCGGTGTCTGGTCCCTTTACTTTCAGAGTCAGGCAGCCTTTATCCGCTTCAATATGGATGGCACATGGGTTCTAGGCAATTCGGTGGAGAGTACCTCCGATCTTACTTCAGCCTCTGCCAGCGGCCCCTACAGCTTTGACGACGCAGGCGTATTCACATCGGTTTCCACTGGCGCTCCGCTCGATGTCGTGCCACAAGAGTGCCAAGCAGGTCGTTATATTTTGCGCGTGATCAAAGTTGGAGGGCAACCAGTGGCACTCAATCACATGGTCATCGAGGATTGCTTCGTAAACCGGGAGACCGATTGGCGTTACACGATGCTCCGAGTCAGCGGCGAATAATTTAAATATATAACAAAACGGGACGCCCTAAAAAGTGTCCCGTTTTTGTCATAAGAGGTAATTTTGGCGGGCGGCATGGCATAAGGTGTCATGCCGCCCGTTGTGGTTTCAGGCGGGAGTGCGCCCTCATCCGGCGTTGGGATTTCCGGCACTTCTGGCGCCTTTCGACACACGCCCACGCTTCTTGATACGCGACAACGACAGCAAGTACGGTGCTGCGTTCGCCCGGGCTGCCAGCGGCATCGAGATTCTCAGAACGCCGATTCGTGCCCCCAAGGCAAACGCGGTTTGTGAACGCTTTCTGGGAAGTATCCGCCGCGAGTGTCTCGATCACCTGTTGATTGTCAATGAACGCCAGTTGCACCGCGTGATTAAGGAGTACGTGAAGTATTTCAACACTGCCCGACCGCACCAAGGCATTGGGCATCGCCTTCCAGTACCCCCTGCCGAGCCAGAACATACAACAGAACATGGGGAATAGAATCATCGCGTTTCCAGTTTTGGGTGGTTTGCACCACGACTATCGTCGCAGAGCCTGAAATGTCGTTTCTCCCTCAGATGCGCTAAGTATCCCCCACAGCCCGAAAATCTAGCGGTTTTACAGCACATTGCCCTTAATCTTCTCAAACAAGAACGCTCAGCCCGTTCCAGTGTTAAAACCAAGCGCTTACGCGCTGGTTGGGATGATAGTTATTTGTTCAAAGTTTTGGCTTCTTAGTTTTCATACAATCGCCCTAACCCACCGATGTAATACAATATAGCGAAATGATGCCAAGTTCCGCCGATTTGCTCCACGCTCCTCGTTTTACACTATCGGGCATTTTTACTGTCCACTAAACTAGGGGAAGCTCAGATTGTTTGGGGGTACAAATGAATAAAAATCAAGAATGCTACGATATGCCAATTGAAGCACTAGGAGTCAGTGAGGCCTGTGTACAAGCTGCAATAACGTCTGGCTGTACAATAGTAGGAGACTTTTTAGATATCTTTCAAAGGTTCGCCAGCGGCACCTACAGTGTAGACAATGTTCTATTACCCTATATTGAAGAAATAAAAGATAAAATTATATCGATAGGATGTTACCCACCGATGTAATACAACATAGCGAAATGGCGAAATGATGCCAAGCCAGACGTTGAAACGTCCGACTGCCAAAGTGCCAAGCGCACTAAAGGCGCTAATTTGACCCTTTACGTTCTCTAATAGCCCCTTCAGTGGGCTTGGTTTCTCGGTAGCCTGTCGGCTTTAGCCACTGGCGGAAAAGTCTAATAAAGGGATAAAGTCCAATTTAGCGGAAATGCTCAATATTATCGCTTCACCGATCTCCCAACGTAGAGCAATCGTCGGGCAAACGTCATCTAATCTGGTGATTCATCCTCTCACGAAATGTTACAATGAGGGCTGACCTGAATTTACAGCTTATCGCTCAGCGCGAGGCTTTAGAAGGAGTCCTCCTATGTTCAAACGGTTACGTACCCTTTTACTCTTATTATGTTTTGTCGTCGCAGCGGGCGTTTACGCGCAGGGTGCGCCGGAACGCATTAATGATGCACTGGCGGATTTGAGTACGCGGCTCGGCATCACCATAACCCTGAACGACCTGCAAAACTGGTCTTGGGGACAAGACAATTACCCCGATACCAGTTTAGGCTGCCCACAGGCGGGTCAGGTCTATGCTCAAGTCTTGACCGTCGCCTATCAGTTTGACCTGACTTACGGCGGCAATATTTATGATTACCGTGTCGCCGCTGATGGCAGCCTCGTCCTGCTGTGCAGCATCACCGCGCTGGCAGAAGTCACCGAAGTGCCTCTGGGAGTCGGCGGTGATCCATCGCTCAGTAACCCAATCTGCCCCGCGCCTCCTGTAGGCATCATCTATCCGCCGACTCGTTTTATCTTCGGTATTCAAGGGCGCGTTACCCCCGGCCTGCCCAACAACGTCCGCACCGAGCCGAATGTCAACGGCGCACTCGCGGGTGAAATCCCCGGCGGCGCGACCTTCAACATCCTCGCGGGGCCGCAGTGTGATGAATTTGGCAATTTGTGGTGGCAGGTGGATTTTGATGGGCTGGTCGGTTGGACGGCTGAATTTACCAACGGGCAATATCTGCTCGAACCCGCAACCGCTGCGCTGCTGCCCACCGGACTTGAAGCAATCTCAGTGGATAACGCCGACCAAATCAGCGAAGTCTCGCGCTTGCAGGGCAATTTCGCACCCGCGCTTGCATGGTCAAAGAGTGCGGAAGCCGATGCTCCACCGCTTCTGATCGCGCTCGGTGCGCGTGGTTCTGGCGGCGCATGGATTTACGACACCAACGCCATCTCTGAATCCGCCCGTATTGTTCAGCCGGGGACTGACCTCACGACAATCGCTGTCGGCCCCGAATCGACTTTACCGCTGTTCGGCAGCGAAAACGGCGGCATCCGTCTATGGGACATTTCCGCCAATACAACACTTGTGGAACGGGCTTTCCTGCAAAGCCAAGCCGATCCGGTGAGCGCGGTGGCCTTCAGCAGCGATGGAACAACGCTCGCCGCGACGGGCGGACGCGCCGTCTTGCAGCAGGACGTACCAGAAAATCAATTTGCGATTTCGCTGTGGGATGTCGCCACCGTTTCGCAAAAACCCGTCGCCCTGCGTGGTCATACGGCGGAAGTGATTTCGCTCATCTTCAATTCCGATAACACCATGCTCTATTCTGGCAGCCAGGATGCAACCGTCCGCTTCTGGAATGTGGCGGATGGCAGCAGCACCAGTACCCAACTGCCTGCCGCCGTGAATGCAATGGCGCTGACTTCTGATGGTACGACCCTCATTATTGGCTTAGTCAATGGCAGCATCCAGACCGTCGATATTGCCGCATCCATCGCATCACCTTTCGCCCAGAATGGCACGCCGATTACGAGTGTCTCAATCAGCCCTGACGGTACCTTGTTGGCTTTTGGCGATGGCGGCGGGATTGTCCATGTGTGGGATATTGCCGAGCGCACCGAATTGATGGTGTTGCAAGGCCATACCGGACTGGTCGAAAATCTGAGCTTTAGCCCTGATGGGACGTTGATCGCGTCATTAGGCGAAGACAACACGATTCGCTTGTGGGCGGTTGTCGGGGGCAGTGTAGGCTAGAGTCACACACCCATTAAATACGCAAACCGTAGGGAACGACCTGTGTGTCATTCCCGGTAAGCAGATCAACGAGTCGACAAAAATAATGTAGGACTTACGCAGATGATGGGTTTTGTAGGGGCGACTCGGCGAGTCGCCCCTACGGAAAATCTCGCTGAACTGCGTAACTTCTATAATGTAAAAATTGGAACCACCTAAGCAAAGCGACGACACCAAGAGAAT
>DAOTTO010000271.1:0-4771 GCA_034437895.1 Anaerolineae bacterium | reverse complement strand
GTCGTCGTAAAAACGGGTGTCCCGCCCAGATAAACAACCGCTTGATCGTCCACAATCAAGGTGAAGGTGTAATTCGTCGCCTCGAAGGTTTGCGATGAGGTAAACCGCGCCGACCAGTTATCCTGACCGACTCCCGAAACCGCTTGTCCTGCCCCATTATTGGGTTCAAGGCCAAAATTAAAGTTCAAGCCACTCGTGGGATAAGACCCGGTGCCAGCCGGATTGGTAAAATTGGTGGAATTAAAGTACTGCCCCACCCAATTTACGCCATAATTAACGCCCTGCGCGGTAACAGCGAACCGCCCTGCCCAACCAAGCGCCATAATCAGCGCGGCGAAAAGGACGATTAAGCCTATTCCCCGGAATTTTTGCATGATAAATCCCTTCCGCATAAAGTGAGGGCTAAACATTCCCTCAATAATCTGCAACTCTGCGCGATGTTTGCGCGTACTTATAGTATAACTACTGTATCAAAAAATGACACTCAACCGATAGTCATGGCAAAAGGAGAAAAACTCATGAGCGAGAACCAACCTGAAAACACCAAACGTACCATTTCTGAGGAATTAGAAGTCACGGGCGGGCAGTTGGTCGAGAAATTACAGGATATTGTGCGTAAGGGCAACGTACGCCGCATCATCATCCGCAGCGCTGATGACCGCGTTCTGCTGGAAACCACACTCACCGTTGGTGCGGTGGCAGGTGGCGCATTAGCATTAGTCGGTGGTCTACCGTTGGCTGTCCTCGCCGTGATCGCAGCCGCAGTCGCCCGTGTAAAGGTCGAAGTCGTGCGCGAAATTGCCGACGGCGACATACTGCCGGACGATGGCAAGCGTAAAATCGAAATCGCCACCGAAGAATAATTCCTCGCCAAGCGATAAAATCAGCAAAAAGCCATCCCTTATCAGATGGCTTTTTGTTTCAACTTACGCCTAAAGCGATTTTTTTTGCTTTGGCTCAGGCGGACGGATTCCGCGCAGCATCCCAGCAACCGATAAATCTTCGTCCAGATCAGGCCAATGAATGCCAGAAACACCGATTTCGACATGGGCTAATTGTTGCGCCGTTGCTTCATGCAAGCGCGGATACCAAGCCAGCGGGGTAGCGATCATCCGCCCATCTTGCAATGATACACGCAGCATTCCATCACTGGCTTCTACGGCAATCGGCTTTTCTGCTTCGTCAAAAACTTGATTTTTACTCGTCATCACTCGACCCCTCAAAGAACTCATCCCACAACTCAATCAGATAGGACAAATTATCTTGAATGTGGCGCTCAATCTTTTTCAATTCACGTTCATTATACTTCCAACTCGCCTCAAATTGAACGGGTTCAAGCCAGAATTTTGCCTCACCATCCCCGGAACGGATATGAATGTGACGTGGCTCATGTCCTTCATTTGAATAGAAAAAGAAACGATATGGCCCTATACGCATGACTGTAGGCATTTTTATTCCTAAACCTGTTTAGACCGATACCAATATGGATAGGCTTCGATGTAGCCCATGCCTGTATACAGCTTGATCGCGGGGGTATTATTGGACATGACCTGCAAATAACCGACCTTCGCGCCGTCCTCCACCGCTTGCGCCAGAAGTGATCTTACAAGCTGCTTGCCGAACCCACGTCCGCGCAAATTTTCCGCCGTCACAATATCATACAAGCCGACGTATTCTCCTTCGCGCACCCCTAACCCGACAGCGGCAATCATATCGTCGTGCATCACCGTCGCAAAATATTTTTCTCCGGCGGCCTGAGCGATAAGGCGAGTCATCGTCTGTCGAAATGGCGCATACGATGGATTCAACTGGCAGAACAGATCGAACCAGCGTTCATCCGCCGTATGCTCGATTACGACATTGGCATCTTGGATATGCGTAAAGTCAGATAAATCGGCCTTCATCATCTTGGAGGCCACCTCCAGCACGTAACCATGCGCTTCCAAAATGCTGTCAAGCTCAGGCGGATTCACGTCCGGCGTGAGCTTAAAACGCGGTGTCAAGCCTCGTGCTAGATACATCCCTTCCACATAGGCGATCTTCGCATCGACATCCAGCGACGACGGATCGAGCGGACTAGTGGAGTTTGATCGGCGTGTGTAGCCTTCGGCAAAGCGCAGCATCCAGCCATCGTAAACATGCGTTTCTAGGGCAGGCCACGAGCGCAAGGTATAGCCTTCTAATGTGCGGATGTCGGTACTCATCCTTCGCCAATTGCCGCCTTGATAAATCCGGTCACATCGGCTTTGAATTTTGCCAGCGCGTTCACGTCTAGATAAAACATATGTCCAGCTTCATAATATGCCGTCGAGATATTGC
Source organism: Anaerolineae bacterium (assembly GCA_034437895.1). Lineage (GTDB taxonomy): Bacteria > Chloroflexota > Anaerolineae > Aggregatilineales > Phototrophicaceae > JANRLJ01. Next base: position 2,452 of record DAOTTO010000271.1, on the reverse strand, counting down.
CCTTCAGCGATGGGTCAATATCGCTGTGCGTGAGCGTGTATTCGGTGGCGAAGTGCGGTGTAGCGAGGTCATAATAACCCATCGCGGCGAATAGCTTCATGAACGGATTTTTGGCAAACGCGCTCCGGAGCGCCTCGCTGGTATCCACCGTCCCCGCGCCCCAATCCCATTCGCCATTCACCTTAAAACTGAGTGTTTCGTAACTTATATCGGTTTTATAGCCCAGTTCCTGCCGAGCGTAATCATTCATCATGGCGGTATACGGTGGCGTGATTGCCACCAGCGACGGGTCAAAGTCCGGCGCTTGCGAGATTCCGAGCGCATCCATACCCTTGAAGCGGCTGTCCAAACGTCCGACAGTACGTTTTTGGTCGCGCAGCAGTTCTTTGCAGAAGAAATAAATAATCGGGCGTAAGTTGGTTTGGTCGATATAGCGCTTTTCCAGTCCGGTGTATCGCGCTAACTTGTCGATGATGGCTTCACGTTCCGCCTCGCTCAGGCGATCCCCCTTCGCTAAAGCCAGCGCGTAATCGGTTTCCGTCCACGCTTCCACTTCATCGATCACTTCCGCCAATGGGCGATTTTGTAAATCCTCCGGCAGCTTTTTGTGATACCACGCCGTCGCCGCATAGGTGGGCATGAACAGAAGATAGGGCAAATCGTTGCCGCGCTCGAAGTCCAGCGTAAGGAAATTCAAGACGGTAGAAACCATGATAATGCCGTTGAGCGCGATTCCCTTATCAAACAGATGGTTGGAAAGGCCGCCGGCGCGTGTCGTGCCATAGCTTTCGCCTGCCAAAAACAGCGGCGATGACCAGCGTCCGTAGCGCGTCAGATAAAGCCGGATGACCTCCCCCACCGATTCAATATCGCCCTTCAAGCTCCAGAATTTCTTGTTATAGTCGGTTTTGGTGGCGCGGCTGTAGCCCGTCCCGACGGGGTCGATAAAAAGCAGATCGGTCAAATCCAACAGCGTAAAATCATTCGTCACAAGTTGATAGGGCGGCGCAGGCATCCAACCTTCATCCTGCATCTTGACGCGCTTTGGCCCCAGCGCACCCAAATGCAGCCAGACCGAAGCCGATCCCGGCCCGCCGTTAAAGGCGACGGTCAGCGGGCGCTTAGGGCTGCCTTCCGGCACATTCAGCGTATACGCCATAAAAAAGATATTGGCTTCGGTCTCGCCCGTTTCGAGATTTTTCAGCGGCATCATGCCCACCGTCGTTGTATAGACCAGCGTCTTGCCGCCGATGGTGATTTCGTGCGTCGTCTGGATCGGCGGTTCTTCCGGTTTTTCTTCGGGCTTCTTCTCGGCGGATTTAGCAGCTTCGTCTTGCGTTTTCTTTTCGTCGTTGGTCATAAGGTTGCTTTCTTTGATGATTTATTTGGGAAATTGTCTGAACCACAGAGATTTTCTGGGGATTATTGTGAGTGATCCCACTTACCCACAAAAAATACCAAGAAAAATTGGACCCACCAAGTCACCAAGAACACCAAGAATTTGATTTAATCTCTCTGTGAACTCCGTGTCCTCTGTGGTTAATCATCTTTTTTTATAAAGGCAGTTTGAAATCCAAATCTTTCGTCAACAAATGATCAATCATCGCTTCAAAAAGAGGGGTCGTCTGGGTGTGATCGTGCGTCAGAATAATTTCAGCCGAGCCGGGACGATTCAGACCGTGCCACGTCTCCGGCGAATCAATATCCATACGGGCGTTCACTTTTTCCAGAGAGTCGATCCCTTCGGAGCGGTCTTCATGCCAGACCTCCCATTCGCGGCAGTCATACGTCCAATACCAATCGACATCATCCAGCAGGCCGAACTGCCGATAAGCGGGATAGGTCACATCTGCAAAAGGAAGCTGCACATAACCGAGATCACGCAGGCACGTTTGGATGCTGTCTTTACGCATCAGCCCTTCGCCGCTGAAGCCCGTAAAAGGGTTCTGATTGAGCGCTCCTTTATCGCCATAGGGAAAGCGGAAAAATTTATGCTGCCATTCCACTCCTGCGCTGTGATACAGATCAGCCAACACCGCATCCGTCCGGCGGATTTCGTCATAGGCCTGTTCAAGTGAGATTTGGCTAAAATGCGGGTGATTATAGGAATGGTTGGCGAAGATCACGCCCCGTGCAATCGCCTCCTGCGCCATCTGTGGACGCTCATCCAGATAATCGCCCCGGCAGAACCAGATCGCTGGAATATTACGCTGATCGAGAATCGCCAATTTTTGCTGAAAATCGACGGTGGGACCGTCGTCAATTGTGAGGTATGCGGATTTTTTTGTCACTTTTTATAATCCTGTTCATAACAATACAAGAGTGGAACCACCAAGTCACCAAGAATTTGACCTTAAATCTTGATGTCGGCGGTGATTCAATTCGCTTGATCTACCACACCAGCCCCCGCGCCGCGACAGGCCATTCGACTTCGATTTCGCCATCGCGCACA
>DAOTTO010000270.1:0-6994 GCA_034437895.1 Anaerolineae bacterium | reverse complement strand
CAGTATGTCCAGCAGTCGGCCAGAACAAACTGTCGAGATGATTGTCGCGGCATTAGCCAAAACAGGCCAGCGCGGGATCATCAGCAGCGGTTGGAGCAAATCGCCCCCGATTAATTTGCTAGGGACAATTATGATGTTGGATAAAGCGCCGCACGATTGGCTTTTTCCGCGTATGGCAGGGGTTGTACATCATGGGGGCGCAGGGACGACAGCCGCCGGACTATGGGCTAGTGCCGACGATGATTATACCCCACATGAGCGATCAACCCTGTTGGGGACGGCGTGTATATGAACTAGGCGTTGGCACAAAACCAATACCGCGCCATAAGTTGACGGTTGATTCTCTGGCGCATGGAATAGGCACACTGGTCAGCGATCAGAAAATTAAGACAGAAGCCGCTGTGTTAGGGGAAAAAATCCGTGCGGAAAAAGGCGTTGAAAACGCAGTTGAGATTATTGAAAGTCTGATGCGGTGATAAAAATGGGGCGAAAGAAATTCTCCGCCCCGATTTTTATCCTGTAGAAAGGATGTTTAGAAGGGGATGTCATCTACATTAGAAGGCGGACGGAAATCCTCATAATCGCCTTGTTGCCCGTTCCCTTGCTGCCCGCCGCCGCCTTGCCCATCTGCTCGACTCAAAAATTGAATGTCGCGGGCTGTTAATTCCAGAGATGCAGCAGGCTGGCCTGAACTGTCTAAATAGCCTCGTGCTTCGACGCTGCCAACAACCATGATCTGCATACCCTTCTTAACATAGGTATTAACAGTTTCCGCCAAGCCACGCCAAGCCGAGACGCGGTACCAGGTCGTTTTCTCTTTGCGCTCGTTATTGTTACGGTCAGTCCACTTCTCAGTTACGGCAACCGAAAACGACACGACAGCAACGCCTGATTGCAAATAACGCATTTCGGGATCTCTACCCACATTCCCGATTATTAGGGTCTGTTGATAAGCAGCCATAATAATGTAACTCCTCTATTTTTAGGCTTGAACAATCGATAGGCTCAGTTTTCCGGGAGTTACCCTTGAAACTGTGTATACTATATTATATCACAAATTGCGAAAAAACAGAACACACTTTCCAGCATTCAAGTGGAAAAGTATAGAATTCATGCGCGACGGGTCATCCTAATATCGTTCAAAAAGTTGGTGCTGGTGTTGAACTGTTCCACTGCGCCGACGTGGGAAAAGTGGTTTTACGGCCTCATGAAAAAACAGCTCGCCTAACTTCAGGCCAGGGATAAAATCAGCCATACACGCCACCTCAACAAATTAGATTCCGTCATAACCCCGGCTGCGAAGTTCGTCGGTTAAAGCTGTACCAAGCACAGTCGGCTGACGCAGGGTCAGTTCGACAATCGTCAGATTTTCTGCATCGACACCGTAGGGGGCTTGCGCGGCGACAGTGGCATCGGCGTTCACCGCCAGCGAACAACCGATGACCTTCCAGCCTTTCCACGCACCCTCCTCCAACCAACCCACACCGCTCATGCCGACAACGGGCAGGTCATATAGGCGGCTTAACTGCTGATAAGACTCGCGCCACAACGCCCCATACGGGTCTTGCGTTTGATCGTGATCTGGCGGGACAGCCCATGCCGACGGCGCGACGATAATCTGCGCCCCCATCCGCGCCAAAACATGCCCAATCGCCAGCGAGTTAGGGACATTATCGGCGCAAATATCCAGCCCAATCGCGCCGAGTTTGGTATGGGCAACACCCAAACGATCTCCGATTGCATATAAATCCGCCGCAATATCGAGTTCGTTGATTTTGCGATGCAGTAAGCAAATCTGCCCTTCAGAATCGAGCAAGACCGCCGCGTTATAGAGTTTAGAGTCCGCCCGTTCCACCAAACCTGCCGCTACATGAATCTGATAGTCACGCGCCGCTTGAGCCAATATTTCGACATGTGGGCCGGGAATCGGCTGCGCCAGCGCTCGCGCACGGGTGTCCGTCCAGCCAATGTCCAAACATTCCGGCAAAACGATCAGATCACACCCGGCATCCGCCGCTTTTGCAATCATCTCAACTGCACGTTTTAAGTTGGCCTGTGGCTGCCCCGCTTCGATCAGAATTTGTCCCATTCCAACACGGATCGACTTCATCATGATTTAGGCTTCTCCGATATAGACTTGATCGTTTTTCCATTTTAGGTTATGGAAATCCCCCGCCGATGAACTTAAATAACCTCAGTTTTGGATAGCGCACTTTGATTAACTTTTATGATGTCCTCATCCCCCGACCCCTTCGACATGCAATGGAGAAGGGGAGAAAAACGGTTCACAATAGTTCTTTAAGTCCCCTCTCTACGAAGTGGGGAGGGGATTTAGGGGTGGGGATAGAATGAAAACACTATCCGAAACTCAGGTTAAATATGCCATTGTTAAAACCTCTGCACAATCGCCTTTTCCTTGTAACAACCCTTCCCCAAAAACGACTTTACCCATAGTGCGGTGGTTAGAGGTTGAGAGATCGTAACTGGACGAGAAGAAATGCGTATGTTTAAATCGCAGTGTCGCCGTTCTCTTCGCCGCCACTTATGCCAATGCGTGACTTCAATTCACGTTTTGGCGCATTTCCTAATCAGCAAAAAAAGGAAGGGAAAACAATGTCTTATTTCCGAAAACGCCTGCTCCCGATGATGATTGTGCTTCTGTTAGCACTCACAGCCGGGGTAATGTCACCACTGCTTGGGCAAGATGAAGTGATCCTCACGCTGGTCGTCCCGGAATGGATGAATGATGTTTTTGATGAAGAATTGTTCAATTCATTTACAATAGATCATCCCGGCGTGAAAGTCGTCATCGTGCCACAAGATCAGGAGAGTTTTTATTCGCCTGCCGCGTATGGCGTTGAAGAAAGTTTAGATGGCGCAGAGGCGTATGCGACCAGCGCCGATGTGCTGCTCGTCAGCAATTATAACCTGACGGCAGAAGCCGCCCGCGCCGGATATTTTCTTGATCTGCGCCCCCTCGTGGAGAGCGACCCGACAATTAACCTAGAAGATTTTATCCCGGCGGCCTTAAACAGCTACCGTTGGGACAATGGCATTTGGGCGCTGCCGATTTCGGCTTCGGTTAATTTAGTGACCTATAACGCAGTCGCTTTTGACAATGCCGGATTGAATTATCCCAATGAAGCCTGGACGCTGACAGATTTTGCGAATGCCGCCCGTCAACTAACGACGTATAACGCTGACGGGTCAGTTGCAGTTCCCGGCGCACAAATCTTTAATCGGACGCTGTTATTCCAAGCGCTGTTGGGAAAGCCATTGTATGACGACTCAACCATCCCCAATCTGCCGCGTTTTGCCACACCCGAACTAGAAGCAATCCTTACCGAATGGCTGGCACTGGAAGAAGAAGGCATTATTAACGGCGGTGGCTCTTCACAAGATGTCCCGCTAACGATTGATCGGACTTACCGTCTGACGAATCCTGAGCAGGAAGGTTTCCGCTGGCAAGCATCGCTGCTCCCCGGCGGAACGGCTGGCGTTGATGTAGATGCTTTCGCCATTAGCGGCGGGACACAGCAGCCCGAACTGGCTTACGAATTGGTGAAATTTCTGACCGCTAACCCAGAAGTCTCTGGACGCTTCTTTGGCGACAGCCCTGCGCGGCGCAGCTTGCTCGGGGTTGAGCTGGACGATCAGATTTTCTTCCAGCCAGACCTTACCCCCGAATTAGAAACCCTCATTGAGACTGCCTTAGAGTCGAGTATCCCCTACGCCGATCTACGTTTTGGCAGTTGGCTGGATGTTGCCATGAATGATTTGCAACAAAATGACGGCGATGTGATGGCGGCTCTGCAAAAGGCCGAAACAGATGCGATTGCCGCGCTGGAAACGGCTGCGAATCGCCGTGAGACCGAGGTGATTGCCGTCATCACACCCGTGCCAACCCCCGTCTTGCAAGCGAATGAGATCGGAATCCAGTTTGGGGTGAGCAGCTTTATTTCGCCGCTGCCGAATCGGGATGCGTGGGATGCGTTTATCGCAGATTACATTGCTAACGATCCCCAAGTGGGCAATATTGAATTTACGACGGGTTTCGGCGGCGGGGATTTTGATGATTTGGACTGCTATACCTTAACGAGCAATCAAGTGCCGACTGCCGATCTGAGCAAGCTGCTGAGTCTTGATCCCTTTATGGATGCCGACCCATCTTTCGATCCAAATGATGTGTTTGGCAACACCCTCAGCCAACTTCAACGCGACGGACGCACCTATGGCTTCCCGATTATGCTCCAACTGCAGGTGCTGTGGTATAACAAAACCGTTTTTGCAGAAAATGGCTTGCCCCTGCCGGAAGCGGGCTGGACGATTGACCAATTCATCGACGCGCTGCAAACACTCAAAGACGCGAACAGAGACAATGCCGATTATCGCCCCTTCAAAGCCGATGGCTTCGGTACAAGTTACCTGATGATGTTAGTAGCGGCCTTTGGCGGTCTGCCGATTGATAACAGCACAACCCCGCCTACCTATAATCTGACCGATCCCGCAACCATTGCAGCGCTGGAACAGGTACTTGATCTGGCGAAAAATGGGCTGATTACTTATCAAGAATTAGCAGGCTCCGGTGGCACTGTCTTTTTTGGTGGCGGCACTGGCGGCGGCCCAGAAGCAGACGCGATTGTGGCAGAAACCCTGGGCGCGTTGAGCTTCCGCGTTGAAGCACTGACAACTTCCGGCGATACCCCGTTTGATTATGCGCTGACGACTTATCCGCGCGGCAGCCAATATACACCTGCTTCCTACAGCATCGGCGCTGGTTACATTAATGCGTCGTCGCTCGTGGCGGATGCCTGCTATCGCTTTTTGAGCGCGGTCTCTCGGCGGGCTGATTTATTCAACGCTATGCCTGCCCGTCGTTCATTATTGAGCGATCCGGCAGTGACGGCGACCTTTGCCACACCGGATAACGTCCTGCTTGATTTCTACAGTGCGTTTGGTGAGTTAATCTCCGCGCCGGATGTCATCATCGTGCCGAGCCCGTTTGAATCATTAGGCGGCTCTGGGGATTTCATCGAGCAGATTTGGATCAACCGTGCCTATGATAATTATGTGCTGCGTGAGGGCGACCTCGCAGCGGATTTAGCCCTCGCTGAATCGAATATCGCGGCCTTCCGGGAATGCACCAGCAATATCACCCTGCCTCCGCCGCCTGCGAGTGCGCCAGCAGAAGAACAAGTTGCTTACTTTCAAGAGTTCGCCGATTGCGGGATTGCCGTCGATTCGAGTTTGGCAGAAATATTCTCGCCTGTGCAGTAAAGCCGCCGATTATATGGAGGGGGCATGGTGCGCCATGTCCCTACTGAGGCCATTTTAGTTTAGAGTTTGCCTATAGTTTTGGCATCTCAACAACTTGTTTATTGACAGGGTTAGGCGATAGCGCTAGTTTTGTGAATAACTTAACGAACAATCCAATCAATCACGGTGAGAACCTGATCCACACTGACCAATCAAGATCGTAAGATAAGCCCATGCTGCAAGCATTTGATGTTTTAAACTTTACGCTGGAACGGCTGTGGCGCAACCGTGTCATGGTATTTTGGGCGCTGGTGGGTTTATCTGCCGCGACCACCTTAGCGCTGAGTCTGGTGCTGTATGTGGACGCAGTAAATACCAATTTGCTCAGTTCCCGCCTGACCGCGCCGCCCTATGCCTTCCGCTTTCGCTATTTGGGCGCATGGGAAGGCAACATCGGGCAGGCTGAGGTTGACCGTACCACAGCCGCTATCGAAAGCGGCTTTAAAGGCGTTGTAGGTTTGCCGACGGCGCGGCAGGTGAATTTCGCTCGCAGCGCCCCCTGGACATTGCGCTTAACAGTAGAAGGCGGCACACCGCTGACACTCGGCGCGTTCAGCTTAGGGACGATGAGCGGCGCTTATGACCAAATGAACCTCGTCGCGGGCGAATGGCCTCCCGAAACATCTGCTTCTGCCAGCGCTTCAAAACTGCTATCTTCTCCCCCTCTCCAGCCTTTGGAGAGGGGGGCGGGGGGTGAGGTTTCCCAAGCCCAAACCCCTGCCGCCGACCCAATCCCCGTCCTCGTGGCGGAATCGCTGCTTTATACCAGCGGGGTTCAAGTGGGTGATGTGATCACGGCGTTGGCTTCCGGCACTGATCCGGTGACGCTGCAAGTCGTGGGCTTGTGGTCGCCATATAACGTCAATGATCCAGCGTGGATTTTTACGCCGCGTTTCTTCGATCAGGTTTTTCTGATGCAGCCCGATGATTTCTGGCGCGTCGTAGGCGGAATCGAAAATCCGATTGAGGAAAGCGCGTGGTTTACGATATTCGACGGCAGTGCGGTTCGCACATCGGATGCCGCGCCGATTTTGCGGAGCATCGACGATGGTGAACGGCAGATGGGCAACGCACTTCCCGGTATTCGGATGGATTTATCGCCGCGTGATGGGCTGCGCGTCTTTGTGGCGGATGTCAACCGCTTAACGCAGCAGCTTGTCTTGGTGATTTTGCCCGTTGCCGGATTGGTGCTGTATTTTGTGTCGTTGGTGGCGGGATTGCTCGTCAGCCGCCAGCAGGGGGAAGATGTCGTCCTCCGCAGCCGAGGGATGAGCCGCCAAATGCTGCTGACGATCCACTTTTTGATGTGGATTTTACTAGCGGGTGCGGCTTTTGCCATTGGGCTGCTGCTGTCGCCGTATGTCGTGCGCTTGGTCGGCAAAACGGCTTCATTTTTGCAATTTGACAATAACACGCCGCCGCTGGTCGTGACGATCACCCAGCAAGCGCTGATTTATGGCGCGATCACGGCTTTTCTCGCTGCCAGCAGCGGCTTATTTCTAGCGTGGCGCTCTACCGGGCAAAATGTCAACAGCTACCGCCGCAGTTCTGCCCGTGCATCCCAAGCCTGGTGGCAGCGTTCCTATCTTGACCTGATGGTGCTTGTCCCCGGCTTATACGTTTTTTACAATCTCTCACAGCAGGGCGGCCTGACGGCGGAAGACCCGTTTAGCGATCC
>DAOTTO010000269.1:0-13481 GCA_034437895.1 Anaerolineae bacterium | reverse complement strand
GGTTGTGGCAAATAGGTTGCCACGTAAAATATTCAACCAACAAGGTCTGTGTTTTGAGATGGGGCATCATCTCATACTGTCTCAGTCGGTGGAAGTCCCTGCGAAAAGCACGGCATCCGGCGTTCACGGCAGATGCCCCTGCCTTCAGGCATGGGGAGTATGTCACTTAATAGGACAATTTAGTCTGGCCTTGGCGGTGCATCGCGGGTCACATTCGGCACTTGCAGCGCGACATTAAAATTACGTATATCCTGCGCGAACTGCACTTCCGCCCCGCCACCGCGAATCAATGCCCAGATGATCGCCACGTTATTTCCTGTAATCCATTGTGGTTCGCCACCATCAGCGATTTGGGCTAAATCCAACCCTGAAGCCACATTATCCCAAAGCCGCTGTGGACGATTGGAATCATACGGGACTTCCACAGCAGAAATCCATGCCTCGCTCGGCTCATAAATGGCCGGGGCTTCGCTTAATGCCATACACCGATTCAAAATGCTTTCAAAATACGGATACGTCCAACCGCCGAAAGCATCGGTGATGTGTTCGCGTCCGCCGATGTTCAAAGCCAGTGTTTCTACGACGGGGGCGGTGGTGCTGGGGGGTTGTGTGTTGGCCCCAGCCGTATAGGTGTAGATGCGGTCAGCGATAGTGAGATCGGTGAAAAAACGATACAACGTTGCATCAGGTATGATGTCCGTCAATATTTGGGTGGAATTATCGCCAGCGGTGTTCGTCCAGATAATATGATTATCGCCATAGATGGTGCAGTTGGGGATTTCATTCTTAGCGGTGAACAATTGGGCAGTCTCTCCGCCGACGACATCCGTCCGGAAGACAACCGTCTCCGGGGTGCGTGTCCAATAAATGGTCTCGCGGGGGTCGGCATTGCTGCCAGCGACATTATCGTCCCCACCGCCGCCGAGGACTTGGCAGGAAGCCAATGTTAAAAGAAGCGCAATTAAGGGTAGAAATCTTTTCACAAGTCGCTCCTCAAATGAATGCTGAAAAATTGTGCGTGTTTAGTCTTTTGCCTTGATGTGATGATGAACTACTAACCACTACCGATCTAAGTATAACGCGAATCGGAGTCTAAATTGTGCGTGTTTTTGAACAGTCACGACGGTTAGAAATTTCAAATTCGCCTCGTGTGCTGTTTGCTTATATCATGAGGGATATTTTTAATCTGGAAATTTAACCTATGATGCTCGATACGCTGCGGACTTTGACGATACAAACCCTGCGACGGCTGCCACTGCAAGCGATTATCCCTGCCGCGCTTGCTCCGGGAATGCTGCTGCTGCTGATCTTTATCCTGCTGCCGCTAGGCAAATGGTTGGCGCTTCTAGCCCTATTGGTGCTGCTGATGGGTGGGATGATGCTTTGGCTGGAACGCCCTACATTGACGCGGCAGCTTTCACCCCTTTCTACCCAACAAACGCTGACATTGGAAGAATTGGGTGATCTTTCCACCCGCATTCATGTGACAGCGGATGGGTTAGTTCGTACTTCACAAGCGATCAACCAAGTCACCAACCAGCAGTCCGTCGCCGCCAGCGAACAAGCGGATGTCATCAACATGACGAATCAAATGATGGAAGAATTTTTGGATATGTCCGGGCGCGTGAGCGATCAAGCCCGTGCGATGACGCAAACCGCCGCACAAGTAGCAGAAATTTCTGAAAATGGGCAGGTTGCTATCCAGCAGGCTATTCACGGCATGTCGCAGATTCGCCGTCAAGTCAATGCTATCGGCACGACGATTACCCGTTTAGCCCAATTGACGCGCCGGATTGACGAAATTATTACCTCGGTGAGCGAAGTCGCCACGCAGTCGAATCTTTTGGCGCTGAATGCCTCTATCGAAGCGGCGCGAGCCGGCAAGCAGGGGCGGGGGTTCGCGGTTGTGGCGGATGAGGTGCGTTCACTCGCACAGCAGTCCAGCGGTGCGGCGCGGCAGGTACGCTCGATTTTGGCGGAGATTCAAAGCGCCGTTAAAGAGACGATTGGCGCGATTGAAATCGGGATGCAAGGGGTGGATGCAGGCTTAAATATGACACAACAGGCCGATCATGTGATGGTGCAGCTTGTGGAAAGTGTGACGGCTTCTAACAAAGCAGTGCGCTCCATTTATGAGGTCATCCGGCAGCAGACCGATGGGCTGGAAGGCATTGCCATCAATATGGAACGCATCAGCCGCATCAATCAGCAAAACCTCGCCAGCACACGTCTGTTTGAAACCGTCACCACCAATCTCAATCGTTTAGCCGATGAACTTCAGATTTCTCTCCAACTTGGGGAGGATATGAACACGGTTTAAGGCAGCCAAACACTCGGATAATCATCCTCACGCCCGGTAGCCGTCAACTGTGAAAGCGTCCCGCTGGCAATTTCTAAGATGTAAATATCGTAAGAAGAAGCCCGGTTGCTGGAAAAAGCCAAATACGCGCCGTCAGGACTGTAAACCGGATAAATTTCATCCGCTGGATCGCTGACCAAAACGAATGATAAACCTGAACCGTCGGAAGCGACGACATAAATATCGTGCGTGTTGCGATTTTCGGCAGTCGCCGCCGCATACACAATCGAGCGCCCATCAATCGACCAACGCGGCATGGTTTCGATCACCGTATTGCCGTCGGTGGTGAGGGGCGTAATAGTACGATCCGTGATATTAATGATGACAATATCCGTCCCGGTGATAGTCCCTTCACTGGCATTACGAATAGCGACCACTCTTTGACCATCGGGTGAGATCGCCGGGAAGGTATAATCTCCGCTGTCGTTGGTGATGCGAGTCACGCCTGCTGCTGCACTTCCTGTGCTGCTTTCAACAGCATTCGCAGTATCGGCATTGGTTAAATCCACAAGAAAAACTTCTGTGCGGCCCGTTACGACGGCTTCTGCCACGAAAACCAATTTGGTTTGATCGTTGGATACTGTAGCTTGATCGGGATCGTTAAAAGCATCCGCTAGGGTCGTCCATGCAACCGAGCTATCGCGTGGGTCAAGTCCATCCAGACTATTGGATTGAATCCCATAATAGGTGGAAGGCACGGTATAGTAATTGGTATAGATGACGCGCTCACTGTTCATAAAAAGGAAAGGATGACGACCTTCCAGATTATCACCGCCGATTCGACCCGGCGCACCCCCGCTAACGGGATAGCTGTACATGGGCAGCACGTCAATATTGCGTATATCAATACCACTCCAGCCGAGAATACGTCCCGGCACATTGGCGGCGGGCGGTGCTAAGGGGGTTGGTGTAGCGGCTGCTCCCCGTGTTTCTGGCGTAAAGGAGGGCGGCAGCGTAAAGCGCGGCAAAATGGTGGGCGGTTCAGTCGGTGTAGGCGAGACCAACGCGATTTGGGTTTGGGTCTCGGCGACAGCAGTTTCAGCGATTCGGAGAACAGCAGCCGTCTGTTCTTGCGCTAGTCGAGTGGGGATTTCGACAGCGGCTGTTTCGGTAGCGGATTGATTTGATCTGCGTGTACTGCTGGAAGTGACAATGGCAAAGACGAAAATAGCGATCATCAAGACAAAAAGGGCTGTCCCGCCGCCAAAAATCAAAAGCTGTCTTTGGGTAAGTCCGGGGATCACTTCTTCTTCGTTGGTGGCTTTTGATCGTGCGGAATCTTCCATTTTATCGAGCGCTTTTTGGGCTTGCTCGTTATACGGGTCGAGTTCCAGCACCATCTCCAAGGCTTTGCGTCTTTCGGCATCTGTGTCTGAAATGCGGCTTAAAAGCAGCCATGCTTTGGCGTTTTTGGGGTCTTCCGCGATCACGTCATTAACAAGTTGAAGCGCGGTTGCCTTGTCGCCAGCGCGGGCAGCTTCTAATGACTGACGCAGCATCGCTTGATGAGCAGGGTTAGACATAAGCGGTTTCCTTTATGGCGCGGTTTTAAAGTAATAAAATCAGAAGTTACGCAATTCAACACATTTTTGGTAGGGGCGAGTAACCGACTCGTCCCTACCAAACCAACTCACTGCGGAAGTCCTGCGGCTACTGTAAGCGTAAAAGCAGTTCTGGGCGATATTGAATCGAGACATCATTTCGGTCACTTCGCGTGATGCGCGTCAGGATTTTGCCATCAAGCGAGGCCAAATAGGTTTGGAAGTGATCGTCTTCCCGATTGGAAACAAAAGCAATCCAGCGACCATCAGGCGTAAAGGCCGGGCGACGATCTTCCGCATCTCCATCATTTCTTGTGACCGTCGTGAGGCCACGCCCATCGGCTTGCATCACATAAATGTCACTGTCGCCATCACGATCACTGACGAAGGCAATCGCTGTGCCGTTGTGTGACCAAATAGGCGACCAACTGCTGTTGGTGGCATTCGTCAAACGGTCGTAAATCAGTGGATCGCCCGGTTGGATAAATTCAATACTGTAAATTTCTGTTAAGCCGGGCGTATCGGCATCCGAGGCAAAAAGAATGGTGCGGCTGCCCAAAATAGGCGACCATGCTGGCTCACGATTAACCACATCATCCGATGTGATTTTATACAGGTTGCCCCCGTCGGGTGTGATGTACCATATATCCTCATCGCCATCATAATTGCTGACGAAGACCAATTCCGTCCCTTGCGGCCCCCAGCTTGGGCCGGCGACGATGCTCGTCCGCAATTCGGTGATCTGCACCGCAGCGTTTAGGTCGCTTAACGGCGCGATGAATAATTCCGGGAAGACATTCCCGCTGCTCACGGTATCTGTCGCCTCAGCCGTCACTTCCACAGGTTGGCTGCCGTCATCGGGATAAGCCACATCGCGGATAAAAGCGATTTGTTCTCCAGTGGGGTCATAAGCGACATCACGGAAGGCCGCACCTAGCAGGTTTTCACTGCTGCCATCCCCCAGAATCCGGTACAAATCGGGTTGGGCTTGTCCATTTTCTAAGCTGATATATAAGGCTTGAAATTCGGTCAGCGGATAGGGGGTTGCTGTGGGGAGCGCTGTGGCGGTTGCTGTCGGCGTAAACGTCGGCGTAAACGAAGGTGGCAAGGTACGCGCTACGAGTGAACCGCTAAAGGGTACGCTGTAGAGGGTTGCTGTCGCGGGCGGCACGAATACGGTTGCGGTGGGGACTTCACCCACAGCCAGCACTTCTGCTGTGGTGTCGGCTTGCGTGGTAGGGTCATTCGTGTTGGGCGCTGTGCCATTTCGAGAAATGGAAAAGATGGCAAGTCCCGCGACGATCACCGCTGCGACTAAGCCAATAACGATTAAATTGCTGGTATTTGCGCCGCCTGCGGCTGCGGTTCGGGCCGCAGGGCGACGAGCGCCTGCTTGTGGCGAAGGGGCGCGTCCGGGGCTGGCATTCGCGCCAGCGCTGGGTGCTTGTACCAATTGGCGCAAGGCTTCACGGGCGCGGTTGTTATCGGGGTTAATCTCTAAAACGCGCTCCAGACATTGGCGGCGCTCACTTAATGTCGTCACCGTCGAGGCCAGCCACATCCAAGCGAGTTCGTTATTTTCATCCGCTTCGATGACTTCCTCTAGCAGCCGCCGTGCAGTTGCCCGGTCATTACGCCGGACGGCATCGATTCCTTGTTGTAATTTTCGCTCAAGATCACTTCTATCGAACAAAGCATTTTCCTCCGTCGCTGCGGCGTAAAACAGCTACCGGCGCAGACACCGCGTAGAGCGCAAGCTCAACCTAATTCTACAGGCAATTGCTATAGAATCAAACAGAGGGCTACTTTAGGGTGCATTTCAAGCTAGTGGTCTAACCATCATGAATAGAGGGGTAAAGACATTTGAGTTTAATGCGAGCATCGGCAGTAGTGAACTGCCAGTCCACTTTGACCTGACACTGGTTACGTTTGGTTTGCCAGGCAGCAACACAGCCTTGAAGCACAGTTGTATCAGGAATACGCCGGTTTAGGCACTGGCGGCTGAGAACGCCGAATTCAATTTCCGCCATGTTGAGCCAGGAACCGTGTTTTGGGGTGTAGTGGATTTCTAAACGCTTCGCAATACGTTGGGCTTCAGCCGGTTCAAAGGCCTCATAGAGTGAACCGGCTGAATGCGTATTGAGATTGTCCATAATCAAGGTAATGCGCTCGGCATCGGGATAATGCTGGTCAACCAGATCACGCACAGCGTCTGCCCAATCGACTTTCGTCCGACGGTCAGTGACCTTGACGAACCGCTGTCCGGCTAAGTCCCGACCTTAACCCCCAGGAACATGTCTGGTCGCTGGCTCGTGCAGGCGTTAGTCACAACCATACCCTCCCGCATCTCTCGACCCTGCTCTCGTCGTTCCTCCGCTTCTTATCCCACCGCCTGTTTACATTCAACTGGCTGGAATGCTACGCTCCGCCTGTTCTATTACGCCAACTTTAAATCGGTTCTCCATGAGCAAAAGTCTTCACTCAGCCCCAATCACTTTATCGGGGCAAAATACACACCGTCAAGCGATCTGCTTGCGGTGCGGGACAATTGCGCTTCTGTCCATCGGTGACGCTCGTTACATAAAATCCACCGGCCCAAAAATGCGTTTGCGCTGTAGTGGAATAAGTAGCGACTCGATCACACGACTGCGGCGGCGCATCTTCAGCCGGATTAATCCGCGCATACAGGCATTGCCCCGGCGCTAAACGCAAAATTTCGCCCACGATCGAAGCGGGATTATCCCACATTTCAGCGGGTGGTAGTTCAAAACCTGCTCCGGGCGCGGCGCTAAAAAGTACACCCCGCAGCGACATCCATTGATCTTCTGAGCGATTAAATACGATCAAACGATCAGGCGTATAAGCGAAATAAACGAACGGAGTCGCATCCGCCGCGCTCCCCCCTGCCAAGAAAAATTCACAGCGACCCGCCGCAGAAACCGCGCAAACCGCTCGTTGAATCCCGTCCTGTGCCACGCTAAACTGCGTCACGCTGTTTGTGCCAGTCCAGAAATGCTCGGCGGGATTATTGGTCGAAATCCACAATGTCGAACCCGCACATTCCGGCACATCCTTCGCCCCGCCACGGCTAATCGACCACAACTGTCCACAGTCACTTGCGGCTAACCCCCCCGCCCAACGCCCAGCATTAAAACTTGCTGCCGCCGTACCATCAATTGTGCTTAATGTGATTCCGCCCAAATTAATCGTCGCGCCCGTTAAATTAACCAGCGTAATATCATTATCATCATAGATGAGAAGCGCATTCGCAGACCGCCCGACCGTAATACCCACCGCGGAGCCAAAAGCGGCGGTTGTCCCCGGTGCAACGGACTGTGCGCTGATGAGGTTAGCAGGCACAGGACTGTCCGCCGTCCAACCGAAAGCCATTTCCGCACCCAGTCGTAAACCTAACCGATTTAACACTGCCGCCGCCTGCGGTACATTGAGTCCTGTCAAATCCGGTACGCTAATATCCTGTGCCAGTGCGCTATGTGATGCCAGCATCACCCATAGGACAAGCAACGTTAAGAGTCGTTTCATGATTCCTTACTCCCTCGATAAAAAGGCAAACCTTTCCAGAGTTATACCGCTTTCGTGCTACAATTGTCGCAAATTTGCTAGGAGAATGCCCCATGTTACCCATAACCATGACCGCGACTATAGACGAAAATCACCGCTTGACCCTTGATCTGCCCGAAGACATCCCTGCCGGAGAAGTCGAAGTCATCATCCGTCAACTGCCTGCATCACAAACAAACGAAATGACTCGTGACGAACTCCATGAGAAATTACGTGCGGCGGGGCTGTTGATGGAAGGCCCTTTCGCCCCACCCGATGCCGAGGAATTGTCGCCAGAGGAACGACAACGCATTGGGCAATTAGCAGGAAAAGGACGCTCCACACTTGAACTTATCAATGAAGACCGTGAGGAAAGATTTTGAGCGATAATTTTTATGATACAAGTGCATTGGTAAAATACTATATCATCGAAGTAGGTTCAGCATGGGTAACAAATCAGGTGCTAACTTCGTCAGGAAATCGCACTATGATGTCTAATTTAGCACTTGTAGAAATGATTTCCGTCTTCATGCGAAAGGAACGTGAAGGCGCACTTACGTCATCTGATCGAATAAAACTCCAAAATGATTTTATGATACACACCCAAAAACTTTATACCGTCATTAGGCTGACGAAGGCGGTATTTACAAATGCTCAGGACTTAGTGGTCAGACATCCATTGCGTACTCTTGATGCGATCCAACTTACAAGCGCTTTACAAGCTAAACAATTATCACAAAATTTAACCTTCATCAGCGCCGATTTACGTCTTTTAGCAGCGGCACAAGCTGAAGGCTTACAGATCGATAACCCAAACAATCATCCCTAAAATCATGGAAAAAATTACCCTTCTCACCAACAAACGCATCATCCTCGCTGTTACGGGCAGCATCGCCGTCTATAAAGCCGTTGATCTCGCCAGCAAACTCACCCAAGCCGGAGCGCTGGTCGATGTCATCATGACATCTGCCGCCCGCGAATTTGTGACCCCGCTAACCTTTCAATCCGTGACAGGTCGTCCGGTCTATACCGATTTATGGAAGGCCGACTCAAGTGGTGCTTTACCGACTCATATCGCCCATGTCGGCTTAGGCGAAGGCGCGGATTTACTCACGGTGATCCCAGCCACCGCCAACACCTTAGCCAAACTCGCGCACGGCCTTGCTGACGACTTGCTAAGTGTGACCGCCCTCGCCGCCCGCTGTCCGCTGTTGATTGCGCCTGCGATGGATGGCGGTATGTACTCACATCCGGCGACACAAGCTAATCTCGAAACCTTAATTCAGCGCGGCGCGATTTTAATTCCGCCGGAGGAAGGTCGTTTCGCGTCCGGCCTCGTTGGATTGGGAAGATTGCCCGAAACGCCGACCCTTATAGGCCACATACGCCGCGCACTCGCCCAAAATGGATCGCTTGCCGGACGTAAAATCGTTGTCAGCGCAGGCGGCACTCGTGAACCGATTGATCCTGTGCGCTATATCACCAATCGTTCCAGCGGCAAACAAGGCTATGCCATCACGCAAGCCGCGCTGGATGCTGGTGCGCGAGAAGTGATCCTCATCAGCACGGTTGACTTACCCCTCCCCCTCGGCGCGACTTTGATTCCCGTCGGATCAGCCGAGTCGATGTTAACAGCCGTATTGCAGCACACCACAAATACCGACGCGCTGATTATGGCGGCAGCCGTCGCGGATTTCCGTCCAGCAGCCGTCGCGGAACAAAAAATTAAAAAGAAGGAAGATGACAACTCCGGCCTGACGCTCAACCTCACCCGTAATTCTGATATTTTGCTGGCGATTAAGCAGCAGCGCGAGCAAACCGGCTCTCCGTGTGTTGTGGTCGGCTTCGCGGCGGAAAGCGAGAATTTACTCAAAAACGCGCAGTCCAAATTAGACCGTAAAGGGCTGGATTTACTCGTCGCTAACGATATTTCCGCCACCGATGCCGGATTCGCCGTCGATACCAACCGTGTGATCCTGCTCGATTCTTCCGGTCAGACTCCCCTTCCCTTGACCACTAAAACCCTTGTCGGAGAAGCCATTATCGCCCACATCGCCGCTTTACTTCCTGTCCAATAGATAAACGCCGCTACACACATGCCCATCGCTTACGTATAATACGAGGTGAATTTCGTAGGGGCAACTCATGAGTCGCCCCTATAACGTGTATTTTGGAGCTAACCCATCATGACTACCACCGACGATACGCAGCCGCGCTCGCCGTTTAAAGATCGTCAACCTGTTCAACAGCCGCAATCTCAGCCGCCACAACAATCGACTTTTATGCCACCGCCCACCCAACCGCGTGAGGAAAGACGCGGGCCGGGTTGTCTGGTTTGGGGGATTTTGACTGCGACAATTCTCAGTTTCGGTCTCTTGATCGTCGTCCTCGCGGCGACGGCAGGCTGGACATCCGGGCAGCGCGTGGCGGATAGCAATTCAACCGCAACCGTCGTTGGTAAAATCGCCGAACAAATGGCGCTCGTCGGCACCGATGTCGCTAACGGCAATCAATATGTCGTCAGTCAACGGCTCAACTTTTTGGCGACTCTGACTCCCGGTGTCGGCGGTGTGGCGGAACTGCGTTCAACCGCAACCGCACTTTATCTCACCGCGCAGCCTACCGTTACACCAACCCAAACAGCGACCATCGCGCCGACACAAACACCCGAAAGCACAGTAACTGCTGAATCAACAGAATCAACTGCTGGGAATAATGCGACATCCAGCCCATATGACCTCAACGCCCTCCTCGCAGAAGCACAAGATCAAGTCGATTTAGGCCAATTTGAGGATGCGGTAGACACCCTAGACGCGATCATCCGCATTGATGCCGAATTTCAGCGTCCCTTAGTCCGCGCCTTGATTTCGCAAGCACTCAATACGCTGGCGACGCAGCTTTATCGCTCCGAAGATACCTTAGCGGAAGCCATTCGCTTAACCGATCTCGTCGAGCAGTACGGTGGTACGTTGGCGGAAGGCTTAAGTTATGAGCGACTCATCGCCACGCTATATCTGGATGCGATTCGCGCCGTCGGCACAGGCAATCATCTGGCGGCAATCAACGCCCTCAACGAACTCCGCACCTATCAGACCACCTATCAGGGTGCGAACATTAACGAACTGCTCTTTAACGAATACGCGGATTATGGTCGCGCTTTTGCTATTCAAGGGGATCAATGTTCAGCAACGGGACAGTTTAATATCGCGCTGACGATTTTCGCCAACGGTGAAATCCAGGCGGCACGGGATACGGCGCAAACACTATGTGAGCAAGGTACACCGACACCCGACCCACTGGTACCGCCCACGCCGGGTTCATAAAGCCGTGAAAATCATTTAATTTTTAACCACCAGGACACGGTTTTTATGACCCTTCTTGGTGACTTGGTGGTTAAAACGCTTATAAGTTATAAGCCCCTCTTAAGGGTCACTTCTCGTCAGCCAACCGTTTTCAATCGCATTTTCTAATAACTGCTGCACATATTCCCACAGCGCAGCCGATGTGGTGCCAACGCCGCGCTGACAACGGGCAAGACCTGCTCATAGGTCAATTGATGCTCTTTCCAACAGCCTTGCCCCTCCGCCCACACGTTATGCAAAAACGGCATCAACTGGTCAATCGCATTAGCGAATTTCGCATCTGAGGATTCGACAGCTTCAAATTCTAGCCACAAGGCTTTAAGTTCCTCACCCTGTCCGGCAGGGAGTAAGCCAAAAATCCTTGCCGCCGCCAATTGTTCGCGTTCAGATTTATCCACATAGCCCGTTTTATCAAATGCAAAGGTATCCCCTGCATCAATTTCAACAATATCATGTACGAGTAACATCTTTATGACTTGTGTTACATCCACAGGCTCATTGGCGTACTCAGCTAATGTGAGCGCCGCCATTGTTGCGTGCCAACTGTGTTCTGCTGTATTTTCATGCCGCGACTTGTCCGCTAGAACGGTTTGCCGCACTACGCCCTTAAGTTTGTCGAGTTCTCGCAAAAAAGTAATCTGTAATTGTAAACTCATACACCTCGCTCCTGCTGAATCCACCCAAATATGCCTTATCGCATAATTTAAATCCATACCTAGATTTTCGCCGTCACATAGGTTTTTTCTCCCTTCTCACAACCTACTCATGGCAACTTCATTCGACATTTAGCGCCTCACCTTATCGTCAATGTCATGAATTGAGCCTAGTTTTAGCGTAATGATCCCCCCTCTTGAGTGTTATGAATGTGTCGTCACTAGGTTCAGGGGTAAAGTGGGAATCAGCTTTAGCGTGATCCACCAACCCGTTACACAGATCGCCCGATGCGCCCCCCTCGCATCGGGCGATTTGCGTTAAGCATCCCCCTTTTACTTTTTTCGTGTTAAACTCTTGCTTAACTTGAATTCAATGGGGGGAAGATCATGAACGGTGAAATCGTGATTGCAGTATTTCCATCACGCAGCCTCTTAACCGACGCACTGGATCATATTGCCCATGTCCGCGATGTTACAATTAAGCGGGCTGCCATTGTTGCCAAAGCAGCGAATGGAGAGATGGTCGTCTTGGATGACGACATTAGTTCAGACGAAGGCGGAATCGCAGGTGGGCTGCTGGGTGCAGCCGTGACTGTGCTTGGTCTTATCCAATTAGGGGCTTTTACGTTACCCGGTATTGGGACGATGATCGCGCTCGCTGCGGGAATATTGATCGGCGGATTGCTCGGCGGCGTAATCGGACACTTCGCGGCAAACCTGCTTGATTTCAGACTCAAAATTGGCTTCAAAAATATCCAGATTCTCAATCTCGCCGAGCGCCTGCAAACCGGTAAACCCGCCTTAGTGTTGGAAATCGTCCGCGACAGTGCCATGCTGAATCGACTGCGGCAGGAACTCAATCTTTTTCAAGCGGAATTCGTCCTGCGCGACGATGACGACCTGCTCCATAATGTCGTTGTGGGATAAAAACTGAGCCGCAAAGCATTTTATTACCCTCCTTTGCGGCTCTCTACATCGCTACGGTCAAAAATTATTTTGAGGATACCCCCTTGATGCCCAAACAAAAAACACTAACCCACTTAGAAAATCATACCGAACCGCATAAGCGCAATCCCGGAATGCCGCTCGATATGGGTTGGGTCAATCGGACGCGGATTAATCGCAGTGCGATAGAACGCCGTGCCGCCACGCTAGGGACGCGCCGATCCGTCAAGCAAGATTGGCAAGCCGCATGGCTGCTTCACGCCATCACTTGTATCGATCTGACTACCCTCGCTGGCGACGACACCCCCGGTAACGTTAACCGCCTGTGTGCCAAAGCCCGTAACCCTCTCCGGCAAGAAATCCTTGAGGGCTTGGGCATGGCGGATGAGACGGTTCAAGTCGGCGCGGTCTGCGTCTATCACAGCCGAGTCGCAGATGCCGTCGCCGCTTTGCAAGGGACGACTATTCCCGTCGCCGCCGTCTCTACCGGATTCCCAGCAGGCCAGAGTCCATTTAAGCAGCGTTTAGCTGAAATCGGCGAATCCGTCAAAGCCGGAGCGCGAGAAATCGACATCGTGATCTCCCGCGAACACGTCCTTACTGGTAACTGGCAGGCGCTTTATGATGAAATCAAACAATTCCGCGAAGCCTGCGGCGAAGCCCACATGAAATCCATTCTGGCGACAGGCGAACTCGGCACATACAAGAATGTCGGCATGGCGAGTTATGTCTGCATGATGGCTGGCGCAGATTTCATCAAGACCTCAACGGGCAAAGAAACGGTCAACGCCACGCTCGAAGTCGGTCTGGTGATGGTACGCGCTGTGCGTGATTATTACGAACAGACCGGAATCAAAGTCGGCTTTAAACCTGCTGGCGGCATCCGTACCGCCAAAGATGCGCTCAATTGGCTGATTTTGATGAAAGAAGAATTAGGCGAGGAATGGATGCAAAATACACTGTTCCGCTTTGGCGCAAGTGCGCTGCTGACCGACATCGAACGCCAGCTTTCGCACCACATCACCGGACGCTACGCCGCCAATCATCACATCCCAATGGG
>DAOTTO010000268.1:0-9929 GCA_034437895.1 Anaerolineae bacterium | reverse complement strand
TGGTGGCAGGATTGATCTTGACGATCATTCCTGCCTTTGATATTGAACTGCCTGAACTCACCAGTGAGTTGATCCTGGCGCTGTTTTTGCCGCCGATTCTTTTTCAGGCAGCCTATCAAGTGAATATACATGAACTGCGCAAGAATTTTTCGTTGATTGCCCTGCTCGTGACGGTAGGTGTGCTGCTGACGACTGTGATTGTCGCCGTCATTATCGCGCTGCTTAATCCGGTGATGGGTCTTCTACTTGCGGCTGTATTTGGAGCGCTCATCAGCGCGATTGATCCGGTGGCGGTCATTGCCCTATTCAATGAGAATCCTGTTTCGGCACGTCTGGAAACACTCATTGAGGGTGAAAGTTTACTGAACGATGGCACGGCAATTGTTATTTTTGCGATTGTACTGCAAGCGGCACAAAGCGGCGGAGACTTGAATGTCTTCACCGGCTTGCTTGATTTCGCACGGGTGGCATTCGGAGGCGTACTGGTTGGCGGAATAATCGGCTATCTGGTGGCGCGTCTGCTCTACCATATCGATGATCCCATTGTTGAAATGATGCTGACAACCTGCCTGGCTTTCGGTTCTTATCTCGTGGCGGAACAATTTCATGTCAGCGGTGTGCTGGCTGTAGTCGCTGCTGGATTGACGCACGGTTATACAGGCTTCAGTAACATGTCAGAACTGACCCAGCAGACCGTGAATATTGTCTGGGCTTATCTTGCGGCACTGGCAAACGCGGCGATATTTTTATTGATTGGACTCACGATTAAGCTGGAAGACATTCTATCGCATCTGCCGTTGGCGGCAGTGGCGATTTTTGCGGTGCTGGTCTCGCGCATAGTGATCGTCTACGGACTTGCACCACTACATACCCGCATCTCCCGCCGTGATCGCCCGCTGCCGATGAACTGGCGGCATATCATGTTCTGGGGAGGTCAACGTGGAGCGGTGAGTCTGGCGTTAGCGCTCAGTTTGCCCTACGATCTGCCGCAACGTGATTCCCTGCTGATTATGACTTTCGGTGTTGTGCTGTTTACTTCATTGGTGCAAGCCACGAGTATGCCCTGGATCATTCATAGACTTGACCTGAGCAAAGAGCAATGGCATGGTGACGAGAATCAGCCAGAGGAAGTGATCTAAACAGGTGGCTCATTCTGTGGTCGAATGGAGGTAGAAAATCGACTCGGCTGTATGACGCATAGCAATTCAGCGGACGCAGACCGGTAGATACTCAATAGGAAGGATGACAACTATGGAACATAAGATGATGCCATCAACCAACATACACAGGACGAACATGGCGATCACCATGCTCATGATAGTTACAAAGGGCATGGGGTCGATCACATCGGACATGAAATAATGTTCCGTAATCGTTTCTGGGTCAGCCTGGTACTGACCATCCCTGTACTCCTGTTCAGTCCGATGATTCAGGAGTGGTTCGGGTTCTCGATGCCAGAATTCACGGGGAGTAATCTGATCGGCCCCGGCTTTGCCATCGCAATGGGGGCTTGCCCTTCTTGCAGATGGCGCTGCCGGAAGAGCAGAGTCGCAAACCGGGCATGATGACGCTGATCTCGTTGGCGATTACGGTAGCGTTTTACAGCCTGTTTGCAATTTTTGCTGTTCCCGGTAGTGGCTTCTTCTGGGAGATGGCGACGCTGATTGACATCATGTTGCTAGGGCGTTGGATGGAGATGCGGAGTGTACGCCAGGCATCGGGTGCCCTCAATGAGGATTTCTTGTATTCCAGGAAAAATCGGAAGGGGCGCGTTTCACGCAAGTGGCAGGATCGCTTTGGCACTTATTGAGATGCGGATGTCTTTGATTTGAAGGAAACCAATGCCAATCTCAAAGACTTGTGGGCTGAAATCTCTTAGAATATTTTTGCTCACACATCCGGGGGCGATTCTGACCGCGAACTAGTTTAGCCCTGAAGTCTACAAGCTGCGCTTTAGCTGTGAATGCACGTTTGCCTGGATCGACAAATTTCGCGCCTTGCTGGTGCGCTTTGACCGCAAAGCGGCTCATCTTCATGGGCGCACATTTCATCGTTTACGCCCTCATCAATCTCCGTCACCTACTGGCTGAGAAAAAGTCTCAATGAATTCTAATATAAAATGATGTTACGCATTTGCCCTCATCCCCCGGCTCCTTCTCCTTGAGGGCGAAGGGGAGAAAACCATAACACGCTTTTCAAGTCCCTATAGCTGAAGGAGAGGGATTTAGGGTGAGGGCTAAAAACCTAGCCTGCGTAACGTCACTTATAAAATTAAATTCCCCACATAAGCCACCTGTCGCTGTTAGCCTTTGACCGCCCCCGCCGTCAGGCCGCGTGTCAAAAAGCGCTCGAAGAAAAAGAACAACACAATAATCGGCACGGTGATAATGACCGAACCCGCCATTAAATACGTGCGCGGGACTTCCTGCGTATCGAGCTGCTGCAACGCCAGTGGCAGAGTCCAGCTCGTGGGTGTATCACTCAAAAACAGCAGCGCAAACAGCACCTCGTTCCACGCGATCATAAACGTGTACAGCGCCACCGATGCCACCGCCGGAACGCTGAGCGGCAGCACCACACGCCAGATCGTACTCACGCGGCTGCACCCGTCGATAAGGGCGGCTTCTTCGAGTTCCGCCGGAATCGTCTGAAAATAGCTACGCAACATATACAGCGCCACTGGCA
Organism: Anaerolineae bacterium; assembly: GCA_034437895.1. Lineage (GTDB taxonomy): Bacteria > Chloroflexota > Anaerolineae > Aggregatilineales > Phototrophicaceae > JANRLJ01. Next base: position 7,244 of record DAOTTO010000268.1, on the reverse strand, counting down.
GCGTGCCAGAAAGATAAATCACTACCAGCCCCGGCAGGCTGCCGCGTATTCCCAATTGACTGTACACCACAAACAGCGGAATGCCGATGACGATGCCAGGCAGCATATACACCAGCAAAATGCCCCACGACATGGCATTTTTCAGGCGGAAGTTCAAGCGGGTGACGGCATACGCGCCGGGAATCGCCAGCAGCAGCGTAAAAATTACCGTGATAATGCTGACGACGGCGCTGTTACGGATGTAGCGCAAAAAGTTGAAATCGTTCAACACGGCGTCATACGGCTGCCAAAAATTGCTGATTTGCTCGCTCGTCGGCACAAGGCGGGTGGGATTTTGCAGCAAATCGCCGTCGCCGCGAATCGAAATCGCCAGCATCCAATAAAACGGAAAGGCCGTTATCAACAGGAAAAATGCGATAAACAACCATTTGATGACGCTGCCGATGAATAACTCGAACTGTTCGCGGCTGCTGAAAATCGTGGGACGGGGTGCGCTGCGGGTGCGTGTCGTATTTGTTTCGCTTACCGTATTCATAGATTAGCGCTCCTCCACCAGGAACCAACGGAAATAAATCGCCACCATAATCAGCAGCACAATCGCCAGAATGACCGCCACTGCCGAGGCCGCGCCCACATTGCGCGAACTGAACAACTGATCGTAGATTTCTATGGTAATCAGCTTGGTTTGGGCCGCGCCGCCCGTGAGCAGGTATACATCGTCGAACTTGTTGAACGTCCAGATGAATCGCAGCAAAAAGAGTGTTCCGAACACCGCCCGAAGTTGTGGCAGCGTGATATACCATAATCGCTGCGACGGTGCCGCGCCATCGACCTTTGCCGCCTCGTACATATCGTCAGGAATAGCCTGAATGCGCGCCAGAATGAACAAAAACGCAAACGGGAAATAGCGCCACGCCTGAAACAGCACCACCATCGTGAAAGCCGTGCCGGGGGTGTTCAGAAAGTCCACCCGGCGGAAGCCGAGCGCATCGCCAATTTCATTGACCAGCCCGAACTGTGCGTTAAGCAGGAATTTCCAGATTAAAACGACCGACACAATCGGCGCGATATAGGGGAACAGCAGAAAGCCGCGCACGATATTGCGCCCGCGAAATGTGTCTTTCACGATTAACGCGGCGATCAGGCCGAGCAAAATCGCCAGGATGGTGCCTTCAAGGGTATATAAAAAGGTGCGGAACAGCGTATCCACAAAACCGCGCAGCCCCAAGACCCGGTCGAAGTTTTCCAGCGTGAAATCGCTTAAGGAAAACACACGCAGATCCGGTAAATCGCGCACGCGAATCGGGCGGAAAGCCAGCACCAGATTCCAGATCATTGGGAAGACGACGATAGCGAACACGATCACGAACGTGGGCAGCAGCAGCCCATAAGCGATGTCTGCCGTATTCTGATGCAGCGTCACTGCGCGGTTGTGCGTCCCCCGCGCTACGCCGCTCACACTCACCGCCGCGCCCAGAATCAACGCCGCCAGCCAGAAATAGGCTACGAGCAAAAATGCGCCGCGAGCATCGGTGATGAGGTTGAGGAGTACCGCGCCTAAGCCGACAGCTACCCCCACCACAACACCAAAACGAGCGCCACTGCGCGGATTACGGTTCATCGCACCGAACAAATAAAAACCGGGCAGTCCGCCGAGGGCTGCCCAAACGGCAACATAAATAATCAATTCGATTAAAGTGAAATTTAAACTCATCAGGATACCCCTTGCATGGAATTTAGGGCGAGAGGGGATAAGACGGGTAGGTGTAATATCGTAAGGGGCGAGGAACACCCCGCCCCTACATTGATTTATTTGAGAGGCTTATTCGCCGGTTATCGAGGCGAGGATATCCTCAGCTTCGAGTTGAATTTCTTCGGCGGCTTCTTCCGGTGTCAGCGAGCCGTTGATGATGTCGGCGATCATACGCGGAACAACCAATTCCTGATACAAACCGCCCACGAGCAGCCCTTGATTTTCTGCCAGCCCCCAGCGTTGGAACTGAGTCGCCCCTTGGACGAGGAGGTTAATGACCTCTTCATTGTAGAAGTCGCTGATGGGTGCTTTGCGATCTACGCCGATGGGCAGGTCGCTCCAGCCGTCGAGATACTCGGTCGGGTTATCGGGCGTGCCACGACGCATCGGGAACTTGCCTTCCGGTGCGACCGCTAACCAATCCACATACCCTTCAGACAGCCAGAACTTCACAAAGTCAATCGCGGCGGGGTCTGCTCCTACACCAACACCCATCATGCTGATCTGACCATACTGTGCAGCTTCAGCACCGCTGGGGCCAGAGAAGGCCGGCACGATGCCGCTTACGCGGGCGAGGAAACCGGGGTCTTCGGTGCATTCGGGGCAGTTGGGCAGGGCGTTATCGCGCAGGCCAGCCATTTCGTCTAGGATGAAGGGTGACCAAACGACCATCGCGGCTTGCCCGGCAAAGTAGGTGGCGCGGGAGCTGGCGACATCCACGACTCCGGGAGGGCCATAATTGGTCACGAGATCGGTATAGAAGCGCAGCGCCTCGACCATTTCGGGCGTGTTCAGGGTGATGTTGCCTTCAGCGTCGGTGAGCTGTACGCCATTGGCGAGCGCGAAATGCTCGAATGTCTGCTGGGTGAATACCGCCGAAGGATCGGTGGCGGCGGCGATGCCATAGAAGTTATTGTCAGGATCGTTTAAGGCGGCGGCGGCGGCTTCGATGGCCTCGAAGGTCGTCGGCGCGGCTAATCCAGCGGCATCGAAAAGGTCTTTACGATAGACCACAATCTGCCCCCAGCCATCGGTCGGCACGGCGATATAACCGCCCATGCCATCGCCTGCCAGCGCGAGGCCGCTGAATTGATCTGCGCCCAGGTCGTTGATAATGGTGGTGGCGGCTTCACCATCAATGATGCCGTCGTTATACCACACTGTCGCATATTCGATGGGGAAGAACATCACATCCGGCAAATTGCTGGCGGCAAAGTTCGCGGCAATCATGCTGTCCAGCGCGTCTTCGTTGGTCAGCACTAATTGAACCTGAATGCCCGGATTGGCTTCTTCAAAACGGTCAATAATGGCCTGAGTCGCTGCGGCGCGTTCCGGCTGTTCTTCGGTACTCCAGAAGATCAGCGTGGTATCCTGTGCAAACGCGATGCCCGACAAGCTGACGAGCATCAGCAACACCAATAGAACGATCAAAAAACGTCTTTTCATAAGAAAACTCCTAAAAGTACTAACTGAACAAAAATGTTGTGCATCTATCACGTCAGGTGAGGAACAGATTACTGTTACTATCCCTTTTCACTTGACATGCGAACAACCAAAGCTGGTTTAAGTAACATATATCGCTGCAAAAGCATTTCACCATTCAGCGCCCTAAGCAGCATTTGCGCGACCTGCTGCCCGATTTGATGAATCGGCTGATGCATCGTCGTCAGGCCACCCATAAAATGCTCAGCAAGCGGCACATCATCAAAGCCGCCAACAGCGACATCCTGCCCAATGTGCAAACCACGCTGATGGAGCGCTTTCATCACACCAAAAGCCATCAAATCATTACCGGTCATCATGGCGGTCGGCGGTTCGGGTAAATCCAACAGCCACGCGGCAGCCCGCGCCCCGTCATATTCGGTCAGGTCGCCTTCGATCTGTAAATCGGGGTCGTAGCGAATGCCGTTCTCTCGCAGCGCATTCTGATAGCCGCACACACGATAATGGCTGAACATCAGATCGGCGGGGGGCGCGATATACGCGATCCGTCGATGACCAAGGTCAATAAAGTGCTGCGTAAGTTCACGCTGGCCTCTCTCGCCGTCAATATCAATGTACATCATGTCGGGCGTATCATCGGGCGGGAGGTAGGTTCGACCAAAAGCGACGAATGGCGTACTGCTGTCCAGCAGATAGCGAATCCGCGCATCATCATAACGGGTGCGCACAACGACCATGCCATCTACGCGCCGCCCTGCCACCAAACGGCGATACACGTCCATCTCGTCGGTTTCTGAGGGATGCGCGCTCAAAAGCAGATCAAAACCCGCCACCGCCACTTGCATCCCCACACCAGCGACAAATTCACCAAAGAAGGGATCAGGAAAGCGCGGGCCGCCGGTGTTTTCCACCAGCCCTATCGTTTGAATGCGCTGCTTTTGCAGGGCGCGAGCGAAAAGATTAGGCTCATATCCCTGTCGTTTGGCTTCGGCAATAATCAGGGTTTTGGTCACGTCGTTCACGTCATCGAAACCGCCCAATGCCCGCGAAACAGTCGTGACCGAAAAGCCCGTCGCTTTAGCAACCGATTTGAGTGTAGCGCTCACCATAGAGGTCTTCTTCGCCATCCGAAACGTTTTGATCTATAGTAAAGTGTAATCCGAAACGTTTCGGTCGTCAACAAATTTAATCTAATCCGTTACAAGCGGGCTAATTCAGGGTAAACGTTGGTTTATATGGCAAGCCAAGCGAAAGGAAAAGAGCTATGAGCAGCATACCTTCCCTCTATCACCAGATCGAGACCAAACTCGCCCACCTGTATGGCACCGATCAAGCGTCCGCCCTGCTGACGGACATTATCAAACTGGTCGAAACGATGCCCGCAGGAACACAACCTGCCCTGTCCCTGCCCGATACGCTTAAATTCAGGACTTTCGCTTACCTCACCCCCCCGGCCCCCTCTCCAATACTTGGAGAGGGGGGAGAAAAACGCATCTTGAAGTCCCCTCTCCATGCAATGGGGAGGGGATTTAGGGGTGGGGTAAATGCGTGAGCGAAAGTCCTAAAATTAAATCTCACCGAACAAGATGGGCTTGGCTCAGTGCGCGGTGAGATCGGAAATTTGGATTTGGTCATAGTGATGCAGCACTTTGCGCCATATGGCGATCCATTCGGCGCACAACCCCCTGCTTATTCCTTCCCACCCTTCGCATTTACAGGCGAGATGCGAGATACCAATGGGCTGCAATATCATCGAGCCAGATATTATAATCCCATACTTAGTATGTGGACCAATCTAGATCCGATAGAAACACCTAATCGTTATAGCTATGTAGATGGTAATCCTGTCAACTTAATTGATCCAAGTGGCTTGTGTAATTTATTTGGATTAGTTGGATCTGGTGTAGCTTGTGGAATAAGTTTATGAGCGCCAATCGAACCTTCAGAAGTAGTCACCTGTCCTACGTTTCTTTCACAAATTGCAAGTTGTGGAACCACACTTGCAATATGGATTTTACGCCAAGTGTTCGTTTTGGTAGCAAAAGAAGCCGGTGAAGTGGGTATGGGGTGCATTTCAGATTATTGGCACTCAAGCAACTTGTGCCCACAGTTCATCGAAGTCATGCCCTAAGATAGCCGAGCGCAGGATAATCATGCGCTTGGCATTGTCGATATGCCATCTCATGCCTGTGCCACATAAGCGCTGCTTATATTACTTTACGCCGCTTTCAACGGTGCCAGAGCCAATAGGTCGCCAAGTGGGGGAGATGGCGTTTGTGCAAGACGGAGATAATCGTCTCAACATGTCCCATATACAGATGATGTTGGTAGGTTTTGAACCAGCGGTGTCGTTTAGGAAGGTCGGATTCGTTGGGGTAAAGTGCCAATGCGGCTTTGTAAAGATGCTCGGTGGCGTGGTACCAATCCACCACTTGTTGTGCATCGGGGCAGACATCTTCTGCCACATCCCAAATCCATAACGCCCCATCTGCCACGACACTGCGCTTGTGAGCGGTTGGCAAGTCGTGTTCAACAGCTAACGCCCATAAAGCAGGTGTGAAATCCGCTTTTGTCCCTAAAACCGCCGTATAGTGAACATTAACCCCATGTGCAATTTTATCCAATTCATGGGTTTGCGGATTGCGTTCGAGGCGTAATTCGACATCGAATACAGTGCCAACTTTCATCTCGCGCCAGCCCTCCCCCCGAATATTGACCATGCCGCCGTCCATCGATACCCCCTTGCGTTGCTTATGGTCGTGCCTGGCATCGGGCAACTGGATGCGTTCCACATTTACTTGCCCACGCTGATGCTCAACCACCGCTTGCAGTTGCTCTCCATAGTGCTTGACCATGCGCCATGTCGTACTTTGTGAGACAAAGCGTTGGCCAATTCGCGCCATCACCTCAATACTTTGCTCGAACGGCAGTAGTCCACTTAACCACACCATCTGCTTGGCAAAGGCTGGGCTGAAACCACTACGAGGCAACCCAAGTTGCTCATCCAAGGGGAAAAACGCCTTTCCCATAGGCTTGGCATTGGTAATAGTTTCGCTCTACATCCGTTTCACCGCGCAAGGTCACCAGCCGTTTGCTGCGCTCGCCTTTGTTTCGTAAGTTGCTCCCACAGTCAGGACAATTCATGGGCTGTTCCTCTTGTTCACCCATCACTTCTCGCACTACACGCTGACGAAAATCGCTTTCTAAATCTCCGATCACATCTTCAATCTCAGTGATCGTCATCCGCTTGCTCATTCGCTCATCGGACAGCATCTTTTCAAGCGCCGCTTCTGCTTCCGCTAATAACTTGGCTTTCAACTCATCTTTTTTGGTCGGCATCACGCGACTCCTTCACTCTTACTTCAAGTTTAGCTCCTTCTGCCAAAATATTGAAATGCACCCTGGGTATGATCTTGATGAGGCGCTAAACATAATTGCAAAATTGGGTATACTGTATGAAACGTTACCGCGTCTCGATCAGAAAGAACTACTGCGGAACGTTGTTGAGAGGGTTGTCTTGAACCCTGAGGGAAAAATAATACGTGTGGATTGGCTTCCACCATTCGCTTACTTGCAAGATGTTTCTGAAAAGGTAAGCAGTGGTAGAAGTACCTAGGAGAACCTCGCTGAGAATCAAACATCCGGCATTGCTACCGGATGTTCGAGTGGTGTCTTAGATTGTGGGCATTATAAGACTCAATCCGAACATTCCGTTAGCCTGAACCTCAAAACGTTATTCCTCAAATTTATCGCCTTTCCTCAATTCGTCAACATGGAACGCTTCTCGAACCGAGTCTAACTTTGGCTTTGCGGTGATTGGGGAGAGGTTTCGTCTCCCCCAACCACCTTGAAGGCTCGCTGCTCTCGCCAGCAAGACTCCCGTAGGACAGTCTAACACGCTTCCGCGAAGTCCTTGTCAGCACAGCGATTTTCAATCGGTTTGTTGAGTTGAGAGGAAATGGCAATGACTCGCGTTTTTGTTTTCACCAATCACAAAGGGGGTGTCGGGAAATCGACATCCGCCACCAATACCGCTCTGGGCATCGCA
>DAOTTO010000267.1:0-2149 GCA_034437895.1 Anaerolineae bacterium | reverse complement strand
AGCGATGCCCATGCTGCGGCAGGTGCGGATAATACGACAGGCGATCTCGCCCCGGTTAGCGATCAAAATTTTACGAATCATAGCTGACTCCATTTAGGCGCGCGTTTTTGCATAAACGCCAGAATGCCTTCTTGCGCGTCATCGCTGGTGCGGAGTGTTTTAAGGACGTTGGCGCGATACTCTAAAGTTTCGTCCGGCGATTTATCCGCGACTTCCAGCAGCAGCGCTTTACAGGCTGCCAGCGCATTGGGGCTGCATTGGCGCAGTTCGCCCAATAGTACCTGAATATGATCGTCGATCAGGTCATACGGGATGACCTCATGCACCAATCCATATTCTTTCGCCTGTTCGCCTGTAAAACGCCGTCCTGTGAGCATCAATTCGCGGGTGCGGGTGAGGCCGATACGCTGAAGCACATAAGTCGAGATAAAAGCAGGGGCAAGGCCGAGCCGTACTTCCGGTAAGCCCATCATCAATTTGGTGCTGGCGATGGCAATATCACACACACACACCAGCCCGAATCCGCCGCCCATCGCCGCGCCTTCCGCTTTGATGACGACGACTTGCGGCGCGGTGTTCACGGCACGGAGTAAATTTTCAAAATCATACTCGTAACGGGTCGTGTCGCCGCCGCTTGTATACGCTTCGCGCATCTCATTGAGATCGCCACCCGCGCAAAACGTCCCACCTGCGCCGGAAAGGATGATCGCTCGGATGTCGCTCCGTCCGCGCAAATCCTCAAATGCCGCCAAAAGGTCAGACACCATCTGCCTATTAAGCGCGTTTTTTACTTCGGGACGGTTGAGCGTGATATAGGCGAAGGGCAGTTCAATTTTTACATCTATCGTTTCGTAAGTCATCATGGCCTCAAAAAATCGAATCATCAATTGATTATGTTAGCCTAAAAGACTGCCGCAAACCCGCTAAGATTGCAACAATTAGCAGCGTCTAGTGGACGCACTACTTGATATAAAAAGATTAAAAGGAAACTTTTCATGAGTGAAGATCATGACAAATCGTCGGAATTGATCGCGAAGTTTAACGAGGCCTATTATGCGTGGTTTACCACCGTCCGCCGCGACAGCCTGCCGCAGCCAACACCCGTTTGGTTCATCCCAGAAAACGGCACTTATCTTATTTTCAGTATGCCCCAAGTGCAAAAAGTAAAGAATATCCAGCACAATCCGAAAGTTGCGCTTAGTTACGCCCCTGACCCAGATGGTGAAGCCTATTATGTCGTCATGGGCGAAGCCGTGATTGATCCGAGTGTGCCGCCTTTAACGCAGGTGGCAGCCTATCTGGATAAATATGCAAGTGGGATTCAACGCCTCGGCTGGACACCCGAAAGCATGGCAGCGGATTTCACTGTGGCGATTCGGGTTACACCATCGCGTGTGCGTGGGCAGTTTGAGTGAGTTACCTGATGCAGGTTGTGGTCTTTTGTAGGGGCGACGCGCGCGCCGCCCTTACCGAAAACTTCTCTTAAGTGGCGAACATCAGGGAATAAGTTAAAAGTATCGAGTCAAAAGTTGAACGTTTAAGTCTTACTCGATACTCAGTTGGCTTCTCGCGCCGACGATATAGGTTAGGCCGTCCGCCACCGACAGCGAATAATTATCGCCGCCGTCGCGCTCGGATTGATCGGGGAAAATTCGCAGCACGAAGCCGTTATCAAAGCGCAGGAGCAGATCAAGGCCGGGATGCGTCACCTCGACATGGACGACTCGCGTCCCGACGAGCTTTTTCATCTCTATGACGATGGGGCCGCGTGGCGCGTTACTATCCGTCCAAGAAGCCAGCACTTCATCATGAGAATCCAGCCGCCAGGGACAATCCTCAATATACAGCACAAGCTCACCCCGGAATTTGTGTTCATCAGGCGTGAGTTTGACGTTGGGGTAGGGCAGCGGCTTATCACGAGCGACCTTCGCCCCGAAATCGAGGCTCACCATTGACCCCACCGCGCCCGCCATCACATTCCAACATTCGAGGCCGACGAGTCGGTTGAGCGCGGCTTCAAAATCGGGGAAGTGTGGGTTAGGCATGGGTTATTTTGACGCAAAGGCGCAAAGAGCGCGAAGGATCGCAAAGAAATTATTCTGATTTTGCATCCGAGTCTTCTTTCCAGATGGGCAGATCGAATTCAAAT
>DAOTTO010000266.1:0-11668 GCA_034437895.1 Anaerolineae bacterium | reverse complement strand
CCCCACCCCTAAATCCCCTCCCCATTGCATGGAGAGGGGACTTCAAGATGCGTTTTTCTCCCCCTCTCCAAGTATTGGAGAGGGGGCCGGGGGGTGAGGTAAGCGAAAGTCCTGAAGTTATAGAAATTTGTAGGGATGTTGCGGTTGAAGTAGGCCATGATGTATGTGCGAACATGGCGGACTCCCCTCTGATCTCATTTGAAAAAGGTGTTAGGGGAAAGGTGTACAGCCGAGGCCGTACACCCAAAAATCAATTTTGTGCTGAGGTTAATTATCCGTGACGGGAATTGACAGATCGCCGGAATTACGGAGCGCCCCGGCATCCTGCGGCACCCAGCCAATGACCAATTCATCGCCACAAATGGCTTCAATCTCAAAGAATTCGCCGTCCAAATCTTGCCCGATGACGAAATATTCCAGAGCGCCAGACAAAGTACAGAGCGACCCAGAACGACTGCTGGGCGCGGCATACAAGGGCTGCGATTGGAAGGCATAATAACGCGGCAAGAAAATTTCGCCTTCGACAGGGATAATGGGAAGGTTCGTCAGATCACCGCGCACAAGGTTGGCTAACTCGGCGTTAATCCAGCCGCGCACTTCACCGACCTGAACATACCACCACGTCCGTCCAAGGTTGGTACCGAGGACGATCAGTTCATCGCCCGCCTCGACCAGGCCAACAACGGTATATGCGGGGCCATCGCCGCTGCGGAGGTTGACGGTAGTGGGGTTCGACACCAGCACGAATTGGTCTTCTGACCCCGCGCCGCGGCTGATGCCATCAGGATTCACCGGACGAGGAGGATTCCCATTGAGCGGTACGCTGTCTGAAGGGGTGGGATCAATGATATAAGCAAAAAGATCAAAAACAGATTCATTCAAATCTTCGACCACAGGTGACGGCAAACCAGAGCAGTTACCGATGGCGCTGTAGACAACTTGGGTATCTAATCCGTTGCCCTCTTCACTGATGAGGCTGACGAGGATCGGATTGGCGACAGGTTCGACATCATAAGCAAACGTCAACCCACGTTCCAAATACAAACGGCTGTCCACAAAAATCGAATCGGATATTGGGCCAAAGATGACATTACCTTCGCCATCCACTGCTACGATGCTGAATGTTTCGCGCCCGTCCCCGGTGTTATCACGGGTGAAGATCACACCGCCGCCAACATTGGTGAATCCATTGCAGCCCACAACCCAGCGCAAATTATCACGCCGTGCCGCGCTGACCAAGCTCACTTGCAACAAACAGAGGAGTAAGCCCAACACAATAAATACACGCTTACGAGAATGTCTTGGAATCATAACCACATCCTTTATTATCTCGCCAATACATTGCTGTTATTTTGCTTCAGATTATGATTTTTGACAATCAACCTGAGTGAGTAAATCTTAACTTGCCATCGTTAGGCTTTGCGCCATGCGATTTTGGGCGAAAATATGGCAACGCCAGCGTAGGGTAAACGGAGGGCAAGCGTCAGTTAGACACAACTTGATTATGATAAAGTGAAAGTTATTCGGTGTAATTGCCCCCACCATTACACCGAAAAGGCTTCCCCGATAGACCGAGCGCCCCGCTTCCTCCCCTGGGGCGTTTGGTTTTATAACATGATCGGCAGCAGCATCTCCACTTGGCTCAAGGTTTCGCAGTAGCCAAGTTCAGCAAGTATAGGCCACGCTGGATCATCTTCTCCCAGGTTAGTGATTCGTACCGGAGCATCCGGCTGCTGGCTGTGTAAATCAATTACCAGGCCGCGCATGATTTCCGCATAACCGGGCGAAAAAGCCAGATCAATCATTTGGATGCCTTTGCCGCCCACATTCGCAATCACATACGCGACTGGTTTTCCGTCATAGTAGGCCAGCCATGCCGGGATTTCCGCCGCCAACCGGCTGAGGGATTCCCGCGTCCGCTGCCAAGGATTCCGTATCGGATGGAATGGTGCATAATAACTTAAGGCTTCTTTCAGGTTTATCTGCTGAATTGTCATCAACGGATCGGGTATAAAGTTGGGCGCAGTGTTGGGCGTATATTCAAGAATAAGCAGGCGGCGCAGTGTCTCGAATCCGAGCGAGTCGTAGAGGGCTTTGGCGCGGTCATTGCCGCTGATGACCTCCAGCATCACCGTTTCCAGCTTTAAGTTGTGCGCGTTGCCGATTAGATAGTGCATCATCCCGCGCCCGATTCCGTGCTGACGATGCGACACAGCCACGCCGATTCCGCCAATCCAGCCGAGTTTGCCCCGTACCCCGAACATACCCACGCCGACTGTCCCATCGCCCTCCCATGCCACAACCGACTGCGCCAGATCAAGATCGTTCTGCGCGACGTGTCCGGCGAGTTGTTCCGGTTGCAAGTTGACCGGGACAAGATAGCCCTCGTAGCCGCGATTAAAGGCATCGGTGAGCTGTTCTAAAGTTGCCACATGAGCAGGTGAATAGATAATCGTCATCAGGTGAAAATCCTAATTTTGGTTTTGGGTTAGCTTCTTCTTACCAGCGAATGCCCAACAAGCGCAGCAGGCGTTTCCACAACGGCTGTGGATCATCTTCGCCGCGTACCCACACCGTTTTAATCAACCATTTTTTCTCATCTTTGAGGTAGGCCGCCACGACATGCAGTGGACGCTTGTTGATGGTCTTGACGAATTGAGTATCGCCATCCGCTTCTTTTTCCTGTGAATCGGGCTTTTGAACAGTGCTTAAAATCATCTCGCGGGAGATGCGCCGTAGCGCCATGCGTTCTTCAGCATGATTGGTCAAAATGATATTTTTGTAGGCATTCGACATAAGTTGGCTTTAGAGAAATTGAGGGTTGTACCCTTAGCGGCTAAAAGTAGATTGTTCGATAAAGGGCGCAGCAATATACGCCGCGCCCTTTACGTCTAAGGCTAAAATTTATTCGCGTCTGCGCCGCGCAAACACCAAAATCAGGATAATCAGCAGGACGAGAATGCCGATCCCGCACACGATAAAGGGCAGTAAATCCGTTTGATTTTGATCTGGCGCGTTTTGTGCGCCCACTTCGGTGATTTCCACAGGCGTGACGGTTGGCCCCATTGTGGGGGTCAATTCTTCAGTGGGTTCTGCTGTCGCTTCGAGCGTGGCTGTCGGCTCGGCATCACGGGTGGCTGTCGTTTCGAGCGTGGCTGTCGGCTCGGCATCACGGGTGGCTGTCGCTTCGAGCGTGGCTGTCGGCTCGGCATCACGGGTGCCTTGAGAATCAGCAGTGCTGGCTTGAGCCACCGCCGCAGAATTAGCCTCCCCTGTCGCCGTCCCCAGTGCATCGGCTGTTTGCGTTACGCCTTCTATCGTCCCGGCAACCGCGCTGGCTTCCAGATTAAGCGCTGCTTCCGCCGTCGCGGTGAAATTAGCCTGAACCGTACCGCGCACTTGAGCATCAGAGGTCGCGGTTAACTGCCCTTGTGCCGTTGATTGAGCATTGGCGGTTATCCGGGCATCGCGGGTCGCTTGTTGGCTAAAGGCTTGTTCCGTCAAGATCGCTTCGGTGGTCGAAGTGCCTTGAGCATTGGCCTGCGTGGTCGCACGGGCATCACGGGTGGATTGAGCATTTTCCGTCAAACGAGGCATATCTTGCGCGACACGCGTGGCATCCGCCTCGCGTGTGGCGGCGATTTCGGTTGCGGCTTGTTCTGTTGTTTGCGCGTTGCGCGTCGCTCTGGATTCATTGGTGCCCTGAGCATTGGCGGTTGCTTGCGATTCGGCAGTAGTCGTGGCGGCGAGGGCTTCCGCGCTGGCGGTAGCGTTGGCATCGTTAGCTGCTTGTGTATCTAAGGTCGCTTGTGAATCCAGCATGGATTGCGCTTGGGCCGTGATTCGTGCGTCTGAGGTCGCTTGGACGATGATAGACTGGGCTGTGGACGATGATTCCGCATTCGCCGTCCCTCGTACATCGACAGTCGGCATGGGGGTGGAGGTGATGGTCGGGCGTGGGGTTGGTGTGGGCGTGGGGATGAGAATAACCGTGTAGGGAATACTCTGGTTATTCGTTTGTCCGCTGGCATTACTCACCGTGATTTCAAGCGTATTGTTACCTGCCGCGCCATAAGGCACATTCAGCGTATAGCTGCCGTCGGGTTGAACGGAAGTATTCACATTATTCACTGAAACACGGGTGATCAGCGTTTGGCTGATGACGTTAATCTCAACCGGGAAAGTCTCACCGGGGAGGAAACTGCCTTCAAACACCTGACCTGCCTCAATGCCGCTGATTGTGAACTGCGGCGGCACAGCGAGGACGGTGAAGGTTTGTTCGGTTGTAGAGGTCACGCCGCCTTCATTCGTGATCGTAATCGACAGCGTTTGCTCGCCGGGTTCCAACTGCGCGGGGTCAATCGTGAAGGTGTAGGGATCGGTTAAGGTCTCTTGAATTTCGCCAAATTGAACACTGACTTCCGTCGGCGCGGTTTGTCCGCCGGGGATCAGCACGAGATCGACAGGTTCGCTGAGGGTCATACCTGTTAAATCTGGCACAATCGTGACGGTTGAAGGCAGCGCCGCGATTTCGATTGGGAGCGAGTCTGTTCCAGTATCGCCGTTGTTATCAGTGGCGCTGATCGTCAGTGTATACATGCCGGGTGCAAAAGTGGCTGGGTCAAAATCGACCCCCACCGCGCCGCCTGCCGTATCCACCACGATGACATTTTGTGGACGCACCCCGTCGTCAATCACGATTTCGGTCAGTTGATCGTCAGCCAAAATCAGGGCGTTGACTGTCGTCAGTTCGTTAATCGCCCCGGTAGGTGGATTATCAAACCGCACAATCGGCACAGGAATCGGCGCACGGAGGACGGATGTGGCTTCGGTGCTGTCGCCATTGGCGGTGGTCGCTTGCAGCGTGAAGTCGTATTCTGTGCCATCCAGCGGGACATCGGCATTCAAGGTAATCACATATTGGCTGCGAAGGAGCGCCGCCAGATTGCCGTAAATTTCGGGCAGTTGGTCGGGCGTGGGCGATTCCGAGAAAAGGGCGTTGGTGGTGTTAGAGAGCGCCTCAAGATAAGTGCGATCTGTCCCGAAGCCGAGTCCAATCGTATAGAGTGGCACACCGCGCAGGAGGGCGGCTTGTGGGGCGGCCTCGCGGGGATTGCTGCTGATAAGACCGCCGCGTCCATCGGATTCCGCGCCGTCGCTCAGGAAGATAATCGCTCGGCGGTTGACGGGCGCATTCGCCGCGACATCTAGCGCTGTGAGCGCCGCATCATACAGCGCGGTTTGCCCACCAAAAGCCAGATTATCAATCGTCGCCAGCAGCAGCGCTTTGTCAATCGTGTAATCTTGCACCAATTGGGCTTGGTTGCTAAATGTGATGATGGCGACCAGATCATTTTCACGCAAGCTGTTGATGAAGACACGGGCGGCTTCTTGCGCTTGCTGGAAAGGCAGCCCAGACATGCTGCTGCTCACGTCGATCACCAGCACGCTAGCGAAGGGGAGATTATCATCCGTGATATTTTCCACGCTGACGATCTGCGCGACTTCCGCCAATTCGCCCGTCAGGATGAAGTTGCCCACGTCCAAGCCTTGCAGCGGTTGACCAAAAAGATCAAACACATTGGCGGTGATTCGTGCCTCTGGCAAGTTCGTCGCATCCACCCCGGTAATCGCCAACGGAAAAACCGGCGTGGGGGTTGCGTCCTGCGTTAAAACAAGGGCGGCTGGTAACGTGAATAATACCAGTATCAAGATAAGGAGAAGTTTTTTCAAAACAAGCCTCCTGCTGCGACTATAAATAAAATGAGCGAAGGTACACTATAAGGTTTAATTTTCAAATTTTAACGTAACTTTGATTAAGCCTGATAGCATAGTTTAACGCGAAGCACGCTTGCTGTCACTAAGGCGGCGGCTTAATTAGTGAAAGATGCTATGAATTTTAGGTTTGTAGGGGAAGGGGTTAATTTTTGGTCAGCGGCATCGGCATACGAAAAACCTATTTGTCGATGATTTCTGCAAAGAAATGGATGAAAAACAGCCCAGGCGATTGTTGTTGACTGGCAAGCAACAGGGACAACGAGCGGGGCAATTAAGCGATAGCGAAGAGCTGACAATCATGATTCACTTTCACCAGAGCTAATATCGGAATTTCAAAGGCTACTATTCGTAACATGTATAGGAGTATTTGCAGGCTGAATTTCCCTATCTCATCAGTTATGGACGCTTTGTACAACGGATGCCGCGACTGCTGGAATAGATCACTATACGCTTTGTTGGTGGTTGCAAGTTTGACCCACCACGCCGAAGAACGCATGGCGCTGCGCCGCATTTCCCGCGAGATGATCTTTAGTGCCATCCAAAAGCCCGATTTTGCCTCAGCTTTTCGCGCCGATCACCTGATCGAGATAGTCCACATCCTTACGCTTGGAGATATAAATATCATAGCAAAGTGGCTTGAGCCGTGTTTTCGCCGTCCATTCAAAACCGAGCTTGTCGCACGTATCGCTGAATAATCGAATGATATCTTTGGAAACATTTGTAAACTGGTAACGTGGGTAATCTTTTCCCTTCACAACATTGCTATAGCGCGACCCATCCGAATGATATAAGCCGCGAAAAAACTCTAGCGGGTATAAATCAACAATGATCTGCTGCCAAACCTCTAATTTGATTTCGCGGGTATGTTTTGTGCCTTTGCCATGCTGTGGGAAGATTTCTACTAGGTGTTTATTACTGATAGTTACATCAAAATGTCCCACATTTGATACTAGTGTAACTTTATTATTGGGTAAAATCGCTAAGAGCGCCTGTGTACATCGCTCAATAATGTTAGGGTATTTTTTATCGAGGGCAATCCGCAGTCGATACGAGCGCTCATTCTTGTTGAGGTTGATATATCCATCGCCGAGATATAAGCCAAGTGCATAAGCATAAGCGCATTGTACTTCAGCTTCGTTACGAATACGTGATAATAGAAAATCGGCTCTTGATTTTGAGGCGCGTTCCCGTTGGGCTTCTAAACCAGCGATACTTCCATACGTATTGACACAATCTAAGACTGTTCCTCTTGGGATGCCAGTCTCGCGGGCAATCTTTTTCTTGTTGGGTTCTTTTTCCCACAGTTCGAGGATACGGCGGTATTCTTCGTAGGTACGCATGGCAATTGACAGAGGTAAATAGATTGACAGGGTGACAGGGATTATATATCATGCTGCGTGGGAAACAAAAAATCAGGCGGTTAACCTGATTTTTGTGTGCCGAAGGTGGGAGTCGAACCCACAAGCCTTTCGGCGGCATGGTTTGAGCATGCTATGTTTGCCATTTCATCACTTCGGCAATAGAACTATTAATAGCACAATTGATTTAAGACTGTACTTTCATAATCATAAAATCATCTGGCGCGGTTGTCAATGGCGGTTCATCAAGAAGACGAGGGGATGTTAATTATTGCGGCGCAGCGCGGCGATGTTTCCGCGTTTAATGCGCTCGTCTTGCGGCATCAGGATGCGGTCTATACGGCGGCCTATCGCATTTTGGGCGATCCCGACTCGGCGGCGGACGCTGCACAGGAAGCCTTTATCGCCGCCCATCGCAAGCTCGATACCTATCGCGGCGGGATATTCCGCGCTTGGGTGATGAAGATCGCCATGAACCTCAGCTATGATTCCCTGCGGTATGACCGCCGCCGCCCTGCCACCCATATTGATGATCTCCCCGGTGGCGATACCGATGACGGGCCCGCTTTACCGGATAGTAGCGCCACGCCGGAACAAACCGTTACCCAAAATGAACTAAACAACGCCATTCAAGACTGCATCAATGCCCTGCACAGCGATCAGCGCATCGTTCTCGTGATGAGCGATGTGGAAGGCTACAGCTATCAGGAGATCGCGGACAGCGCCGGTGTGCAGCTTGGGACGATCAAAAGCCGCCTGAGCCGAGCGCGAGCCAACGTGCGCCAATGTCTACAGGCCGTGCAGGAACTTTTACCGATTGAATATCGTCTTGTACGTGACGAATGAATTATTAAGTATTGTGTATTGAGATGTTATCTGAACCCAATTTGACCGATCAGGATTATGAAAGCCTTTCCGCCTACATTGATGAGATGCTGGAGGATTCGGAACGGTTGGCGCTGGA
This sequence comes from Anaerolineae bacterium, assembly GCA_034437895.1. Taxonomy (GTDB): domain Bacteria; phylum Chloroflexota; class Anaerolineae; order Aggregatilineales; family Phototrophicaceae; genus JANRLJ01. Next base: position 3,568 of record DAOTTO010000266.1, on the reverse strand, counting down.
AGCGCGTTTGTCAGCCGAACCGCTGCTGCGCCGAGAATTAGCCGCGCTGCGGCAGACAGTAGCGCTGATTCATCAACTGCCGACCTTAAAAGCGCCGCGTAATTTTACGCTGCCTGTTGTGGCTATCGAATCAGAGGCAAAATCGGCCTCATCGCCGCCCCTGCTGCGGGTGACTCAACCGGAAAAGCCGCGCCGCATCATTCCCTTCCCTCTCATCAGCGCGTTAAGTGCCGCCGCCGCCGCGATTCTCATCTTCGTAGGGGTTGGGCTGATTTTATCGGGAAATAATGACCTTCAATTCGCGGTGTCAAGGGATGCAGAGTTCCCCAACGATGTCTCCGCATTCTCAAGCCCAACCGCACAGTTCACGGATGACAGCCTGCCTTCTGCAACGCTATCCGCGCTTTTTGCCAATACCGGGGAGCTTTCAACAGAAGAACGCCTAACGCTTTCCGCGTCTGTGCAAACCACAGCCCTTTATTCAGCCGCGACACAAACCGCAAGTGAAGCCGCAAGCGAAGCCGAAATCGGGCTGACAGCGATCCAACTTTATAATCTCTTTCTCACGCCTACGCTGACGTATGCTACATCTGCCGCAGCATTTATTGCTCCGGCAGCGCCAAGCCAGCCTATGACAACCAACGCAGCCGCGAATATGGATTCGGCCTCCGGCAGCGCACCAACCGGTGGAGGCGGTACTGGCACTACCATCACCGATAACTTTGATGAATTGGGGCCGTCTGTCGCCAATGAGGGCGCGGCGGGGATGGCCCAAATGCAAATAGCGTCTACCCCTACCCAAACAGCCCTCCCAACGCAAGAAATGGAGGCCGCTTCGGGGTTAAGTGCCAACGAAGCAAACGCCGCCGAAGCAAGTGATACACAAAATGCTGCGCCATCACCCTTATCCTTTGCACCAACTCCCATCCCCTCCCCGGACGCAATGACGGAAGCGCGTGCTGTCGAAACAGATTTGTCTGTCGAAACAGACGCGCCAATCGAAAATACGGTTATAGCAACAACAGCAGGGAGCGCCGCTAGCGAATCGCAAATCGCCCAAGCCCAACCCGAAAGTACCGAAAGTCTGCCGGATGATGCACAGGACACCAACACTCAGGAACAACAGACCGCGCCGCCCTTAACGCCTAAAGACGAAAATGACTCATCCAATAACGCCGTTTTAGGGGGTATGCTGATCGTCCTGGGTGGAATCGCGGCTGGCGTGGCAGTCTTCTTTTATATCCGCCAGCGCAACGTATGAGTCTGCTGTGAGCCATTCTACAGCCGAGTACTGTCCAAAATGTGGCACACGGACGCGGGAAGAAAACCGCTACGGACGCCTACGCCCGACCTGTCCGACCTGTGGAAATGTGATCTTTTTTGACCCCAAAGTGGCGGTTGTCGCTTTTATCGCCAGTGATAATGCTGTGCTGCTCATTCAACGGGCAGGCGACCCTGGTAAAGGATTATGGGCGCTGGCAGGGGGCTATGTGGAGGCGGACGAAGACCCCCGCGATGCCGTCATGCGCGAGATGTTGGAAGAAACGGGTTTGGAAATCCGCGTTGGGCAGTTACTCGATGTGTTTTACAGCGGCGAAGGCGGCGCGATTACGATTGCCTATGCCGCTGATGTCGTGCGTGGCAGCCTTAAACCGGGTGATGATGCCGCAGCGGTAGCGTGGTTTGGTAAAAATGAACTGCCGGAGTTGGTTTTTACCTCAACCATCACGCTCATTGCGCGTTGGCAAACGCACTAAAAATTAAACAGCGCCGTGCGGTACATAAAACGCGGCTTTTGTACCTTTTTGCAGCATACTTTTGATGACAAATTTGCCACCGTAGGCTTCGGCAAAGCGCTTCACGATCACGAACCCCAAACCAATACCTTGTTGTTCATACTGTTCGCGGTCAAACTGCTTAAATGCGCCGATTTGGGCAATTTGCGCTTCAGTCATGCCGCGCCCTTGATCTTCCACCATAATTTTAAAAAAATGCTGCTGCGCCCCTATCCGAATCGCAATCTGCGTTCCCTGACCAGAAAATTTGCAGGCATTTTCGACCAATTCCTCAATAATGCGCCGCAAAACATGCTCATCAATCCTCACCTTTGAGGGGAGCGTATCCAGCTTCAAATCATGGCTGCGGCCAAAACGCGCAGCAGTAGTAAGCGCTGTATCTCGGATGATAATTTCAGCATTGACCGTAGAACAATCAGCCATCTCATCAAACTTTACAAATTGGCTGCGGCTGTACCAGAGATATTTTTCCGACAATCGCTGCAAACGGGCGGTACCATCCGCGATGGCTTGCAGCATTTGCATCTGTTCGCCGCCCAGATGTGATAAATCGTCCATGAGCAGATGGGTGTAGCCCTCGATCACCATAATGGCGGTACGCAGTTCATGGGGCAGCGCCGTGAGGATATTATCGCGCAGTTCGTTCACTTTTTTATTTATCAGCATATCGCGCAAGGCTTTTTTAACCAGACGCGTTTCTACGGCTTGCTGCAAATCAATGAGGCTGAATGGCTTCGTCAGAAAATCATCTGCGCCCAAGTCCATCCCGCGCCGCATCCATTCACGTCCGCTGTGTGCTGTGAGGAAGATGAAAGAAATCTCGGCGGTGGCTTCCTCGCTACGAAGATGCGTCAGTACACTGTAGCCATCCATACCGTGCATGGCAATATCACAAATGACTAAATCGGGGAGATATGCCGTAGCAATTTCTAACCCGCTAAATCCATTATCAGCTTCATATACCTCATGCGTATCGCCCAAACCTTGGACGACAATATTCCGGAGCGCATGATCGTCCTCAATGATGAGTATTTTCGCCATTTTTTTCAGTCTCATGGGTATAATACGACAATAGCTTTTATTATACTGTCGCTTTTATCGTGCAATTCTTGAGGTTGTGGATGCTAGACATTTTTCTTGCTGATTTGGGATTGCCCAGTCTCGGATGCGGCATATTGGAGATAGAGCGCGGCTTTTGTCCCTTGATGCTCGGCACTTTGCAGAGTGAGCTTGCCGCCGTAGGCTTCGGCAAAACGTTTGGCAATAATCAGCCCCAAGCCAACGCCCTGCTGCTCATACTGCTCACGTTCAAACTGGTTAAACGCGCTGATCTGTTCAATCTGAGCTTCGGTCATGCCATGCCCCTGATCTTGAACCGTAATCCGAAAATAGCGCTCTCGTGCTTGCATACGGATGACGATGGGCGTTCCCGGCAGCGAAAATTTGCAGGCATTTTCGACCAGTTCTTCAATGATCCTTTGCAGCACCTCTTCGCCAATGCTGATGTTTGACGACATCGTATCCAATTGAAGGTCATTCAAGCGGCTATAGCGAGAAGCGATGTTGAACGCTGTCTCATGAGTAATTACTTCGGCGCGGTTTGTTGGGCAGTTAAGCACTTGATTAGGTTTTAAGAATTGGCTGCGGCTGTACCACAGATACTTTTCAGACAACCTATGCAGTCGCGCTGTGCCGTCGGCAATAGACTTCAGCATGTTCATCTGCTCACCATCAATATAGGCTAAATCGTCAATAAGTAGGTGCGTATAACC
>DAOTTO010000265.1:0-4293 GCA_034437895.1 Anaerolineae bacterium | reverse complement strand
TCGTGACCATCGTCGGTATCAGCAGCACCGGCAGCGGCTGGTATCAGATTCAACTGCCTAATGGCGGTCTCGGCTGGGTTGCGCCTAGTGTGGTCACGGTTTCGGGCAACTTAGCAGGTCTGCCGCGCATCGTGCCGCCGCCCATCCCCGCGACTCCGACACCTATTGCCACCGCCACGCCATTGGCAACAATAACGCCGCTGGCAGGTGCTGATTTACAAGGTGATTCCTTCGCGCCGAATCCCAATCCGCCGACCTGTAATGTGCCGTTCCAAGTCTTTGCGAACTTGGCAAATCGTGGGGCGCTGGCGGCGGCTTCCGGCTTTAACGTCACCGTCCGCGACATCCATATCGCCACTGGCGCGGTAACAGCAACCTTCGATCAGCGGGTGGATCGTCTGCTCATCGCTGGAGAAAACTTCGTCGTGGGCGGCAACTTGACCGTTTCGACCTATTACAACGAACAGCACCGCCTTGAGGTCATTATTGACACCCTTGGTCAAGTGCCGGAAACCAATGAAAGCAACAATACCATCAGCTTCGTGTATACCTTGCAGCGCGGCACCTGCTAAACGCTGCGTTGTGATGAAGTGGCAATACTGAGTTAAAATTTCTAGGGATGCGATGGTCTGCATCCCTAGATTTATTTAGAAGTTGTGCGGTTTAGAGTGATTGGTTTTTAGTCAACGCAGGTTGTGAGGGGAAAATCTTCGTTTTGCCAAAAACTATAAACTAACAACTTTTACTACGCAACTTGGTCAACTGCGTAAGACCTATTTTTAAAGGAAAATTTCATGCGTCGCACACTGATCTTATTTTTTCTCTTGCTAACATTGGTCAACTTGTCGCTGGTCTCAGCGCAATCCGAAACCGTTGTGATTACCTTTCCGCCGCCTGTCTATCATCTTTCGGGTGTCGTGGATGTACGCGGCACGGTGAATCCGCCGGATTTGATAAGTTATTTCCTTGAGGCTGCCGAATATGATGGCGATGCTGCTGAGGCAAGTTGGCTTCCGGTCACATTACCCGCAACAGCGCCAGTTACAGATGGCATCATCGCGCAGTGGGATACCACCCGTCTGACCGATGGGTTGTATTGGCTGCGCGTTCAAGCTGTGCTGCGGACGGGTTCGCCCATTTTTTCACTCGTCGGGCCGCTGCGTGTGATTAATTCGGGTGTTTCAGTTGTTCAGGCCGCGCCCACCGCTGTACCCATCCCGCCCAATGATCTCCCGATTCCGGTTGGCGGACACGTCCTCTCGTTGGATGAAGAGTCGGCGGGTGCGTTACGCTCCGCCGGGATGACATGGATTAAATGGCAGACACGCCTCCGGCTGGAAGAACGCGCTGACTTCATCAGCGGCGCACAAACGCTGCTCAATCAAGCGCGGGATGCAGGCGGCTTTAATGTCTTGTTTGGCGTGGTCGGCGACGTAACGGAATTCGCCGAACTTGGCGACGATTACTATCCCCAGTTTGCGGAAATTTTAGGCGAACTCGCCGCATTGGGGCCTAACGCTATCGAAGTTTGGAACGAACCCAATATCGAGCGTGAATGGCCTACCGGAACCATCGACCCTGCGGCTTATGCCGAGATGCTGCGCCAAGCGTATAACGCCATTAAAGCGGTAGACCCGAATATCAAAGTCATCACTGGCGCACTTGCACCCACTGGCGCGGAAGGCGCTTTCGGCTTAGATCGCGTGTGGAATGATGATCGTTATTATCTCGGCATGGCAAATGCAGGAGTCGCGCAGTTCGCGGACTGCATCGGGGTGCATTATAACGAGGGCATCCTCCCGCCCGTGCAGACAACAGGCGACCCACGCGGCACGTATCCGACCTATTATTTGCCATCAATGCTGGATCGTGTCGCCGCGCCGTTTGCTTCCAGCGGAATCCCGTTATGCTTTACCGAAATCGGTTATCTCACGCCGGAAGGCTACGGTACACTGCCGGATTCCTTCGCGTGGGGGGCGAATACCAGTGTGAGCGAACAAGCGACGTGGCTGCGCGATGCGATTCAAGTCTTGGCGAGTTATCAGCGGATGCGTGTCGATTTGATGATCGTGTGGAATGTCGATTTTGATAACTTCGAGCAAGACCCGCAGGCCGGGTTTGCTATGCTGCGGCCTGATGGAACCTGTCCGGCGTGTGATGCGATTGCGTCCTTGCGTGGGCAGTAACGTTGTTTGGCGTGATGCAGTGTATCGCTGGTTGTTAGTTCATGCTCAAGTGATCCAAAATTTGAGTATTTTCTATAGGACTTTCGCTAGAGGTAGAGTCTCGAAAGAAACTGGAAAAAGATTTAACCACAGAGCGCACAGAGAACACAGAGATTTAAGCTCAAAATCTTGGTGTTCTTGGTGACTTGATGGTTCAAAATATTCAAATATCTTTCGAGATTCCACATAATAACGACTTGTCCGGTAAGAATTTTCAACTGCATGACCTCCACTTATTGTAACGATAGATATTGTAAAGATAAAGGAAAATAATCGTATGCGGATTGAAAATGCTGGCGATTTAGAACGCATTCTCAGCGAGGCGCGGGTGATCGCCGTTGTAGGACATTCGGATAATCCGAGCCGCACGAGTTATCAGATCGCGCAATATCTACGCCAAGCCGGATACAAAGTTTATCCGGTGAATCCAACCGTCAGCCAGATTGATGGCGAACCGTGCTATGCGACTTTAGCCGATGTCCCCGAACCGATTGATATTGTCGATGTGTTCCGCAGATCGGAATATCTCGGCGGGGTTGTGGAAGATGCGATTGCGGTCAAGGCCAAAACGGTCTGGGCGCAGTTGGGCGTGGTAGATGAAGATGCCGCCCAACAAGCGGTTGACGCGGGGCTGAATATCGTCATGGATCGCTGCATCAAGGTCGATCACCGCCGCTTGATTGGGTAAGGTCGTTTCTCTTTTTGCTGTTTATACAGGTGATGAGCCAAACCGTCAGCGCTTGTATCTAACAACCTGATCATCCACAAAAATGGGGGAAAACACTAAAGTGAGTATCTGGATGTTAGATTTTGACGATGACAGGTATCGTTCTATCTCCCCGATAGAAACATCCGATTGGAGTAAATTCAATGCTATCCATACACGAATGCTATCCGTATGGGAGCCTATATCTGTCTTTATTTGGCCTTTAGAAAACGATCCAAGACCTCAAGGCGACTTTTTTTCCATTGGCGTTTCACTGCCTGTTGTTACTGAACGTGTATGGAATGTTCTTGTCCCTTTAATCCAATATCAGGTTGAATTATTGCCGCTTAATTGGGATGTGGAAAAACTTTGGCTCATCAACCCTCTTTACCAGCTTGATTGTTATGACAAAGAAAAGTCAAAATTTTATCGTTTCAGCCAAGGTGACCAAGTTTTTAATAGATGGATTGTATTTGAAGAAAAATGTCTTGATACCCTACATATTTTTACAATCACATTTTCTCCATCTCGTGTTTATGTATCCGATGATTTTAAGTTGTTAGTCGAAGACAACCAACTCAAAGGATGTATTTTCACACAGGTGAGTGAATAAGATTACCAGTCAGAGAGAAAATGCAATCTCGCAAATCGCCAATAGCACATTACAAAGATTGTCTACAAATGAAAAGAACATCATAGGCCGAATATCCACCTATTCAGCCTATGATGCTAAGATTTCCACTGACACACCAATGGGCAATACGGGATATTAAATCTGAGAAACGGCTGACATTTCCATCGTGGCGCGGATTTCATTTGTCGCGGCTTGACGATGCGGCAAGAAGGCATGGCGGAACACCCGCAGCGCAATCCCCGGAGCCAGCAGTGATGTCGGCGGCTTGAGTAAATGCATCGCTTCGACAAAACGCTGCCCGATCACCCCATCATAAGGCATCGCCAGCGCGACAAGATCGAAATATTTGTGAATCATGCGCGACATAAAATCTGGTTTCGCGCCTTCCACATCGGGATAGCACATATCTTCGCTGGTTGCCATCAGACAGGGGCCTTGTGTCAGTTTGTACAATGCCTTTTGGAATTGTGCCGCAAAGCCCTTCAGATTCCGCACATTGCGGTTGGCGATTAAACGACCTAATTCCACAGCTTCTAACGCCGATGTCGTCATGCCCTGCCCATAAACCGGATTTAAAGCGCAGGCTGCATCCCCGGTAACGATGAAATTTTCGGGACGGCGCGTGAGTTTTTCGTAGTGGCGCATCCGGTTTTCCAAGCGGCGATACCCATAAATCGGGCTGACGGGCTTGGCATCTTTAATCCACTCATAGATGTTGGGTGTTGCCA
>DAOTTO010000264.1:0-1571 GCA_034437895.1 Anaerolineae bacterium | reverse complement strand
TTACCCCACCCCTAAATCCCCTCCCCATTGCATGGAGAGGGGACTTCAAGATGCGTTTTTCTCCCCCTCTCCAAGTATTGGAGAGGGGGCCGGGGGGTGAGGTAAGCGAAAGTCCTGATCCTCTCGAAGCTCATTTCGATTATAGAGGATGACAGCTTCATAAATACGTTAACGCAGGTCAGCGTAGGGCAAGAGTCGGCTTGACGTTGGGTTAGTCGTGTTTGGTGGAAACAAAGCAAAAAAGGCCGCATCGTTAGTGGGGATGCAGCACGTTGCGCCTCTACAGGCAAATCTCAGGCAGTTTTATAAAATCCTTAGAAAATCTACCAAATACTCATATAAAATCTATACATTTTTTAAAAAATCTACTAAAATCTATAAATGTGCTTTATTGCACAAATACATCCTCCTCCATGAAAGGTGTTCTTGATGATTGCTCAGTTTACTAAAAATCGTTTAATGGCTTTGATGATAGTGCTGATTGCGCTGCTGGCGGTTGCGCCCCTTTACGCGCAGGAGGCCGAACCCGTCACGGTGACGGATGCGAATGGGAATGAAGTCGTGATCGAAGACGCATCGCGCATCATCACAATTGGCGGCACAGTGACAGAAACGGTATTCGCGCTCGGCCTACAAGATCAGATCATCGCCATTGATGATTCCAGCATTTATCCCGCCGCTATCATCAGCGAACTGCCGAGTGTCGGTTATCTGCGCTTTTTGACCGCCGAGCCGATTTTGGCGTTAGAGCCGACGCTCATCATCGCCACACAGGATGTGGGGCCGCAAGAAGTGGTCGAGCAGTTGCAAGCCTCCGGCATCACCTTTTTGATCGTCCCCGCCGTAGATACCCCCGACGGCGCGGTACAGATAATCACGACGATTGCCGCCGCACTCAGCAGCGATGAAGCAGGCGCGGCGATCGTCGAAGGCTTACAAGCCGACATTGCCACCGCCGAAGCGCTGACCGCTACCGTCGAAACCACGCCCCGCGTGATGTTTATTTTCGCTCGCGGCGAAGGTGTGACCGGGATCGCTGGGACGAACACCGGCGCGGACGAAATGATTGCGCTGGCAGGCGGAGAAAATGCCGTCACCGATTATGAAGGCTACGAGGCCATTTCCGCCGAAGCCGTCATCGCGGCAGACCCTGACATTATCGTAACAACCTCCAATAGCATCGAAAGTCTGGGCGGAATCGAAACATTTACGGCGCTGCCCGGCATCGCAGAAACCACTGCCGCCCAAAATGGCAATATCCTCTACAGTATGGATGACCTATATCTGCTCGGATTCGGCCCGCGCACAGGCGACGCGGTGCTTGATCTGACCTATCTGCTCCATCCCGAACTGCCGCGTCCGCTTCCGGTTGTGCTGCGGCTGCAAGGTGACTTCCCGATTCTGCTGCAAGCGCTCGATATCGCTGGACAGGTCGAATTTTACAGTGGCGAAGGCCCCTATACCCTGTTCGCGCCGAATGGTGATGCGTTTGCTACCCTGCCACCGGGACTGTTGGGCGGCTTATTCAGCAGCCCGATTTCGGTGCAGGCCGTGATCGCGTATCATGTGGT
>DAOTTO010000263.1:0-7627 GCA_034437895.1 Anaerolineae bacterium | reverse complement strand
TCAATGTCGTCGTCGGTCAAACTCTCAGCCGGACGCGGGATATATTCGGGATAAATGGGCGGCTCTGGGCGCTGCGGATGTGAATCCGGCGCATAACGCTCGACCAGATCAGCGAGTAAATCTTCTGGCTGGCGTTGCTGCTGTGCTGCTAAAGTGCGGATGCGCGATGCCAGTGGTTCGTGGATAATTAACTCGGTCATCGTAAAATCCTCCGTTGACTATATGCCTTATTATAGCCCAGGCACATATTGCTCAATATCCTGCCCACGTTCCTTCAATAAACGCAGCGCACGGGAGCGTAAAAGCATCTGCCGATCAATCAATTGAAGTAAATCGTCAAGTTCATTTCTTTCAGCAGTCGAAAGGTTATTCTGTTCGCGTTGTTCAGTCAGCATATTTAATCGCTCGGTTTTGGGGGCAGAAAGATGCGAGTAGACCACGACCCACAATTCACTGTCGGCGTAAGTAGGCAAATGATCGAGCTGTTCTTCCATATCTACAGTCATTTCACCATAAAGTAAACTCAGGCTCTCCGCGGCGACGGTCTCTAATGGACGATTCGCAGCTTCGGCCTTTTGGCGGACGCGCTCGTACACATCAGCGGAGAGATTCAAGGTAACTGTTTTTTGTTCCATTAGCATCACCTTTTGGCTATGCTGCTATTATAGCCCGATTGAAGCGATTGACTCCATGCTTCCCCCACACGATAATACACAAAATAAGGCGCTTAACTATGAATGACAATTTATGGATTCGCTTGAAGCAAACGGTAAAATCTATAATCTGACTCCACATGCTTCCCGTAACATGCAAAAGCGACGGATTACGGAAGCAATGGTCGTCGAAGTTCTGCAAACCGTCGAATCTTGGCAGCAAGAAGACACGGGACGCGATGTTTATCAATATTCAGTTCAAAATTCTAAAGGGCGTTGGGTAAAAGTACGAGTGATTGTTGAAGAAGAAAATTTACTCATTATCACAATTATGGAATACTTTAGTTAGTCCGATCATCTTTGAGGTCAAAAGTATGGAAATCACTTACAGCCCCGACATTGATGCGATGAATATCACACTGAACGAAAATGAGATTGTCAAAACTATCGAATATCGTCCACACATCTATTTTGATCTCGATGCGGAGGGTAACATCGTGAATATCGAAATTCACACGGCATCAAATTTAGTCGCCATGCCGGGCGAAATTCATTACATGATATTTGAGGCGGCTAAAAAAGTGTCGTCATAATAAGGCTTCACCTTTGATTGACTCCATTCTTCACCACGCGATAATACATAGAACACAACATGACGTTTTTAAGCATTTCTACGCTTATATTTCACAACATACGCTAAAAGGTTGATATGACTCCAGCCGAAAAAGTCAAAAACATTATTGAAGTTGTAAATGCAAGTCCTCTACCGCCGCGTGTGTCACTTTGGCAGCAGTTGGTGGCAGATTTCCGTAGAAAAAACTTGAAACACAGACTTGCTCCTGATGTCGCAATCAAAAATTTAACAAAGATATTGCATGTTAATCCTCATTATGCAAAAGCCTATACTACCCGCGGAATGTGGTTCACCCACATTGGGGATTATGAAAAAGCAATAATTGATTTAACACAAGCATTGCGTATCGAGCCGTGTAATGATACGAATTACATCTATCGGGCAGGGATCAGAGGAGACATTAACGACTATTCAGGAGCAATTGAGGATTATACAGAGGCTATTCGCTGCAATCCGAAATCCTTTCAGGCATATTTCGGACGAGGTGTTGCACACTACTTAAGAAATGATAAGCTGAGCGCCCTCAACGACTATTCCCAAGCAATTCAACTTAACCCAAAATATACACCGGCATATCATAACCGAGGTGCTATTCATTCTGAAAATGGAGATTATGATGCTGCCATTGCCGATTATACAAAATCCATTCGTTTTAAATCGACTGCTAATGAAGCACTTGCCTATCAAAACCGGGGTAATGCCTATTTAGAAAAAGGCGATTTCGACAGTGCAATCGCTGATTATACTCATGCTGCACGCATTTTGCCCCAATCATCCGCTGAGGCTTATGCGAACCGGGGTGATGCCTATAAACAAAAAGGCGACCTAGATAATGCTATTGCTGATTATACAACTGCAATTCGTATTTCTAGTGAAGACTTTATGGCTTTTAATAATAGAGGTATTGCCTATAAGCAGAAAGGTGACTTGGAAAGTGCATTGGCTGATTACACAACTGCGTTGCATTTGAATCCACACCTTGCTGTTACTTACAGCAATCGAGGACTTACCCTAAATGAAATGGGCGAAAGAGACAGAGGATTAGTTGATCTTAACCGAGCGTTGGAACTTGACCCAAATAATGCCAAATTCTATAGCAATCGAGGGATTATACGTGCAGATCTGGGTGATATTGACGGCGCAATTGCGGATTATGAAACAGCATTACAAATCAATCCGAACTACGCTCCAGCCTATAACAATCGGGGAAATGCGCGTAAAGATAAAGGAGACTTGGAAAGTGCATTCGCAGATTTCAACGAATCAATTCGGCTAAATCCAAAACTTGCCAATCCCTATCGAGGGCTTGGTGATGTTTATTATGAATGGGGAAAATGGCACGATGCACTGGATAATTATCAGATGTGTTTAAGTCTTCCACTCACATTTTCCGATGACAAGCGTATTGAAGCAGAAAAACGTGTGCAAGAACTGATAGAAAAACTGGCAAATCAATAGTATTGGGATTATAGAAATTACCTATTGCGGCTCTGGTTCGGGAATGGGAACACCTAATTCCAGCGCGGTTTCCAGCCACAGCCGTTTGGCATCATCGATCATTTCCAGCGCGTCCTCGCGGCTGTCGCCATTGGTTATGCAGCCTTTAAGCAGCGGAATTTTGGCGAACCAATAGCCGTCCTCACCAGGTGTGAGTTCGATTGTGTAGGGCAAAGAGAGATAATAGGCGAGTGTTTTCATGTTGTTTTATTAGGGCGACGCATCGCATCGCCCCTACTTAGGGTCTTGGCGGTTAAATTCTAAATGACGATATTGACCTTCGGCTCTTGACCCTTGCGTCTGGCGATGAAGATCACATTTTTGATCGAGCTGCCGTTCACCGCCCGCTGGATTGCTTCGGTTGCCAGCGCCAGCTTTTTGGCCTCGTCCTCGCTGATGTCCGCCGCGACTTCCACCTTATCACGCGGCTTGCCATTGACCATCACGACCAGCGTGACCATTTCCTCGGCGGCTTTGGCTGCGTCGTAAACAGGCCATGATTGTTGATGGACGCTGTAGGGATGCCCCAACTGCGCCCACAGTTCTTCCGTCACATGGGGCGTGATGGGAGCCATCAACAGCAGCTTGGTCTTGATGGCCTCGCGCCACGCATCCGCACCGATGCTGCCCTCTTTGATCGCTGCCCGCAGCGCGTTCCGCAGTTCCATCAAAGCCGAAATCGCCGTATTGAAGCTGAATTTTTCCAGGCTGTTGCTGACGCGATCAATCGTCTGATGGACTTTGCGTTCCAGATTGCGCTCGGCGGTAGGATCGCCCTTGCCGATGCTGGGCGCACCCGCCAGTACCATATCCCAGACTTCGCTCACCCAACGCGCACTCCCGCTGACCTGCGACGGATCCCAAGGGCCGCCCTTCTGCCAATCGAAGCCGAACATCAAATGCGCCCGGACGACATCCGCGCCGTACTGCGCCACCAGTTCATCAGGATTGACGACGTTGCCTTTACTCTTGGACATGCGCTGGATTTCCAGATGATGCTTCAACTGATTCACATCGTTATCGCCCTGAATATTAGGGATTTCGACCTTCGCGCCTGCCACCACTTCTACTGTTCGATTCACGCCTGCCATATCCACCGTCAGCAAATTTTCGGTGCGCTTCATGATCTCGCCGAACACACCGGGGAATCCCGCCGGGACATCGGCTAGGCTGTTGACGACCTTGACATGATCGGCGAATAATTTATCGCCTTGATAGCGGCCTGTCGCCAGAATCATATCGCCGGGGCGCTCTCCGCCCAAGACTTGGCCTTGATTCCGCAGCAGAATCATCGGCTCATTGAACAAGGCTTCGGGGTCGCGCCCGTTATCGCGCATGACTTCCATCGTCTCGTCAAATACGCCCAGATCGCGCATGGCTTTGGCAAACCAGCGCGTATACAGCAGGTGCATCGTGGCATGTTCCGCGCCGCCCGTATAGGTATCCACAGGCAGCCAATACGCGGCTTCTTCCGGGTCAAATGGCCCGCGATCATAATCGGGACTCAGATAGCGGTATTGATACCATGACGAACACATGAACGTATCCATCGTATCCGTTTCGCGCCGCGCCGGATTGCCCTCCGAATCAACCGTTTTATAATAGCTCTCGTAATACGTCAGCGGGCTTTGTCCGGTGGGTTTAAAATCCACATCTTCCGGCAGTACAACGGGTAGATTCTCTTCCGCGACAGCTTCAATCGTGCCGTCGGCCTTGAAGACCATCGGGATGGGGCAGCCCCAATAACGCTGGCGGGAGATCAGCCAATCGCGCAGGCGATAATTGACCGATTCGCGGCCTCGCCCGTGTTCGACCAGCCAATCAATCGCGGCGGAGACGGCCTCGCTTTTACGGCCTTTTTCGCCGTTATGGAATTTTCCGTCCAGCGCACCGCTGTTGACCATCATGCCTGCACCGGCATAGGCTTCGGTCATCGTCGCTGGATCGGGGATCAAATCTGCGCCTTCCGGCTGCACAACCGCCACAATCGGCAGATCATATTTCCGTGCAAAGTCAAAGTCGCGCTGATCGCCATAAGGCACTGCCATAATCGCGCCCGTGCCGTAAGTACTCATGACGTAATCGGCAATCCAGATCGGGATGCGCTGGTCATTCACAGGATTGATGGCATACGCGCCTGTAAATACACCCGTTTTTTCGCGGTCTTCGCTGGTGCGCTCGATCTCGGTGGCGCGGGCGGCCTGCGCGATATAGGCTTCGATGGCCTCACGTTGGGCATCAGTCGTGAGGGTCTTGACCAGTGAATGCTCCGGCGACAGCACCATAAACGTCGCCCCCCACAGTGTATCCGGGCGCGTGGTATAAATTTCAATTGGGTCTGCGCTTTCTGTCTGGAAGACGACCCGCGCCCCTTCGCTGCGCCCAATCCAGTTGGTCTGCATGATCTTGATCGGTTCAGGCCAATCAACCGTGCTAAAATCCAGCATTTCATCGGCGTAGCGCGTATAACGGAAGAACCACTGCGTCATCATTTTCTGGATGACGGGCTGCCCGGTGCGCTCGTCTTTGCCGTCGATGACCTGCTCATTTGCCAACACCGTTTGCAGCGTCGGTGACCAATTCACCAGCGCCTCGCTGCGATAGGCTAGGCCGTTGTCGTAGAACTTCTTAAAGAACCACTGTGTCCATTTGTAGTAGCGCGGTTCGCAGCTTATGGCCTCGCGCCGCCAATCGAACATATTACCCATGCTCTGCATCTGCTTCCGCATCCGGTCAATGTTGGGATACGTCCATTTCGCCGGGTGGATGTTGCGCTGGACGGCGGCATTTTCCGCAGGCAGACCGAAGGCATCAAAGCCCATCGGGAATAGCACATTAAAGCCTTTCATGCGCTTATAACGGGCGCGGGCATCCGAAGGGGTCATGGCGAACCAATGCCCGATGTGCAGGTCGCCGCTGGGATACGGCAGCATTGTGACGGCGTAATGTTTAGGGCGCGTCCAATCGACTTCGGAACGGTACAGGCCATCGTTTTGCCATCTGTCCTGCCATTTGGTTTCAATGGCTTTGGGCGTGTATTTTTCAGACATTTTTCCTCTAGGGTTTAGCTTTTAGCGATTAGGTTGTTTGTTATTTAACGAAAGAGCAATGAGCCGACGCAAAGAAGCAGTGTAGCGCAAGCGATACACAGACGCGAAGAATCAACCCAGTAAAGAATTTCGGTGTGGTCATTGCGGTTATGAAGTTCAAAATGGAGGAAACGAGAAAAGGGGGGAGGGGCGCGGCTTATGACCGCTGCATAAGAGAAGAGCGGGCAACCTCTATACCCATGTTGGCAACGTGCTTGTAGGACATGAAAAACATCCTCCGTGTGTACGATAGAAAAAATTATAATACGATATAGTGTAATGGGGCAAGAGGCAGTCGGGTTTTGTCTGTCCGAGTTAGATTTGCATACGGAAAGATGCTCATGTCACCTAAATAAGAATTGATCCGTTGGGGTGGGTGGCGCGGTAAATAAAAAGGATGAAGATGAAAACAAAACTACGCTTATCAGTCTGTGTCATGATCCTACTCAGTATCCATTTAACGAGTCACGCGCAAGAACAAACTCCTTACCGATTCATGGTTCAGGTTGTTTCAGATTATAATTCCGGCGGACTCATCGCTATCGTTGATCCATCGAATCTTAATACGTCTATTGAATATCTTGAAATTCCGGTTGAGGAAGCATGGGCATATCCGAGTTTAATGAGGCTCAGCCCAAATGGGGAATGGTTGGCTTTTGCTTCGGCACTCGATAATGAAACAGGCGAGGTTCCACGATTTATCAGGCTACTAAATTTAGCTTCAGGCGAAATTCTCAGTTTCAGTGAAGGAGCTGTGAACGAATTCGTTTGGTCACCAGATAGTCGCTACCTTGCAATAAATCAAATTCAACAAAATGTACCCAATCTTTTTGTATATTCAGTTGAGGAAAGCACCGGCTTTAGGTTAATAAATTCAGGAGAATTCTGGTTCGATATGATCTGGTCGCAGGATTCTCAGAAAATTGCCGCCATTTCTAGTGATGTACTTTCTGTATTTGATGTCACAACAGGGGAACGCCAAAATTCACCCAATCTCACAGAATTTAATCTCACTCTTGGGCCGATAAGTGGTGTAAGTTGTGATTTGGGCTGGTCTCCTGATAGACGGTATATTAGCTTTATGGTGGGTTGTCCTGAGACCCTCGCGGTACAAATTGCGCGAGAAATTATTGTTTGGGATGTGGAGCAAAATCAGCTTATACAGGCAACTGATTTTACGACCTCTGCCTTTGAAACAGGTGGAAGCGGCTTTTCACGAGGTAATTACTATACTTCTTGGTATGACCAAAACCAATTGCTAATTTCCACTTTCTATAATATCGGCAGTGAAAACAATAATCTCGGCACCTATATGTACTCTACCTCTGCGGAATCTCTCAATCAGTTAAATGACACTTTAATTGATGAATGGGAACTTAATCCCTTAACCTCTCAGGTAGCGGCACATCAAGTGCCTACTCAAACGCCGGACATACAAAGCGACAGCATAATTTCGTCAAGCAGCGTGATGATTTTCACGCTCAATGAGACTCAAGCAAATGCTCAAAGTATCATCCCGCTTGCAGCAACGACTCGCCTTCCCGATGGGTGCAATTTCCATTGGTCGCCGGATGGCTCGACTTTGGCCTATAGTATTCCGAATTATGCTTGTCCAAGTTTAGATGCTAGACAGTTTTAGAACTTTCGCTCACGCATTTACCCCACCCCTAAATCCCCTCCCCATTGCATGGAGAGGGGACTTCAAGATGCGTTTTTCTCCCCCTCTCCAAGTATTGGAGAGGGGGCCGGGGGGT
>DAOTTO010000262.1:0-11591 GCA_034437895.1 Anaerolineae bacterium | reverse complement strand
GCGCTGCTGTCATACGCCCCAACCTGATCGAGGATGTATAAAACCACTGGATTGGTAATCACATCCCGCTCTGTGATGAGGCTGAAGGCGGCCTCTTCGCTCAATACCAGCTTATCTGTGGCGTTCACGAAATCAACAATCTGATAGCCAGCGTCTATATCGGCTTGCGTCGTAAAATGCCCAATGTCGGCATACGCGCCTGTCAAGCGCCCAGCGGAGTCATAAAATCCGTTGAGGGCATTGGGCTGAACATCGAATATGTCTGCAATCTGACGGAAGCCTGCACCTGTGGTTGGGAGGTGCATTACAGCCCGTCCATAGCCAATATAAAGCAGTGGAATGACAACCATCCCGATAGAAGCGAAAAGCGGCGCGAACCGCCGGAAGGGGTCGATCAAAATGCGATTGTAGATATTGTTGTTGAATGTCCAATCCCGATTTAAGACACGGGCTGCGAAGATGCCGCTCAAAATACAGGTTGCCGCGATAGAGGTGCCATAATAACTGTCGCCTGCGCCCCATGTCCCGGCTGACATGCCGTTCAAAATTGTTGCTATTATGAACCACAGGCTATAAATCGAAATTCGCGCAAAATAGACTTCGTACAGCATATAAAGCACTGCTGGAACGATCAAAAAGCCATGCAGCTTAAACCATAGCCGGAATAAGCCAATCGCCTGCGCGGGGATAAAATCTTTGACGTTGGCGGTAACTGTTTGTGTCCACCAATTGCCGTCTGTAGAAATATTGATGAGCAAGAAAATGCCTGTGCCGACAATCGCAAAGCCCAATCCCCAGAAAAACGCTCGACGCGGCTGGCGAATGAATAAAAATCCTAATGCCGCGATTGCTGTAAACGCTGCAAGCTGTTTGGTATAGCCTGCTGCAAGAAGCAGTCCGAAACCGAGTAAAAGCTGCTGACGGCGTTTGCCTTTATCCGAGATTTCATCAGCGTTGGCTAACACAACAATCGCTAACACCTCAAACATAAACATCGGGATATGCTGGCGGAACAATGGCCCGATGTGATAGATGATGTTCGATGATAGAAACGCTAATCCCGATAGAAGACCAATAAAACTGGCATTTTTGGTGCGGCCTGCCTGTCGATACACGGCATAAGCGATTGCGCCTGCCGCGACTAAAGTGCTGGCAAAACTGAACAGCCGTCCGTACCAATATTCGGGGCCGAATAACCACGCAAACGGCACAAGCAAAATATGATAAAGCGGCGGATAGATGCTGCCATAAAAGGGATATTGTTCGATGTCGGCGTAAGGCCACTGGAACTGGCTGAACATCATGACATCGACCAACTCAAACCCTTCGCCTTGATCGTAATCAAACGGGAAGCGGATTAAATTGAAGGCATAAACAACATAGACGACAAAATAAAACAGCAGGATCGCCAACGCGATGCCAAGCAACACACGCTGAACTGTCCATAAAGGCCGAGAAACAGGCTGTTGAGGTACCGCTGTATCTAATTGTTGGCTGTCGTTTGATGAAATCATAGGTTTAGGCCGGGTCATCACCGAGCGGAATCAGCGTTAATCCGAGAACAGTCATCAGCGCGAGTGCGCCGAGCGCGATTCTCTGCACGGGGCCAATGCCGCCTTCGCGCCCGACATCCACCAGATCAATGCCATAAACCGCCGCGAATCCGACAATGCCGATGATGAGGAGCAGCAGCCCAAGCTGCCGTTTGGTGAAGGTAAACTCATTTTTGAACATGGGTGGCAGTGTACATGAAGCGCTTAAAAGATTCAACGCAAAGCCGAATTTTATACCGCTATTTATTTCTCCTAATGGACGTGCTATCCTTTTGAGCCATAAGCGCTAAAAATCACAATTTTTCAAAGACACCAGATCACTGGAGCAAATAATCCCATGTTGAAAACTCATACTTGCGGCGAATTACGGGAATCACATACCGGACAGCAGATCACGCTGGCGGGATGGGTCAATCGCCGTCGAGATCAGGGGGGTCTCATTTTTATCGATTTGCGTGATCGCTGGGGTGTGACGCAAGTGGTGATTGACCAAGAAAAATCGCCAACTGCCCACGCCGTCGCCAGCGATGCGCGTTCCGAATATGTATTACAAGTGAGCGGAATCGTCCGTCCGCGTCCAGAAGGGACGACCAATCCCGATTTGCCGACGGGCATGATTGATCTCGAAGCGGATGAAATCGTCCAATTGAACGACTCCAAAACGCCGCCGATTGCGATCAACAAAGAAGAAAATACGGATGAATATCGCCGGATGCAATATCGCTACCTTGATCTGCGCCGTCCTGCGATGCAGCATAATCTCATCACCCGGCATAAGACCGTCAAGTTTATTCGGGATTATCTGGACGCGAAGGGTTTTGTCGAAATCGAAACGCCGATTTTGTTCAAGACCACGCCGGAAGGGGCGCGGGATTTCCTCGTGCCGAGCCGTTTGCAGCCGGGTAAATTTTATGCGCTGCCACAAAGTCCGCAGCAGTTAAAACAATTGTTGATGGTCGCAGGCTATGAGCGCTACTTCCAAATTGCCCGCTGTTTCCGCGATGAAGATTTGCGTGGCGAGCGCCAGCCGGAGTTCACACAGCTTGATATGGAGATCAGTTTTGTTGAGCGCGAGGACGTTATCCAGTTGAATGAAGGATTGGCAATCGCGCTGGTGGAGGCCATCGTTCCAGAGAAAAAACTGCTCTTTACGCCGTTCTTGCGCCTCAAATATACCGACGCGATGGAAAAATACGGTTCGGATAAACCTGATCTACGCTATGACTTACAAGCCGTTGATGTGACTGATCTCGCCGGAAAAAGTGCCTTTCCGATATTTGTTGCCAATACCACCGATGGCAAGCCGATTAAAGTCATCCGTGCGCCGGGGATGCTGCGTGAAAAAGACGACGCACAAAAAGCCCTGAGTAATGAAAAATTGAAAAAAGTGATGGCAGGGCTGGAAGTG
Organism: Anaerolineae bacterium; assembly: GCA_034437895.1. Taxonomy (GTDB): domain Bacteria; phylum Chloroflexota; class Anaerolineae; order Aggregatilineales; family Phototrophicaceae; genus JANRLJ01. The sequence continues at coordinate 8,630 of DAOTTO010000262.1, read as the reverse complement.
CTGGCAAAAGAAGCTGGCGGCAAAGGGCTGGCATGGATGGCGCTGCCGCTGGAAGAGGAAGGCGAAGTCAAGGGGCCAATCGGCAAGTTCTTCACTATCGAGCAGAAACTTGAATTGTTCGAGCGTACCCAAGCCGGAGCAGGCGACATTCTGTTATTTATCTCGGATAAGCGTGATACGGTCTATAAAGTCGTCGATGTGCTGCGTCGCCATCTGTCGATTGAATTAAATCTAGCCGACCCGGACACGTTGGCGTTTATCTGGGTGATCGACTTTCCGATGTTTTATTGGGACGAGGAAAATCAGCGCTGGGATCCTTCGCAGCACATGTTTACCTCGCCTATGCCGGAAGATATTCCGCTGTTGGATACCGACCCCGGTGCGGCGCGAGGATCGCAATATGATCTGGTCTGCAACGGCTATGAAGTGGGTGGCGGCAGCATCCGCATCCATCGCCGGGAATTGCAGGAAAAAATCTTCCCGCTGATCGGGCAGACGATGGAAAAAGCCAAAGAGCAGTTTGGTCACATGCTGGAAGCCTTTGAATATGGCACACCTCCGCATGGGGGTATCGCGTGGGGGATTGATCGCCTATCGATGTTGTTCGCAGGAGCGCCGAATATCCGTGAGGTGATCGCCTTCCCCAAAACGCAAACAGGTTCGGACGCGATGGCACACGCGCCTTCCTACGCCGATGCCAAACAGCTTGAGGAACTTTTCATCCAAGTGACGGCGGTAGAAGAAGAAACCGAAGAACCGACGCAGCAGAAATAAATCAAACAAAACAAAATGAGGACACGTTCAAGCGTGTCCTTTTTATTTCAACTTCTTATTGTTTTTCCCTAGTTTTCTGATCAGATTCAGTCAATGGATAGTCTGGTGTTGCATCAGTGCTGGTAGGGGTGGGGGCAAACACATAGGTATGTACTAATCCGGCGATTATCGCGCCGCCGAAGATGCCGATGAAGTATGGAATCACGTAATCAAGATTTCCGGCGATCAGCGCAGGGCCGAGCGTCCGCGCTGGGTTGAGCGATGCGCCTGTATAGGGGCCACCAGCCAAAATAGAGGCTGTGAGGGTGAAGCCAATCGCCACGCCTGCCAGATTGCCTGCTTTGCCATAGACCGCCGCTTGATAAACCGCGCTGACGAGGAAAAACGTTAGCACTGCTTCAAATAACGCCGCATTCCAAACACTGCCATCGGTTAAGCTGCCCGTTGTTTCGCCCATATTGGCGTTACTTTCTAGGATGATACTCACCAGCAGCGCGGCGAGGATCGCGCCCACGATTTGCGCGACGATATAAGCCCCTGCTTTGACGGCATCAATTTTGCCGCCGACGAGTAACCCTACCGTCACCGCTGGATTGACGTGTGCGCCGGAGATATGCCCGAAAATATAAATAATGCCGATTACCATCAAGCCGTGCGCTAAAGCGGGTGAAATTACGCCGAATGTTCCGGCAGTCGTGACGGCAAATGCCCCAACGAACACCAGCATAAAAGTGCCAACTGCCTCCGCCAGACTCTCGCGTACCAGTGAATTCACAAGATTATTCCTTTGCTTTATTTTGTCCACAATAGGCGATATTATAACGTGGTCAAACGGCTGAAACGAGTTGTAGTCATTTGTTAACTATTTTAGCCTTTACACCACCCCGCCTGTTTGATATAACAAGAGGCATCCTGCGATGCGCGTGATGGCGCTATGCGTTTTGAGCCAACACCCACATTCCGGGGGCCAATGTCTGATGCGAAGAGTGATAGGCCTGCGCTGGCCAAGACTCGATCATCAGGTGGGCCACCCACCTGCGAAAGCAGGTTCAAAACATCGTGACACACGGCATGGCGGGGTTCCCTTGAAAAAACAAACGGCACATTCCTTTGGGAGTGCGCCGTTTTTGTTTAGAGTGAGGCAGCAAGTTGGCCTACTGCGAATAATTCGAGCCGAATACCTCGACCATCAAATTGCCCATCGTTGAACGATTAGGGACTAATACGGCTTCGCCTCGTGGTGTGAAGTAATCCGAGGTATAGCGATAATCAATTACGCCAGTACGAATATTCTCCGCCGGAATTTCTTTTACATACCATGCCAGCCGGATCATCTGTTCGAGCGTCATATTGGTATAGATATTATCTTCCCAAGTTGACATCAGTGATGGTGCTTGGATAATCAACTGAGGCAGCATATCAAGGCTTAGAATACGGTCACGCACCGCGTAAAGTACCATCTGCTGGCGTTCCGCACGGTCAATATCACTGTCCCCATGCCGTGTACGGGCAAATCGCAGTGCGTCATAACCTGCGAGATGATGGCTCCCGGCAGCGAGATAGAAGGGGTCATAGCCGTAATTCATATCGGGATAGGCATTGTCGCTGATGGTATAGTCAATCGTCACATCAATCCCGCCGATGGCATCGACCAGTTGAATCACCGCGTCAAAATCGACCAAGACATAATCATTTACCCGAATGCCGAGATTGTATTGCACGGTCTGCATAGCAAGTTGTGCGCCTGTGCCGGGTTGTGTGTTTTCCCCTAAGACCAATGCGGTATTGATGCGCTGTAACTGGCTAAAGCCGGGAATATCGACATAAAGATCACGCGGGATACTCAGGATGCCAATGGTCTGTGTGATCGGATCAATGCTGATGAGCATCATGGTATCAGTGCGATAGACGACACCGCGTTCCCCCGGACGACGATCTAGCCCCATCGCAAGCAGCGTGAAACGGGATTGTCCGTCCCAGGGTTCTAGGATAATACTGCTGCCATCATCGAGCGTTACCGATTGTCCCGTGCGGAGTTCACCGCCTTCGGTACGGACGCTCACAGGTGTCGGCAGCGTAGAGCGATCCGCAACCGATGTCGGGATCACTTCCTGCCTATCCCGCGCCGCGCTGACCACGACGACCATCAATACGCTGATGGTGATGACGACACCGAGCAGGGCAGATGCAATAATCACCCATGCCCATTCGCTTCCAGGTCGGCGGCCTGTAATACGGCGGCGGCGCATTCTTTCTCTGGCAGCCGATTCCTGAGACAGCGGTTGCGGCGTGGTTGGATAGCCGTTGGCGCGTGGATAGTACATCGGCGTTGGCGGATTCATGGGCTTTTGGCTATTCCAAGTTGGCGCTTCTGGTCGAGAAGGCGACGGGATAGGATTAGGTGCATTCGGTACGGGACTATTTTTGACAGTCCGCTCAAGTTCGTTTTCTGGGTTGATGTCATCAAACATAGTTGATCGTCAGGTTCACTTTGCGATAAAGTCTATTTGAAACAGTATAGAGATGGTTATAAAATGCGTCAATGGCACTTGATCTACGATACCCCCACGGATGGCATATACAACATGGCAGTTGATGAGTCCATTTTGACCTCTGTTCAGATGGGTGAAGCGCCGCCAACACTGCGCTTATACGCATGGTCGCCCCCGTATCTGTCACTCGGTTATGGGCAGCCCGTGAGCGATGTTGATCTTGAAAGATTAGACACACTTGGTTGGGGATTGGTTCGCCGGATGACGGGCGGAAGGGCCATTTTGCATACCGACGAATTAACCTATAGTCTCTCGCTCCCCGCGAATGACGATATCGCTGCCGGAGGCGTGATCGAAAGTTACCGACGAATCAGTAAGGCGCTTTTAGCCGGACTGGAAAATCTAGGCTTACAATCACAAGCCGACAAAAAAGCTGATGATGTTAAGTTAACCGGGGCGGTGTGCTTTGAATCCCCCTCGCATTATGAAATTACGACCTCCGGCGGACGAAAACTCATCGGCAGCGCACAAATGCGGCGTAAGGATGGACTGCTCCAACATGGAACGCTGCCGCTGTGGGGAGATGTGGCGCGGATATGTGATGTATTGGCCTATCCTGATGAGGACAGCCGCGATAATGCTAAAGCAAATGTGCGGATGCGGGCGGCGACCTTAGCTGATGCGCTTGGCGAACCAGTGGATTGGCAGACAGCAGCGGAGGCTTTCGTGCAGGGTTTTAGTGACACATTTGAAGTGGATTTTACAATCGTTGATTTGACCGCCGCACAGCGTATCAACGCGATGCAGCTTGTCGCCGATGTTTATCGCACAGACGCATGGAACAAACGTCTTTAGAACAGATGACTTAAAGTTAAAATGCCGTTATAATAGTGTTGAGCTATTCTTACGGAGATTGAACGATGTCGAGTGTTCGCCAATTACCACTTTTTCAAAGTCAACCTGCGACGACGGATGACCTGAATAAACAGACTCCGCTCAAGGCATCGCTGGCATTGTTTCAACAGTTCCTCCATAAAGAGGGAAAATCCGAGCATACCATCAAGGCGTTTCTCTCTGATCTTTCGCTCGTTGGGGGATTTTTGGGCGATGAGATGCCGCTTGGTCAGTTTACGACGACCAATTTGAATGCGTTCTTACACTGGCTGGAATATGGGCGTGATGTGCCGTGCAGCCGCAAGTCTTATGCGCGGCGTGTGACGACAGTTAAAGTTTTCTTCAAATGGGTGCATGGGGTAGGCGCAATTTCGTTTGATCCCGCCAAAGCGGTGTTACAGCGCTCCGGCCCAGCGCCGCTTTCTGACGTTCTCTCAATGGCGCAAATTCGTGCCGCGATTGATTTCGCCCAACGGATGAAAAAAGGCGATGAGCAGGACATGCGGCCTGAAATGCTGCTCCGCCTGCTGCTGGATACGGGAATCAAGAAAAGCGAGACGATGACGCTGACCGCTGCCCATATTGACTGCTTAAATCCGCTTAATCCCATTTTGATCGTCCGGCACAAAGTTCGCAACGTGTTTCGGGAACGCAAGATAGATTTAGACAGCGAGTGGGTTAAGCTGCTGGATTTATACCTTTTTCAATATGGCATTAAAGATGGCGCACCGATCATCAACTGCACCTCGCGCAATCTCGAATATATCCTGACCGATATTGGCGAAGGCGCAGGTATTCCGACTAAGCTGTCGTTTGAGGTGCTGCGGTGGACATGCGCCGTGCGCGATTATCGGCTCGGTATGGATGACGAGGGCATCCGGGAAAAACTTGGCCTGAGCAAAATTAGCTGGCATGAAACAGGCGGGAAAATCCGGCGCTTATCCGAAATGTTGGATGAGGCGGCAGCAAGAACTTAAAGAACCTCAGTTTTGGATAGCCTACTTTGATTAACTTTTATGATTTCCTCATCCCCCGACCCCTTCGCCGTTGCATGGCGAAGGGGAGAAAAACGGTTCACAATGGTTCTTTGAGTCCCCTCTCTAGGAAGTGGGGAGGGAATTTAGGGGTGGGGATAGAATGAAAACACTGTCCAAAACTCAGGTTATAATAAAAAACAGAGGTGTCGTAACAGCACCTCTGTTTTTTATCAACTGGATTCTAACTTTCATCAAAAGAAGCGATTCACCACCGATTCAGCCAAGTGCATGCCGTGCAATCGCCTTGATCTGCTTACGAACACTGTTAGAGAAAACGCCGGGTAAACCGATCTGCGTCATCGCTGCCACTGCTTCTGGATCCGCATCGAGAAGGCATTGGCGTAGACGCTGTTCAACGTTTAATGCTTTGAATTGGGGTTGCTCGATTTTCATCCCATGCAAATCACCGAAATACGTCTTCCAAATTGCATGGGTATAGGTACGCATTCGGGCATAACGCGCCTCAAGTTCGGCCTGCTGGTGTTGTTCTTCCGCGATTTTCTGATAGGTTAGGGCTTCAAACCGCTGCCATGCTTCGGCAGTCGTGATACGCACAATCGACATCATGAGCGCCTGCTCTAAGGTGATGCTGACGAGACTGACATCCTCCCACATCACATCCTCGAAGTCAGGATCGGCGGCAATTTGATCGGCGTATTGGATGCGGAATAGATCAGTTAAGCGTTCCATTATATAATGAGTTAGCAGTCCGCTATACGTTTCCCAATATTTACCATAGCCGGACTCATAACTTGGTGTCCATTGTCCGGTGTATTCGTTCTCAAGCCATTCGTCGAGAGTTGTGTAAAGGGTTCGCAGCATCAGCGGATCTGCGGTTCGTCTTTTTGCTTCCCCAGACCGATCCCAAGGCGGGTCATTGTCGTAGTCGATCTCAAAACGTGTATGCTCTAACACCCAGCGCACGAAGCGCGTAGCCGCCCACGCAGCAAGCTCGTCTCGCCATTGTGTCGAAAGGCGCAGTTCAGCGTAGCCCTCCGGCATGACGATCACCCATTCGTCATCGCCCAATGTCGAGAGCAGGATGCCTTCTTTGAGTTTTGTGATGTCAACTGCCATTGCTCTCCCTTCCGTAGCTGATGTTATCCACTTGCATCATAGCCTGTTTTAAAGTGGATTCAATAATCTACAGTGGTTCTGTCAATATTAGGTTGAACTAGCTTTTTATATAAGAATGATTGTGGTATCTTTTTATCATACTAGTGTAGGCTAATCAAAGTAATAGATCAGGTTGCCTTACAAATGACGACATATCTTGCCCAAGCGACACAGTGGTTACAAGAAATACTCGGTGAAGCTGCACACTTTCGGGAGGGACAGTGGGAGGCGATTGAGGCGCTGGTCGAGAATAGGCAGCGAGTCTTAGTCGTCCAGCGCACCGGCTGGGGCAAGAGCCTTGTTTACTTTATGGCAACACGGCTGCTAAGGCTAGAGGGAGCGGGTCCCGTTATTTTGATAAGCCCGCTGCTATCGCTGATGCGTAACCAAATCACATCAGCAGCACAGTGGGGACTGGTTGCCAATTCGCTCAACAGCACTAACAGCGACGAACACAGACAGATTGAAACGGCGTTACTGGAAGGTAAAATCGACTTGCTCTTGATATCGCCGGAGCGTTTAGCAAATGACCGTTTTCAGGCAGAAGTTTGGGTAAAGCTGCGCCATACCATTAGCATGTTAGTGGTTGATGAAGCACATTGTATTTCTGATTGGGGGCATGATTTCCGCCCTAATTACCAACGCATCATGCGGTTGCTTGATGAAATTCCCGCGCAGACACCGGTTATTGGTACAACGGCTACTGCGAATGATCGCGTGGTAACGGATGTCGCTGCTATCTTGGGCGCGGGGATGAATATTCAACGTGGCAGCCTGACGCGGGAGAGCCTTCTACTTTATGTTTACACTCAACCGATGGAGGCAGCATTACGCCTGACTCTGCTTTCACACTTGCTCCAGCGTTTGCCCGGCAGCGGCATTATCTACTGCACGACTACCCGCGACTGTCGCTTAGTAGCCGAATGGTTGCAAAGCGAAGGCTTTAGCGCAAAAGCGTATTTTGCTGATGTCGAGGAAGTGCAATCGGAGGACCGCGAGTCATTAGAAGATCAGTTGATGCAAAATCAGGTCAAAGCACTGGTTTCTAGTGTTGCTTTGGGGATGGGATTCGACAAGAGTGACTTGCACTTTGTCATCCACTTTCAGTTGCCGGGTAACATCATCAGCTATTATCAGCAAATTGGACGTGCCGGACGTGGCATCGATCAAGCGCATATCGTGCTGATGTATGGTCCCGGAGATGAAGATATTCAACGCTATTTCATCGACAGCGCATTTCCCACACCAGATCATGTTCAAGAAGTGATCCACGCTCTGGAACACCAACCCCGCAGCCGTACCGAACTCCAGCAGTGGGTCAATGTCCGCGTCTCTACGCTGGAAAAAGTTCTTACGCACTTAGAGGTTGAGCATATCATCGAGAAACACGACGGCAATTACAGCCTGTTACGTACTAATGCCACGCCCGATTATGCGCGATGGAAAGCCGTCACACAGACACGTTACACCGAACTTGCACACATGAAAGCGTATCTGGATGAGCGGGGCTGCTTAATGCGTTTTCTCGCTAAAGCCCTTGACGATCCTTCTCCGGTAGATCGGTGTGGTCGCTGTAAGAACTGCACGGGTGTCCAGAGTAAGTTTCAAGCGCAGCCAATTCACCTTCAACGCGCCCAAACTTTTCTACGACAAGGTAAACCGATCTTATTTGAGCCGCGCAAACGCTGGCCTGGCCGCAGTGACCAGTTCCCCAAAACCACTGATATTCGTGTCAATCAGACTGGAATCGCCCTTTGCAATTACTATGACGAAGGATGGGGAGTGCGCGTGCGCGATGGACGCATTAACAATCATTATGATGATGATTTGGTAGAGGCATCTGCTATGGCGCTTCGGCAGTACTGGCAGCAAACGGGTATACAAGTGAACGGTATCATCCCGATTCCATCATTACGCAGACCCACACTTGTACCCACTTTTGCGGAGCGACTGGCACAGACATTGAGCTTACCGTATGCCGCTGTGATACAACATCAAATACAGCATCCTCCACAAGCGGATATGCACAATAGTTTTAAGCAGGCGCTCAATACAGTATCCAAATTTATCATCACAAATCAGTTAAAAGGCAAACCCGTCTTGCTGGTTGACGATATATCCGACTCAAAATGGACATTGACCGTTGTAGGCGATTTGCTTCAACGTCATGGCAGCGGACCTGTGTTTCCGTTTGTGCTATCCGTCACCAATATATCGGAATAGCTTTACAATCAACAACAGTTTTATAAACGGGCGGATTCAATAATTAGCGCTTGAACAGTGCGACGCGCTGTAAGCCTGCCATTTTTTGGAAGCC
>DAOTTO010000261.1:0-3113 GCA_034437895.1 Anaerolineae bacterium | reverse complement strand
AAAATAAAGCGCGTAAAATTTACCTTTTTTCAGAATTTCATTCCGTGACATATTTCACAGATAAGGCTAAATAAAAACCGAGCCGCTCATAAGTAAAGCCAACTCGGTTTTCCAAGTTTCTATAGCGCAAACCACCAGCGCGTTTTGAGGTGTGGACAAGCTAATATGAATCGAGGTTTTACCCCTCGCTCCCGCCAACCAACGCCAATAATCCCTCTGAATTGCTGGTGATGAACAACACGCCATCCACAATCACAGGCGACGCCGAGCGATAATCGCCCTGCGTGCCTGTCTCGTAGCGCCATAATTCCTGACCCGTCAGCGCATCAAAACCATACAACAGGCCATCTTTTTCCGTCAGCCAATAGACAACATCCTCCGTCAGCGACGGCGATGAATACGCCGGGCCGCCGATATTCATCAGCCAAACGACGGTGCCAGTTAAAGCCTCAAAAGCATATAAGTCCCCAGAAATGTTATTGACATAAACAAGGTCTTCCCCAATCGCAGCCGAGGCATAAACCCCCTGCCCCAACGTGAATTCCCAGATCAGTTCACCAGTCACCGCATCCAGTGCATGAAAAACGCCGCTTAGGTCGCCAAAGTAAACAATGGCAGAATCGTCCGTATTCACTTTAATCGCAGGCGACGCATCAATTTGTCCGCCGCTTTCATAGCGCCAGACTTCCGCGCCTGTGGCTGCATCCACAACATAAAGTGTGTTGTCTCGGCTTCCGACATAAATCTGCTCATCAAAAACGGCGGGTGATGACCAGATTTGCCCGTCGGTCTCAAAACGCCAAATTTCTGTGCCGTCGGCAATATTCAGCGCATAGAGGTTATTATCCAGCGACCCGATGTAAAGCACGTCACCCTCAAGCGCAGGTGACGAATAAACTTGGTTATCCGTTGTAAAACGCCAAATTTCCGCGCCTGTCGCGGCATCAAGCGCATACACATTCTTATCTAAACCGCCGACATACAACACACCATCCCGCACCGCCGCCGTAGACACAATTGGTGCATCTGTTTCTATTGACCACGCTTCTGTACCGGTCTGCACATCCAGCGCATGAAAGACTCCATTCTCACCGCCGATATAGGCCAACCCCCCAGCGACAGCCGCCGTCGTGCGTACCGGACGTGGTGTTTCAAACTGCCAGAGTAATTCTGGCGTTTCTCGGAGCGCAGGCGACTCATAAACGGCGTTATGCGTTACGCCACCGCGAAATTGCGTTTCATCAGGGGTTTGGATTTCGCGTTGAGCCAGCGCGGAAAAAGAAAAAATAATCATAAGGGCAATTAAAGCAGCAATTTTACGGGGATGTAGCAGCATATTTCACACTCCAAACTGAAAACAATAGCCTAAGAATATGCTGATCTTAGGCAGTAGCGAGATGTGAAAATGTTGAGCGATTGCTGAGAACTACGGTGTTCCCACTTGCGCCCGCCGCAAATAAAGATCGCGGGTGGTTTGGGTTAAGAGCAGTTGTTCCGGCGTAAGTAGCGACCAGAAATCGTCCGGTGTGGCAATCCGCCCATCCGCCGCCTCCGCATACATCCGCAGCCAGGCCAAAAATGCCTCTGTGCCTAAATCCTCACGCAAATCGTGCATCATCCGAACACCACGCAGATAGACGGCGTTAATGTATTCACGAATGCTCGAAAACTCGTAGACGGTGCTGTCCACAAATCCCGAAGGTGAATAAAGATCAACCCGCGTTTGCCACCACCAATCACGTAATTGGGGATAAAAATTTTCAAGATAAATGTATTCGCTATAAGTCGAAAGGGCTTCGTCCAGCCAAGGATTGATCGCCGCATCATTGCCGACACGGGCATACCACCACTGATGCGCGACCTCGTGGACGGTTATCAACGTTAAATAAGAGGCAGGATCGCCAGTAAAACGGCTGAACCAATCTGTACTGACGAACACAAATCCACTGTGTTCCATCCCATCGGGGAAGTCTCCTTCGACGATGACTAAGCGCTCATACAGATACGCACCGAAGAGATTAGAGTAAAGTTCCAGCGCTTCCGTGGCAACATCCAAAGCATGGGCGGCGCTATCGACCTGCACACCGTCATTCAGTGTCACCAAAGAATCGGGCAGGCTGTAAAGTTCAATCGAGACACCGCTTTCGGTCTGCTGCGTCGTTAGGTTAAACACCTCGCTCATACTAACCGTAAAATCGCGGGAACGAAGATGTGTGTAGCGCGATGTCGTATCATTGAGTTGGATCACCGTTCCCGGCGCGGCGATCATCGGAATGATGCTGCCGATCAAGCTGATCGTCACGTCCCAATCAGCATCCTCTAAAACATCCTGCTCGCCAATGAGCAGCGCGTCTCGCGTAATCCATTCATCGCCCTGCCGAACCGCCACCGTCGGCAGCCAATGACCAAGATTCAACTGCCTATCTGTATAGCCAAAATAACCTTTAAAGGCATACGCCTCCTCCCCCACTGGCGGCACATCTAAGCGAAACGTGACTTCAAGATTGATTCGGCAGTTTGACGCAAGCGGCTGGGTTAGGCTCAGTGTTAAGCGTCGCCCATTCAAATCATAAGGAATTTCGACTGTCTGAGAAGTAATGCGTTCCAGCGTAAAAACATCAATCCAACGATTGGCCTCGACATTCAGTACCAATTCAGAAAGCGGCGTATTCGTCCGGTTGATATAACCAATGTCTTGCTGAATCACGACTACATGCTGGGCATAATCGACATCAGCGGCAACTGTATAGTGAATGGACGGCAAGCTGGCTTCCACTTCGCAGTTGGGGTCAGCCGTCGGTGTTTGGGTCAATCGTGTGGGGGATGGACTAGAAACCACATGATACGCACGTTCAAAGGTGGGTACAGGTGTCGCCGCAGGAATTTGACGGATGGTAGCAGTCGGCAGAAGTGTCGGCGTGGGTTGGGCAGCCGCGATGTTGCAACCGGGCAGCAAAAGGAGCGCCGCAGCACTCACAATGATAGAACGAATAAGAGACGTTTTGCGTATCATCATAATGCGGCATCATAACAGCAGCTTTGGCGAATTACCATGCGGCTGTTTACATTTTGATGGTTTTTATGCAAAATCACGTCATTCATCGCAATCTGAC
>DAOTTO010000260.1:0-1870 GCA_034437895.1 Anaerolineae bacterium | reverse complement strand
GAGCCTTGAAAGTGAGTACATCAGCAATGGGACAATCGCCCTTTCCTCCTCGTAATGAAAAACGCCAAAAAGCCCAAATCTTCGTCAGCTATTCGCGCAGTGATCGGCTGGCGGTTGATCAGCTTGTGGGCGATTTGCGGCGGAATCATTACCGTCTGTGGATGGATGTTGATGAGCAGGGCATTGAACCCGGCGAGGATTGGCGTAACGAACTCGTCAAACAAATGCGCGATTCCGAAGGTGTGATTGCCTGTGGATCGCCCGATTTTCTGCAATCGCCGTTTTGTCAGGAAGAAATCGCCCAGGCTAAACGCGAAGGCAAGCTGATTTATCCGGTATTGGTACGGCGGTTCGGCAAAGATGATTCTTTCACCCAGATGGGTCTCGATCATCTTCAATTTGTTGATCTCACGCTTGGATATGAGGTCGGTCTTAAGCGATTAATGCGGGTGCTACCCCGTCCACGTTTCCCAACAAAATGGATCGCACAACGCATTGCGGCGGGAGTCGTGCTGCTTACCGTTATTGCCGCTGTGTTTGTTGGCATTATCGTTGCCACGCAAATCGGCACAACCGACACGCCTCCTACGCTCACGCCAATCAGCACACCGCAATTGGTCGGCGATCTTAAAGTTGTGGTTGCGCCGTTTATGATGGATGAGTCGCTTAGCGCCAATAACAAGCAGCAAGCCGAGCGCGTCATCGCTGATTTCAGCCGCGATTTAGATACCCAACTTACAGGGCAAGCCGCCACCGCAGAAAGTACCTTCAGCATCGGATTTTTAGGGCCGGATGAAGTGCCAACGGTGGTAATCGCGGAAGATGCCGATCCTCAGAACGCCGCGATTGCGTTAGCCACCACCTATAACTTCGATATTGTCATCTACGGTACGATTAAACAGACCGCCGATGGCTTGATCTCTGTCCAGCCAGAATACTATATTCCACCAGCCGGGTTTCCTGATGCGCTGGAAATGACCGGATCGCAAAATTTCGGCAAGCCCATCGCGCTGGCTTCAACCGGATTAAGTGGCGCTTATCAAACCAGTGAAACCCTGCGCGGACGGGGCGAGGCGTTAATTTATGTCATTCGCGGGTTATCACGCTTTGTTGTGAACGAATACGGTGACGCGCTCACTTTCTTTGAACAAGCGGCGGAAACTGACGGTTGGGAAGATAATGCTGACCGCGAGATATTAAATCTCCTGATTGGCAATACGCATTTGCAGCTTGCACGACAGGCGATCACAACCTGCGATCAGCAAACAGTGCTGGATGAACTCGCCAATGCCGATGAACAATATCAAGCCGCGATTGAAGCCAGTGGCGATTCTGGCGATGAAATCAGCAATGCCCGTCCTTATGCCGGGGCAGCCGAAGCCGCTATGATGCGAGCGGTTTGGCTCTACACCGATCCCGACTTCCCGTGTGATCCACAGCTTGCCGATTTCACGACTTTAGAACAAGCATTCACTTATGCTGAGCAAGCGCTCGATGCAGATAATTTTCTAGGGTTGGAAAAAGCGCAGCAAGCCCAAGTGCAATTTACCCAAGCAAGAGCGCTGGCTTCATTGTGGCAGTTTTCTGAATTAGATGATTCGCGTGCTGAAGGTTGGTTAAATGATATGAACCGCGCTATCACACGCACGTTAAGCGCCTTTGAAGGCGATACAAGCGATCCGCTGCTCATTCAAACGGCCTTTGAAGCCTATTTGCTGCGCGGCGCGATGCAGTTCCAGTCTCAAGGAGCCTGTGATCAAAGCGTGGTGGACGACCTAAATGCGGCATTAGCGCTCGAAGGCATTGGCGCAGATCGCCGGATGTTCGTCTATGATACGCTGGCTCAGTGTTACGAGAATTTAGCGCAGCC
>DAOTTO010000259.1:0-3752 GCA_034437895.1 Anaerolineae bacterium | reverse complement strand
ATACAAATCTCGAAGGGGCCATAGCCGGGATACAGCACACGATAAACCGCCACACCTTCGCCATTAATCTCGAACATGACTGAGGCGGTAGGGTCATTGCTGTAGCGCAGCACGTCGTCAATCGGTTCGGGCGTGTTGAGCGTCAGCCAATTGCCGATATAGCGCAGATTAGCCGAGTTACCGGCTGTGCGACCCGCAGGCAGCGTCGGAAGATTGGAAGGATTGCTCGCCAAATCAGCCGAGAGGATGTGCAGCGCCTCAAGCCCGATATAAAGGCCGTTGGTTTGTGTCCGCAGCGTGACAGCAGTCTGTGCCGCGCCGCCCGTCAGGTTTAGGTTTGCCTTCGGGATAAAGAGGCGGTTGCCATTGACGTAAGTGAGCGCACCGACTGCATTTTGCGCCAGCGTACAGGTCGCGCCCTTGCATATTTCCATGTTCCCGTAACCGGGGCCGGTGGTGTAGTAAATGACGATTCCGGCGATATTGTTCGGGATCACCTGGAAGGTCGCGGTTGCGGTCTGATTATTGGTGTAGACCATCGAGCCGCCGCGTGACCCTGTGAAGGCCAGCGGAGTCCAGCCGCCATAGCCATCATTGCCGGTGTCCGCGCCGTTATAGGTGATGTTGAAGCTGGTGGAGGCGTTGGTTTCCTCGTAATAGCCGGGAGCCAACGGCCCCGCTGCTGCCAAGAGTTGCAGGGCTTCCAGTCCAGCCGCGCCGCCGCCCGCGTTTTTGATCGTTACGGTGGCGTTGGTTTCGTTGGTCAGGCCGAGCGAGTCTTTGGGGATGACGGTGGAGCGCCCAAAAATGGTCGCGCCTACGGCAGTCGCCGTGTTGACGCAGCTTGTGCCATCGGGGCCGCAGACTCGCAGTGCCGATACGCCCGTCCCAATCGGATGATAAATCACAATCCGATCAAACTGTGTAGCGTTTACCTGGAAGCTGATAGCCGAGGTGAGATCGGTTGTATAGACTTCCGTGCCGCCTTGTGCGCCGGGGGCGAAGAGCGGTATCCAGCCTGTCCCGGTATAAGTCAGATTCAGATTGGTTTCTTCAATCACTTGACCGACGGGGAGGGTTGCTTGTGCGCCGATGGTTTCAATCGTCTCGATGCCGATAAAACTTCCCGCCAAGCCGAAAGCGCCGCTGACGTTACGAATATCGACAACGTGAATGCCGTTGGTGGCGACACGCAGCACGGCAGGCCGTCCATAATAGGTGCCAGCGGCGGTGTTATTGAAGATTTTGCAATTGCTGCCATCAATACAGATTTCAAACAGCCCATAACCAACGGCTTGGGTGCGATAAACCGCCACGCCTTGTCCATTGATCTTGAAGCGCAGCGCAGCCGTGACATCGTTGCTGTAGGCCAGCGTGTTGGATGTGGGTCCTACGCCGCCAAAGGCCGCCCAAGGGCCGATATATTGCAAGCGCGTATCGAAGGCCGTCACTTGTCCAGCAGGCAGCGCCGTGAGGGGGTCATTGGCGCTGGCTAACGGGTCGGCATCAATAATTTGGATGCCTTCCAAACCAATATACTCACCATTGACCTTCGTCCGCAGCGTTAACTGAACTTCACCGCCACCGGCAATCCCTAAGCTGGCCTTCGGGATGAAGATCGCACGTCCGGTGGTGCAGCAGGCACCCGCGATATTGGGTACTTCAAAACAGGTCGTTCCCACGTTACAAGCACCGCCGCTAAAGAGCTGCATCGTGCCGTAACCCGCGCCTGTCGTGTAATAGAGGACAATACCGCTGATGTCATTCGGGATAACACCAAAGGTCGCTGTGGCGGTGGTGCTGTTGGTATAGACCATTGAGCCGCCGCGCAGGTTCGTCGCCGCATACGGTGTCCATCCGCCGTAGCCATCGTTCCCGGTGTCTGTGCCGTTGTAGGTGATGTTGTAGTCGCTGCCGAACTCGGTTTCCTCATAATAATTCGGTTTCAGCGGGCCGCGTGGCGCAAGCACTTGAATGGATTCGACACCGATAGAACCGCCGCCGGAGGAACGAATTGTCACCGTCGCTGACGTTTGATTCGTTAGGCCGAGCGTCGATTTGAGGATCACCGCCGCATTTTGGAAGGTATATGCGCCGTTCAACTGGGCGATGGTCGTACAAGCAGCGCCTAAACCGCAGACCTGCATCGAGCCATAGCTCGGCCCCTTGGGATAGACGACGACCAGACGATCCATCTGCGAGGCATTGACCAAGAATGAGAGACCCTGGGTTGTGCCGGGGTTAGTGTAGACGAAGGTGCCGCCTTGAGACAGCGCAGAAGTGAAGGGATACCATTGACCGCTATAAGCCAGCGCCCGATCATTTTCTTGATACAAACCGGGCGTAAGGCTGGGCTGCGCTCCTAAGACTTCGATGCTGTCAATGCCGATGTAACCGCCGTTCACATTACGAATCGTGACGGTTTGGATGCCCGTCGTCGTTGAGCGAACCACACCGGGGGCATTAAAGACCGTTGCTGCTGCCGCGCCATCGAAGATTTGGCAAGATGTGCTGACGCAGACTTCAAACTGCCCATAACCCACCGCTTTGGTGTAACTTACGACGACACCATTGCCATCAATACTAAAGACGGCATTGGCATTGAGGTCATTGCTATAGCGCAAAGTGCCGTTACTTGGGCCTGTCGCCACATAATTGAACCAAGGGCCAACATAACGGATGCGTTCATCCTCACCCGGATAAACTGTGCCAACCGCCAGCGGGGTTTGGTTCGCAACCAATTCAATCGCTTCGATGCCGATGGCGGCGCTGCCCATGTTGCGGATTTCTACCGAGACGGTGCCGCCGGGAATATTGCTGATGACCTCAGCTTGATTAAAGACGTAGATTGGGTAATTGCTGCGGATAGTGCGACGCAGCCCACCGTTGACATAAACGTTCATGTCACCCGCGCCGGGGCCAAGGGTACGGTAGATGATGAGGTTATCCACCGCGTCACCATCTACACTAAAGGTGATATTCGCCGCCGGAGTCGTGGTATACCTCAACGAGCCGCCAGCCGGTCCAACACCCGCGTAAGTCAGCCAGTTATTGGTGAAGTTTAAGGCGAGGTTGTCATTATCTTCGTAGACACCGGGGGTGAGCGCTTCACCGCGCACCGTGACCGCATCCAAGATGAAATAGTTGGGCAGCGCCGGATTCGTCGGCGACACATTTTTGATCGTCAAGCGGTGCAGTTGATCTTGCGAACTGTTGCCGCTGATCGTGATGTTGTTCAAGCCTTCGCAGCCGAAGGTATAGAAGCCGGGCAGCGTTTGGCTGGTGCTGATGTTGGTCGGCTTGGCTGGGTCGGAACAATTGAGGTTAAAGCCGCTTGTCCCAATCGTGTTATAAACCTGTTCTGTCATCGGGCCTGAGTCATCAGGATCAAGCGACAATTGGAAGTTGGCTGACCCCAGGAAGCCGTAATAATGCACCAAGAAGGAATCCCCGATGAAGTAGAAACTGGTGCTGGCGTTTTGGGTGGTGGTGTAATGCAGCGTGTTGTTGATACCCGGCTCATAGAAGAACGGAATCCAGCCATCCTGATAGACGAAATCCAAGCTGGAGTCGTCATGGACACCAGGACCTGCCAATTTGCGCGTCACGATGATACGGACGCGGCGTGCTTCTGCACGAGAGTCTCCCTGCCCATCGGTGACGGTATAGGTGAATTCAACCACACCCTCCCATCCCGGCTGCGGTGTAAGTCCGGTCAGTGTCCCGCTGGCGACAGCGGCATTCAAGGCCGC
>DAOTTO010000258.1:0-7858 GCA_034437895.1 Anaerolineae bacterium | reverse complement strand
GAACTGGAAAAACGCGGCGTGAGCTATACACTGATCGAGGTCAAGCGGCGTTTGGGGGGGAGCATCGCCAGCACACGTTTGAATGGCTTCATGCTCGATTCGGGCGCGATGCTGAACACTATCCACGATTTCTCATCATTCACGACCTATCTAGGCGAACTCAATCTCAACGAGGGACTTTTCACCCAAGACAGCAAAATTGGCTTCCTTGATGGAACAAGTACGCTGATTGATGTGCTGGCAGCGAAAATCACCGCCCCAGTGATGTATCGCATGGCGGTAAGTACACTCGGACAAACAGACAGCGACACCTTCCTGATTTGTATGGAGAACGGCATGGTGCTGGATACGCGGGCGCTGATAATCGCCGCGCCTGCGCGTTATGCCGAGCGCATGTTCCAAACGCTGACACCAGAAATCAGCTACCGCCTGCTCGATTATCGTTATGACGAGATCGCCCATGTGTCGATGGGCTATCGCACGACGGAACTCCCACAAATACCCATTGAACCCCCAACCGATTACCCGATTACGTACATTAACTCGACCACCCAAATAGGCCGCGTTCCAGACGACACAATCTTGATTCAGGTTGGCGTGCGTTATGATTCCGGCGTTGGCCTCTCGCGTGATCTAGTAGGCGAGATTGCCGCGTTGTTCGGTTGGCCTTTGAGTCCCTTAGCGGAAAAAGTCGGGGCGTGGGCGGATGCCGACCCTTTAATGTGGCATGATCCAACCCACCCCGCGACCATGACAGCGATTCGCCATTTATTACCGCAAGGCGTAGCGCTTGCCGGAAGTGATTACGTCCCGACGACCCACGCCCCGACATTGGATGAGCGTATTCAATCGGGGCGCGAGGCAGCAGAAAAAGTCATCGCGTGGTTGGCGCGAGGGAATTAAATACCGTTAGAAGTTACGCAGTTTAGCAAAATTTTCCATAGGGGCGACTCGCCGAGTCGCCCCTACAAACCAACTACGTAAATCCTAAATGAACCACGAGTCACCAAGAACACCACGTTTTTATCTTTGACCAAAATAAAAAATCGTGCTTCTTTATACTTTTCTCTGCGAACTCCGTGTCTCTGTGGCTCAAAAAGAATTTCGCAAGACTCATGATGCTTTGGTTCAATTCAGATCAGACTCGCCAGCGCGATCACACCAAATCCCATCATAATCGCACCCGATGCCCAATTCACCCAGATCATCGTGCGCGGATTAAAACGTCCACGCAGCAGACTCACGCCGCCCGTCAGGAGCAGCCACCATCCCGCCGACCCCATAAACACCCCAATCACCATCACCGCCGCCGCGCCATAGCTGTTTGCGACAGATGTGGCGATTCCTGCTCCGGCAAAAATGGCGACGAATGATAGAATCGTAATCGGATTGGTCAGCGTCAGAAACAAGGTTGAGACATATGCGCCGATCAGCCCATGCCGCGACTCCACGACTGCCGCTTCTTCAGCCGGACGCGCCCGAAATGTCTTGAGTCCCAAATAGATCAGGAATAATCCCCCGACGAGGCTGAGGAGCGTTTTCTGATTAATGAGTAATTCGGAGATAAAAGTGAGGCCAAATGCGGCGATAAAACCGTAAAAAGCATCGGCACTCGCGGCACCTAATCCGGTGACGAGGCCGTAAATCCGCCCTTCAGCGAGTGTGCGACGGATGCACAAAACACCGATCGGGCCAACAGGCGCGGCAATCGAGAAGCCGATAATTGCGCCTTTAAAAAGGATATTGAAGAAAATCTGTCATTGTTTACTCCGTGTTTAAAAGGTTTATAAGAGATCATAACGATCTGCCTGAAAAACACAAGTACCAAAGTGCAATTTCTTGATCGGTGCTATAGTGTTACAAATAGATTGGTGCGCGGTTTAGCTGTTGCAACTTAGCCGAAACAAATAAAAAAATCCAAACACAATCTTGATGAAAAAATCATGCTTCCGCCCGTATCCTTTTATATAGACGGACGGTAAGCCTATCGTATCAACACTTCGGCAAAGGTAAATCAATTTTTATCATGTTTGCATTATCACAATTTGTACTTTCATCATCATTGCGCCAGGCTGAGGGACATCACTCCCCATTGGCCTCATCCGTCGTGCTATTCGTCACAGGAGGACTTTTATGAATGTTGACAAACGACGATTATTTTCGTCCCTGATTTCGTTACTCGTTTTAACATCAATGCTGTTGGGGATGATTAGCCCTCTGGACAGCCTTAATCTGGCATCGGCGCAGGAGACGACTCCTGAACCTACGCCGGAAATCACGCCAGAAGCACCCACCCCGGAAACAACGGATTTGCCTGCGCCTACCCCAGAGGTCACGCAGCCGCCCGTTGTACCTTTCCCTACGCCTGAAGTCCCGGTGACTCCAGAAATACCGCCGATCCTCCCGATTGACCCAACCGTCTATCAGGAAGATTTTCAAGACGGTGATGCGGCAGGTTGGCTGCTCAGTTCCGGTTGGGCGCTGGCCTCTGCCGAAAACAATACATACCTCACCACGACAGGCGCGTTTGAAACCGCCACCGTGACCGGATTGGTCGGTGACAACGTGGCGATTTCCGCCGAATTTGGCCTCCAGACCGGAAACACAGCCAACATCGCGTTCCGAGTCGGCGCGGATAATTACAACGTCACCCTGAATGCAGAAGGCCGCGTCAGCCTCTATCAGGGCTTGACCCTGCTGGTAGAAGGCGCAGCACCATCCGAAGTTACCCCCGAATCCACCGAACCCGTTCCAACCGTTAACACCTATACACTGGGCATTCAAGCCGTCGGCGGTCTGATTACGGTTACTGTGGACAGCACAGCACAAATCACTTATACCGCGCCGACACCGCTTCCGGCGGGTATGGTTATTTTTAGCACCGGACAAAATAACACGGGAACGGTCACGCTGGATAACATCCGCATCGAACTGCTCCCCACGTCGGTTTTGCCGCCCGTTGATCCGGCAACCGCTGTTCCCACACCGGAGCTGCCCATCATCGAAGTGACACCAGAGGTCACGCTCGAAACGACCCCCGAAGCCACCCTAGAAGCGACACCGGAAGCAACAGTTGAACCGGAGATCACACCGGAGGCCCCCAGCGGCCCCACACCGATCCTGAGCGCCGATTTTGAAGGCGAACTGCTCGGCTGGATTTTGAGCGAAACGGGCGCAAGCGTCATTGACGGCGAAGATAATAATTTCCTCGCGCTGGAAAATGGCACATTCGCGCCCGACTCCGCGCTGTTTTTAACCGACTTCCGTATTGATGGCCGTGCAAATTTAGCCAGCGGCGCATTCAGCATCGTATTCCGCAGCAGCGAAGGCCGCGCCTATACACTGGTCTTCGCGGCGGATTCAACCTCGCTCACTCGTGAAGGCGCTAACATCCAGCCAGAAGCGACAAGCGAAGCCACTGCCGAAGCGACAGCCGAAGCAACCGCCGAATCCACCGAAACACCTGCACCTGCTGAAGTCACGCTCATCACTGTTCCAGCGGCGCGGACAGCCGAGGCATGGTATACGATCAGCCTTGAAGCCGTCGGCGGCATCGTCACGTTCAGCGTCGATGGCGTGACCGAATTGACGTTTACTGATGAAAATGCCCTGCTTGGCGGCACTTTTGCCATTACGGGGACAGCCAATTTAGACGACATCGCGGTTTATGATCTCGCCGATGGACTCCCCGCCGTTGTCACACCCGCGCCGATCAGCCTGACCGACGAAAATAAGATCAAGCTCGGCAGCGCGCTGGCGAATGTGATGCAAGCCTATGTTGACGGCGACGAAGCAGCCGCGCTTGCCCAATCTGCCGATTACTTATTCGCGCAAGACGACCAAAACCGCCTTGAAGTGATGGTCTGGGGTACGCCGGAAGTCACGGGCGAGGCCGTTGCCGCTTTAATCGAAGCCAACGGCGGCATTGTAGACAGCATCGACGGGCGCGGCGTAAAAGCCTTCGTCTCGTTGGATGCCATTCTGACGCTCATCAATCAAGACACCATCGCGGCGATCATGATGCCAGAACGCGCCGTTTCTACCGATTCCGCCCAATCCGAAGTTTCCAGCGAAACCTCCTCTGAGGCGTTAGCGATTGGCGGTGTCTTTAAACCCCATTCGCTCGATATTTTGGGCGTAAACAGTTGGCACACCTATCTCGGCCCCGATGGCACCGCCGCAGCAGGCGTAACCGGGCAGGGGATTAAGATCGCCGTCATCGACACCGGCTTTGCAGGTGCTTCCGCCGTGACAGAAGAACGCGGCTGCTTGGGGTCTACCGCTGTAGACGGCGGCGAAGGTGCCACCAATCACGGCTTGAACGTCGTCGAAGTCATCTGCGACATCGCACCGGGCGCACAAGTGTATATGTATCGTGCCGGAAGCGCTGCTGAACTCACCATTGCTATCAACAAAGCCGATGGTTTTGTGGTTGATAACTTCCCGACGGCGGATATTATCGTCATCACGATTGATACCGGTATCGGCGGCGGCGGCGATGTCAGCGGGGCGATTACCAACGCCTTCAACCTGAACATTCCCGTCATCGCCAGCGCAGGCAATACTGCCAACAGCGGCAGCGGCGCGTTTGATTTTGTGAGTGATACCAATCTTGGTATCCAAGCCAGCGCCGGGGCAGTCATCAGCTATGCTTGGGATGATCCCACCGGAGCGAACAATTATCCGTCTACCCTGTCACTCGACGGCACAACCATCGACAGCCGACAAGTGCCGCTGGATGATCCGAGTTATCAATATGTCGTCCCGGCAAGCTGCGGCGACTCATGCGATCTCGTCTTGAACATTGACGGCACCGCGCCGACGACGATCAAAGTGCAGGCAGCGGGCGGTAACGGCGATAGTGTCGTCACTTATGATGATTTCGTCACACCCTTAGCAGCGACCAGCAGCCTCACCGCCGCCGCGCAAGCCCCTAACGCCATCGCGGTTGGCGCGGTTTGCACATTGAACGATTCGACAGATCGTTATCCGCTGGTGACCACCAGTTCACGCGGCGCGGACGTAGCACTTGGTACTGCCGACGGCAACATCAAGCCGGAAGTCGTCGCCCCGTCTTTCGTCAATACCTCGCTTTTCGGCGCGGCATTAGCGGGCTGTGAAATTCCCGGTTTCGGTTTTGGCGGCACCTCGGCGGCAGCGGCGCATGTGGCAGGTATGGCGGCACTGCTGCTGTCTAATACCAACAACATCAATATGGCGGCTTATTTCAGCAGCAACCGTCCGCAGCAGCTTGAACGCTATCTGATGACACGCACGATTGACCTGAATGGCAGCGTTGACGGTGTGCCAGCCGCGAACCTTTTGGGTTTCGACCCCAAATACGGCGCGGGTTTGACCGTCCTCGGCAACCCGGACTTCAATATGTCCGAACAGGTCAATTTCCCCGGCTTCGCCCAACCGACAGGCTTCCCTGCCAGCGCCTTAGATAGTGAAGCAGTTTACGTCGGTACGGCTGTACTGCCGATTGCGGGTCCGCCCAATGGCTCACCAGGTAATCCTTATGTGTCGGTGGCACAAGCGCTCGCCGCGACCTCGACTCTTCCCGCAGGCCAGCGTTATGTCGTCTTCCAACCGGGCGAATATGTCTCCGGCTATAAAATCCCCGTAGTACCCGGCGGCACCAGTCTCTCGCTGATTTCGTATGCCGAAGCTGATCTCTCGGTTACGCTGTCCAGCCAAATCTGGGTGGCGGATATGCCGGAAGAAGCAGGCGCGATTTACATCGATACGGTAGGCAGCCCCACGACCAATATTGCAGTCAACGGCTTTAACTTTGTCGGTTCGTCGCCGTTGTATCTGACAAGCGCATCCACTGCCATCAATATCAATATACCGATTAGCCCTAGCCTGCGGGTTAATTACGTCACGCCGTTGTATATCACAAACTCAAACAACATCGACATCCTGAATAACACTTTCGATAACTTCGACTCACCCGTCGTGATCGAAAGTACTCAGGATGTCCTGCTCGATAACAACACCTTCAGCCGTTTTATCTCGCCTTTTGAACTTGAGTTGAATGGTCAGGGACGGCAAATTGTCGTAGCCACTGCACCAGCCGGGGTGTTGAACATCATCGATAGCGGCAATAGCGCTGCCAACAGCGTTCGCATCTATAACAGCGCCTTCCTCGATAACAATATCTACGACGAAAACTTCGCCAGTCTGGAACAAAAACCGATTGTGCGGATCGAGCGCGGTTACGTCGATATACGCACGACGCGCTTTGAGGATAACGTCGCGCAGTCGGTAATAGCAATCACCCAATGGAATCAAGGACAAGAACCGGGCGGTGCCACCAAACCACCAGGGTCATTCATTCCTGATCGTCCGCTGACGATTTTCAGTTCGCTGTTCGACTCTAACATCCTAAGCGGGCCGATTGTTCAGTTGTATCAACAACCGCAGTTCAGCTTTGTGAATAACACGGTTGTGAATCATGATTTGATAGGAAGCGACCTCAGCAGCATTATCCTCGTGGGTCGGGTGGATACACCTTTCCAGCATATTTCAGATCATCGGGTAAAGATTCATAACAACTTGTTCTTCAACAATGAAGTGGATGGCGGTGGTTTGCTGACCTCTGCTGGAGAAAGCATGGGCAGTGAAGGCTGTAAACAGACCGGTCCTGTAAGTGGGGCGGATCCGCGTAACGGCGCACAGAATAACTGGTTTATTCCCCATTTCGCGCCCGGTGAATGCTTACCCAGCACAGGTGGCAGTTCTGGCTTTACGGGAACAGGGCTAAATGCCAACCAATTTACCGATCTCCCCCTAGTACGGGCTATCGATGCGCCCGAAGTGCAAGCGGCGGCATTAGCAGCAATTTCCGCTTTCCAAGATGCGCGCTTCTTCATGGCGTATGACCCGGACAATCCCTATCGTCTGCGTCCGTTGGACATCAATGACCCCAACAACGCCACCCCCCCGCAAGGCGTGGACGCTGGCAATAACGCATTTGCTTCGGCGATTTATGGGTCATACAACAACCTCACCACGTTAGATGTCATGGGTCTGCCGCGTATCGTTGATCGTACCGGGCCGCTGCCCTTCACCGAAACCCTTGGGCCGCCCAGCGTCATCGATATCGGCGCGTATGAATTGTCGATTGCCAAGCCCGTCGCTTATACCAACACAACCGGCGCGATCACCGTCAGCGCGCTGGAAGATACGCCAGCGATCACGTTCCGCATCGATCAAGTGGTTGAAGGGGGCTTTAGGCCCTATACCTTCATCTTCAGCAACCCGCCGACCATTTATGATACCAATCCCAACAATGCCTGCGGTGGGCTGCCGTATGGTTATAATCCGAATGGGAACAATCCCGACAGTCGTTATCTCGTCACCTACTGCCCGCCCGCCAACTTCTATACACAGGGTGCGCCTGTCTCGGTTACATTGACGTATCAAGCGTATGGGCTGATCGTGACCACGCCTACCGCGCCTGCCACCGTGACGTTTAACATCACGCCATTAAATGACTTGAATCCGCCGCCGCTGGTCACGCGCAAACAGGTTGTCTTTACGCAGATCGGCACAGCATTGAACTACCGTCTGCGGCCTTATGTGGACTTTAACCCGAATTTCTCGCTGTCGGATACTGCAAACAACGATGTCGATTATCTGTGGACGTTCAGCAACGTCGTCCCGAAGACGGGCGTGGGCGAGTCTTCGATCAACTGGCAGACCTCCTTTGGTGTAGATCAAACCGCGACGGTTGCGGCCTTGAATGCCGCTGTCGCCAGCGGGACACTGACCGGACTTACACCGCAGCCGGGATGGGAGGGTGTGGTTGAATTCACCTATACCGTCACCGATGGGCAGGGAGACTCTCGTG
>DAOTTO010000257.1:0-4699 GCA_034437895.1 Anaerolineae bacterium | reverse complement strand
TTGGCAGGCGATGACGGTGCGGCGCAGCGCTATGTCGAGTTTTTGAGCATGGGCAGTTCGGTCTATCCGTTAGATGCGCTCAGCCATGCTGGTGTCGATATGACCCAACCGGACGCGGTGGAGACGACCTTCGCCGTCCTAGCGCGTTACGTGGATCGTCTGGACGAATTGACGAAGTAAAACTCACACAAGCCATATTCTTAACATCCCTTGCAGGAGAGACGATTAGAATTCTCCTGCAAATCTTTGGGTGAATTAATCAATTCAATTTTTCCGCCGAAATTGGATGTTACCGAATCACGTAATCTAATACTGAGATTTCGGGATGACTGATAGGAATCATCACGGAATAAGGGAGTGTAACGGCGAAGGTGCTGCCTTCTCCGAATCTGCTTTCCATATGGATCGTTCCGCCGTGTAACTCCACGATTCGCTTGCAGATGGATAAACCCAGCCCTGTACTCTGCTCGCCTGCGGTGGGTCTCGATCTTGTGGTGCTGAATTCAGCAAACAGCTTATTGATGTCTTCGGGATGAATGCCCGGGCCTTCGTCAGCAACTTTAATCACCAACTGATCGTTGTACACCTCAGCCGACAGACGCACGGCGGTATGCGGTTGCGAGAACTTAAAAGCATTTCCAATCAGGTTATCGAGGACTTGTTCGATTCTTTCAGTATCAAAGATCGTAGTTTCGAGTCCGGGTTGGACATCAAGTTCCAGTGTAATCCCCTTTTGTTCGCCAATTAAACGGTTTAAACGCCACACTTTCTCAAGAAAAGTGTCAACATCGACAGCTTGAGTTCGCAGCGACAAATTGCCAGTTTGAATGGCGCTAACGTCCAATAAATCATTGACCAGATTCAAGATTTTTTCGGAGGTATCTCGAATCACTTGGTGAAATTCTTTCACATGGTTAGGGGATAACTGTTCTGTCAGCAGCAGATCGGCACAACCCCTAACCGAGCCAATGGGGCCGCGTATATCGTGGGCTGCCATACCGAGAAAGCGATCTTTTTGAACATTTAATGTCATGAGATGTTCATTAGCTGACGCTAATTCAGAGGTGCGCTCAGTGACGCGCTCTTCAAGGAAAGCATTGGCCTCGCTAAGTTCTATGACCAAATGGCGGTTTTGGATGATAAGTTGGTAGCGCTCAAAGGCTTGACGCACAATCGTATCCAGCTCGACGGGTTCCCAGGGTTTGGTGATGTAGCGAAAGATATTGCCATCATTAATCGCCGCAATGACGGCTTGAATATCGGCATAGCCGGTGAGTAAAAGACGCATCGCATCGGGAAAGTCGCCCTTAACACGGTCAAAGAATTCAGCGCCAGACATGCCGGGCATACGTTGGTCGGAGATAATGAACTGAATAGGCACTTCGGTCATGATTTGGTAACCTTCAGCGGCTGAAGCGGCGATATGAACATCATAATCATGTTTGAACTGACGCTTGAGCGCTTTGATAATCTCCATCTCGTCATCAATGACGAGCAGTTGGCCTCGATGATGTTCTTGATCCATAACTGTTTTCATGATTTTAGCCCTTTTGACAAATGAATTGTGAAGATACTGCCTGTGCCGAGTGTTGATTGCACATCAATTTTGCCCTTGTGACCATCAACAACGATCTTGTAAGCAATGGATAAGCCTAACCCTGTGCCAACACCAATGGCTTTTGTAGTGAAAAAGGGATTGAAAATTTTGTCGATTACTTCTGGCGCTATACCTGCCCCCGTATCAGCAAATTCAAGGATCACCTCTTCATCCGAATCATAGCCGCGAATATTAATCTGCCCCGTCCCATCAATTGCCTGAGCAGCATTGAGGATGAGGTTGAGGAAGACCTGGTTTAATTCGGCGGGATAGCAAGCGATTTCTGGCAAGTGATTAATCTCAAGCAGCACTTCAACCCGATGCTTAAGTTGTGTTTCCGCAATCGTAAGCGTACTTTCAATACATTCTGTCAGATTGACCATTTTGAGTTCGGCTTCATCCAACCGAGAGAAGGTACGCAGTTCAGTGACGATCTTTTTAACGCGCCCCAGACCTTGAACCGATGCGCCAATCATGTCATCAATGTCGGTAAACAACTCGTCAAGATCATTTTCCTGCCGAATTTGGGCGATTTGTTCCAACATGGACTCCGAACTAGAGTCTGTCGCCAATGCTTCTAACTGCTCATAGGCACCGCGAAAATCATCGAGACTTCGCCCTAAACTATGCAGATTACTGCTGACAAAGGCGATAGGGTTATTAATTTCGTGGGCAACGCCTGCGACCATTTGCCCCAATGCGTTCATTTTTTCCGAATGAATGAGCAGCATCTGAGTTTGGCGCAGTTCTACCAACGTCGTTTCGAGCGCGTACCGAGCTTCTTCACGATCTGTTACATCGGTTTGTATCCCGATAAAATGGGTGAGATGATCGGTTTCATCATAGATGGGGGACATGAAAAGTTCATTCCAGAAGAATGAGCCGTCTTTCCGATAGTTCCGCAGCAGTATTCTACAATCCCGCCCCTCCTGAATCGCTGTTCTTAGCTCTGTCAGCGCTGGTTGGTCATGTTCGTCGCCTTGCAAGAAACGGCAATTTCTACCTAGAACTTCCGCCGCACTATAGCCTGTAATTTGCTCAAAAGCGTCATTAATATAAATCAACGGCATGTCCGGCAGGCTAGCGTCAGCAATTGTGATTCCGCAGCTACTAGCCGACATTGCCCGGTTGTGAAGGAGAAGTACCGCCTGAAGTTGTTCGAATGATGGAAGATCAGGCGCTAATGTGGGGATACTCATCCAGAATCCTTCTTGGATAATAAAATCGTCCAAAATAGTTTACTTTAATTTAGAATATACCCATATGTGTGGATTTAAACATAAGGATTAACATTGAATAATTAAGGAATTTAGCCATTATAGACATACTATGACTTTTGCGACGACCCAAATTCAAACTTCGACGCACTTGCGGAGGTTGCAACTTTGCGTTTAAATTTCCGCTATGAATCCTTATCACTTTCTGCAACTGTTCTTTCGTAAACGCAAGCCACCGCTGCACCCCGCCCGGATTGTGTTGATTCTGCCGTGCTGCATTGGCGATGTCGTCATGGCGACGGCGACGCTCAAAGCGCTGCATCGGGGCTATCCCAACGCGCATATCACATGGGCGGTGGGCAGTTGGTCGCGCAAGGCTATCGAAGATCATGATTTATTGGATGATCTGCTCGACACAGGCAAGGATGCACTCCCCGTTAAATCGCGGGAGGCGATGCGCCAATTCGTCGGGCAGCTTCGTGCGGGTGAGTTCGATCTGGCGGTATCGCTGGTGCGTTCCCCGTTGATGAGCGCGGCGGTGCTGATGGCAGGCATTCCGTATCGCGCTGGGTTGAACAGTGCTGGACGCGGCTTCGGCTATAATATCCGTGCGAAGGTTGATCCGGCGGTGTCACGGCATGAAGGCCAAATTTACCTCGATGTCGCACGCACCCTAAGGCTGGATACCAGCGATTGTTATGCTAATGTCCCCGTGCGTTTGGCGCATCGTACAAAAATACGCGGCTTGATCGGCGCTCAGGGCAAGTATATCGTCCTGAATCCCGCAGGTGGACAGAATCCCGGCATGATGATGGATGCCAAACGCTGGCCTCCAACCAACTTCGCGGCGCTGGCGGATCGGCTCGCGGCACAGACCGGGTCGCGTATCGTGTTGATCGGCGGGCCGAATGACCATGCCATTTCCGAGGCCGTTCTCGCGGCGATGACAGCCCCTGCGCTCGATTTTACGGGGAAATTCTCGTTTGGCGAGATTGCGGCACTTGCGGCGGATTCGTTACTTTATGTAGGCAACGATACGGGCTTAACCCATTTTGCCGCCGCCGCCGGAGCAAAAACCGTCATGATTCTGGGGCCAACCGATCCAGCGCGTTATGCTCCGTTTACATCTGATTCACTAGCGCTGTGGAAAACTATCGCGCTGCCTGCTGGCGGTGTCGCGTCGGGTATCCCGCAGGATTGGGATTGGGCGCGGGATGGGATCACGGTGGATGAGGCTTTTGACCAAATCATGGCTTTTTTATGATAATTTTTCGTACACTCAGAAGGATTAAATGATGTCGGTAGAGGCTTATCGCGGGAAACTGCTGCCGCTGCGTGAGGCGGCGCGGGTACGGAATGAGTGGCTCAAGGCGCGGCTGGAAACGGTGCTGCCGGAGGTGATGGCGCGGGAAGGCATTGATCTGTGGATTGTCGCCGCCCGTGAATATAACGAAGACCCGGTAATCATGTCGCTTTTGCCCGAACCTGCGATGTCGGCACGACGGCGCACGATTCTGGTGTTTTATCGTCAGCCGGATGGCACCGTCGAGCGCTTGACAGTAGATCGTTATGGCTTTGACGATTTTTATGCAAAGGCGTGGGAGCCGGAGAAAGAGGGGCAGCATGAATGCCTCGCACGCATCATCCAAGAGCGCGATCCGCAGGTGATTGGCCTGAACATCGCGCAGACATTTGCCTTTGGCGACGGCCTGACTCACAGCGAATATGAGCGTATCGCGGCGGCACTCGGCGCGGATATGATGCAGCGGGTACGCGGCGCGGAACGGCTGTGCGTCGGTTGGCTGGAACGGCGGACTCTGATGGAGTTGGCGGCGTATCCCGGCATCGCGGCGATCAATCACGCACTGATCGCGGAGGCGTTTTC
>DAOTTO010000256.1:0-2241 GCA_034437895.1 Anaerolineae bacterium | reverse complement strand
GCTGCTGGCGAGATAATCATCCCCCAGCGCCGCCGCATCGCCTTGCACATCCGTCCATGCGCCGCCGCGCACGACCATTTCGTCTTGAGCAGGCATCATCATCGGGACAAGGTTGTAAGACAGCATCAGGAAGCGCCGCGCATTCGTGAACGCGCCGATTCCGCCTTGGCTGGCGGCTTGAACGCGCCATGAGTAGGTTCCATAGGCCAACACATTCGGCAGTTGAACCGAGCAGCTTGAGTCGGTGCAGGGGGCGACCCCGCGTGTGTACCACTGCGTAAAGATGACCGTTCCCATGCCATTTTTGACTTCAAGCTGATAATACAAGCCATTGCTGACCGTATTCCAAACCAGTGTCGGGCGGTTGGTGGTCGAGATGAGGCCGTCGTGGATGGGCGCGGTCAACGCTACCACACCCGGCACCGGTACAGCGATGGTAAAGCGTCCCCAAGTCCCTTCCGGGTTATAAGGGCCGATTCCGGCAGGTGTCGCGGCCTGAACGTTCCAATAATACGCACCATTCGGCAGCACGAGTCCGGGGACGTTCAGCGAGCAAGTGCCTCCGTTACACAATTTTCCTGCGCCGCGCTCCGCCCGATACCATTGCAAATGGGTTGGTACAAACGCCGGAGTCCCGATCCAGACCTGATACCAATCGACCCCCGCGATATCGTTCCATGTAATCGTCGGCGATGGATTGGTGAGCGTGGCATTGATGGTTGGCGTATTCAGTGTAACGATACCCGGCACAGGTGCGCTGATCGTGAACGGAATGCCCGTCGTCAGGTTAACCCAGTTGCCCAAACCGCCGGGGCCATACGCCTGAACATTCCACGCATAAGCACCCGCTGGCAAGTTCAAATCAGGCGTGATGCTGCATGTGCCGGGATGCGGGTTACAATCCGGCGCTGCCGCCCAATACCACTGCATGTGGCGGGTCGTAAAAGTGGGCGTAACCGTCCCGACCCACAATTGATAAGAGATAGCACCCGCCACCGTGTTCCAAGTAAAAGTAGGCTTGCCAGTGGCAATCGTGCTGTCAAACGCAGGCGCGAATCCGGCACTCGGCGCTGGCGGAACCGCTTTATTCAGCGTTTGATTTTCCAGCACACCGTAACCGTTACCATACGTGCCGCCGCCGGATGCACCGCCCTGCCCAACCCCTTGCACCGCCACGTTATACGCGCCGTTAGCCAGCACCAACAGCGGCTTAATGCTGCATGTGCCGCTGTTGCAAAGCCCGCCTGCTCCGGTGGTGCGCGGATAATTCTGGAAGTGATAGCTGGTCGTCCAATTGAGCGCCGCGTTGCTGGAATAATTGCTCAAGTAGATATTAAAGCTGGCGGCATCGTTGTCATCCGCCCAACTGATCGTCGGCAGACCTTGCCCAAAGTTCAAAGCGATTGCACTTGGCAGATTCGGCGTGGGCGCATCAAGCCTAAAGCTGGAAACACCCGCCGCTGGCCCAGCATAGCCATTATCGAAGGGGCCAGTCGTCGTCAGTGCGCCGCCGGGGCCGTAGCTCTGGATATATAAGCTGTAGTCGGTCTCATCCACCAAATCCACTGGGGATACAAATTGGCAGGTCGTCCCTGTCGGTGAACTACAAGCATCTGTACGCGAAACCGTGCGGAACAAGGCCGATGCACCTAGATTATCCCTCGGCGCGACGTAGATATTGAAGGCGGTTGCGCGGCGCTGACCGACAGTATTGAGATTCCATTTAAAAGTAGGCCGCAGGGTATTGATGTCGCTAGAGGCTTCCAGCGTCACCAGATCAGGCGCATTCGCGTTCAGCGTAAAGGCCGAAAGCGGCGCGGCGGTACTTACACCAAACGGCCCCCAAGCGGAAACCGACCACACATAGCCGCCGTTGACCAAGCGATAATTTTCACGTAACGTCGGCGGAACAAACGAGCAGGTCTCGTCGCTGCAATAACCCTCACGAGAAAGCACTTCAAACGCGATTTGCTGTCCGGTACTGGTCGCCAGAT
The DNA here is from genome assembly GCA_034437895.1 of Anaerolineae bacterium. Classification (GTDB taxonomy): domain Bacteria; phylum Chloroflexota; class Anaerolineae; order Aggregatilineales; family Phototrophicaceae; genus JANRLJ01. Next base: position 247 of record DAOTTO010000256.1, on the reverse strand, counting down.
AGAAGTAGTAATAAGTCGCATCCGGCACATTCAACCATTCAAAGGTCGGATCACCGTAACCATTGGTAGCGGTTGCGCCGTTAGCAGGCAGTTGCAGAACGGGTGTAATCGGCGCGGTTGAAGCCGGCGCGATGTTCGTCACGATATAGACGTTATCGTTAAAGTCGCAATTTCCGGCGGGGCCGCAGCCGTTGAGCAAATTCTCTTGAATCACCAGATAAGCATTCGGGACAATGTTGCCAGCAAA
>DAOTTO010000255.1:0-17267 GCA_034437895.1 Anaerolineae bacterium | reverse complement strand
GCCGCTGTTGCTGCTGTTTTTGGCAAGCTGCGCCTCTAAATACTCGATACGCGCTGTGAGCTGCTCGATGAGTACCTGTTGTTCTTGGATAAAGGCAAGGAGTTCTGCTTCGCGCACGTTATTCATACCCCAACTTTATAGCTCGTTTTTTTCCTTTTGGCTATACTTTCCCTGTGTAGTTACAAAACTAAGGACTAAAACTAATGTTACGAACATTTCCCCAAACCCGCGATTTAAGCCAGTCGAAAAGGCTGATGGGCATCGCGGTTTTTACGATCATCACCATTATTGCAGCGCGGCTCAAAATACCGATGGAGCCAGTGCCTTTTACGATGCAGCCGTTTGCAGTGCTGTTGGCAGGGATGATCTTGGGCAGTCGGGACGGCGCATTGAGCCAAGCAGTTTATGTTGGCTTGATCGCGCTTGGGCTGCCGTTTGATGCTAATATGCGCGGAACGGTTGCTTTATTTGGCGCGACGGGCGGTTATTTGATCGGCTTTGTTGTGGCGGCAGGCGTAGTTGGCTTATTGGTAGAACGCGCCGGATCACGCTTCTGGCAGCAATGGTTGGCAGGAATCGTCGGCGTGGTTGTGATCTACATTTTTGGCATTTATGTCCTCAAGAATGTCGCGGCGATGGATTGGAATGCCGCATGGACGGCGGGTGTTAGCCCATTTATTGCGTGGGACATGCTGAAAGCTGTCATCGCCGCCGCAATTGCAGAAGGTGGGCGCAGGTTGCTCGGACGATTCTTGAATCCAACCTCATAAGTTCGATTTGCAGCGCATCAGGCGCGGCATCTATGATAGCCGAGCCTTATTTTGTCAATCAAATAACTGAAGATTTAATCACAGACGACACAGAGCGCACAGAGAGTTGGTGAGATTCTCCTCTGTGTTCTCCGTGATCTCAGTGGTTAAACGCATTTATTGAATAAGTCTCACAGCTATCTTCCTCTTGAGTGGCAGCGAATGCACCGATTTTACCCGCGTTTACGTATAAGATAATAAATATCGCTGCGTATTAAAGGCTTTGTACATGAATGGAATTACAAGCGGACAAATATACCGAAGCTGGTTTTACCTGTGGATTAATTTTTTCTTGAGCATCATGTATTTTACATTTTTAGCGACGGGTTTTTCGCTTGCAGGCAGTCTGTTGATTTTTGTGATTGGCTTCCCGATTTTGTTATTTATGTTCGCGGCATCACGCGGATTAGCCGCCTTTGACCGTCAGATTTCGGCAGCCGTGCTGAATATCGAAGCATCCCCTTTTGTCGATAATCTTGATTTGCGTGGGATGAACTTCGGCAGCCGCTTGGGGGCAACCATCGCCAGCCCAACAACGTGGTTAAGTATCGCGTATCTTCTGCTGAAGTTCCCGCTGTCGATCATCGGCTTTACTGTAGTGATGGCAATTACGCCATTTTTAATTTTAGAGATGCTGTTAGCAGAGATGGGTATTCATTTTGGCATGATCTCTGGGCGGATTGTGCAAGCTGTGGCGGTTGGTTCATTCGTCGGGACTAACGCGATGCTGACCCCCAAAGTGCTATCACGTCGCGTCACCGTGGCGACGGAAAAGACAAAGAATCGTCAGAATGAGGCTGATATGCTCCATGCCGCGCAACGCTTGGGCGACGTACAGACAGCATATTTTATTGACGACGATGGCGAAATCGCTGCTTATCCGACATCCCATAAAGCCAAAAATGATGCCTGAACCGCTACAAATCCGGCGGCTTGACATCCAAAATGACGATGAAGCACGGCATTTACTCGCGCTTCAACTTGCCGCTTATGAAGTAGAAGCCCGTTTGATCGGCTTTAAAGAAATTCCGCCTTTGCAAGATACGCTTGAAACACTGCAAGCCTGTGACGAGACTTTCTTCGGCTGTTTCCTTGAGTCGGCGTTGGTCGGCGCGATATCGTATAAAGTGAAGCAGGAAACGCTTGATATTTATCGCGTGATGGTGCATCCGGCTTATTTTCGGCGCGGCATTGCCAGTACGCTGCTGCGTTTTGCCGAAGACAGCGTACCGGAGGCGCGGCGTATTATCGTTTCCACCGGTACAAACAACCTTCCTGCCTGCCAACTTTATCTCAAGCAGGGCTTCGCAAAGGTGAAGCAGGAGGAAGTCGAGGACGGGTTATTCATTACGGATTTTGAAAAGCTGCGATCCTCAATGCTTTGATTGCTTGTAGCAGGTGAGGCAGCCTATTTCGACCACATCGTTTTGGGTTTTTCTTGCAGGATGCCATCCACATAGACGGCTTCCACCCGTTCATCATAAAAAGACAGTAGGTTTTCGATTTTGGAACAGTCTATCAGCGGATTTAAGTAACTCCACACGATGTCCTCTTCAACCCCACTTTCCGACGTAAGCGACCAATATGAAGCTGTGCCTTTATAAGGACAGATGGTGTGGCTTTCTGTCGGCGTGAGTAAATCCATGCGAATATCTTCCTGGGGGATGTAATAACGTGGGGGAAGGCTGGTTTCTAACAGAAGACGAGGGCGTTTGGTTTCCGCGACGACTTGCCCGCCGATAACGATCTTGATGTGATGGGAACTCTGTAAAACATCCACACGGTGATACGGGTCACGCGGATGCCCAAATACTTCCTCCTCTTCTTCCAGCCAATGATCCATTTTAGGCCAGTTAAATGCGACATAGCCACGCAGATCAAGATCATTGGAGAGTATGTCGGCATAGCTCCACGCGGCTTCTTCGGCTGTTTTCTGATCGACGGTTAACGCCCAAAATTGCGCTTTGCTGCGCGACGGTGGCGACCAATAGAAGGCTTCGCCGCTCACGCTACCTGTAGGAGTGCTGCCTTTTGCGAGTAACTCCATTCGCACATCAGCTTGTGGGAAATAATAGGTGGGCGCACGGCGCGGCTCCCGCAGGAGCATTACGGCGGTGCTATCGGCAATAGTCTGCCCGCCAAATTGCAAACGGATGCGGCGATTGGCAGGCGTGAATGTGAGTAAATCTTCCGGTTTGGTTTGATGATTGGCCTGAGTCATGAGGTCGTCCTTACATTACATGTGTTGTATTTAATGTGCCTCAGCATAGACTCTTCACCTTATCAAAATGTTACATCGGCTGCTAAACACTTTCCAATTCATCGCGGCTGGCGGTCAGGCCGAGGATGTTATAGCCGCCATCGACATGGACGATCTCGCCTGTGACGGCACTGCTTAAATCCGAGGCCAGCCACAGCGCGGTTTTGCCGACTTCCTCCTGAGACACAAGCCGCTGCAACGGCGAGGCTTTTTCCGCATATTTCAGGAACGTCCGAAAACCGGGGATTCCCGCCGCCGCCAGTGTCTTGATGGGGCCAGCGCTGATAGCATTCACGCGGATATTTTGGCTGCCGAGGTCATAGGCGAGATAGCGGGTGATGGTTTCGAGCGCGGCTTTCGCTACTGCCATGACGTGATAGTTGGGCATGACTTTTTCGGCGGCGTAATACGTCAGGCTCATGATGCTGCCGCCGTCGGTCATCAGCGGTTCGGCGCGTTTGCTCATGGCGATCAGGCTGTAGGCACTGATGTCGAGCGATTTAGCGAATCCGGCGCGGGAAACATCCACAAAGCGCCCACCCAGATCATCCCGTTCCGCGAAGGCCAACGAATGTACCAAAATGTCAATTTTGCCAAAACGCGCCTTAATCTTCTCGAACACAGCATCCAACTGTGCGTCATCGGTTACGTCGCACGGTTCGACAAAATCGCAGCCGATTTCCTGCGCCAGCGGGAACACCCGCTTTTCCAGAACTTCGCCTGCATAACTCAGGCCAATAGTTGCGCCGTGTTGGTGAAACTGTTGGGTGATGCCCCACGCAATCGAATTTTTGTTGGCAAGGCCGAAGATCAGCGCAATTTTTCCGTCGAGTAAGCCCATGATGATGACTCCTGAAAATAAAGATTAAACGCAAAGACGCAAAGAGCGCAAAGGTTCACAAAGCAATGTTATCTTGATAGATGGTAGTGTGGTTAATTTAACACGGCTGACTTGACAAGGCTACGTTATAATAGCGCTTGCACTGTTAAGCATCATTTTTTGTGCGTCCTAAATCTATTTCTTTGCGATTCTTAGCGTCCTTCGCGCTGTTGCGTTTAATCCTTAGCTTAAATAAAGGGTGATTATGGCTGAAGCAAATAAACAACCCATTCGCGTGACTGTCGCTGCGGATTTTGATGACGCGCTGATTCAGCAATTGCGCGATGTCTCGCCGCGCTTACAGGTCGAAAAGCACTTTCCCGATATCTCCGAATCGGTGTGGGCAGAAACCGAAGTGCTGTATACCATTCGCGCCTTCCCCGACCCGAAACAAGCGCCGCGTCTGCGCTGGATTCAGGTACATTATGCAGGGGTGGACGGAATCTTGAATCGCCCGATTGTGCAGGCGGAAGATATTGAAGTCACCTCTGCCAGTGGACTCCACAGTGTGCAAATCGCCGAATTTTGCATGGGGATGATGCTGGCGTTTATGTATAAAATCCCGACGATGCTTAAATATCAGGCGCAGGTCAAATGGCCGGAAAAGCCGCATGAAATCTTCCGGCCTCACGCTTTACGCGGCCTGACGTTGGGGATTGCAGGCTATGGCAGCATCGGGCGTGAATTGGCGCGGCTGGCGCAAGCCTTCGGCATGAAAGTGCTGGCGACCAAGCGCGATCTCATCCGCACGACGGACGACGAAGGGTACTATATCCCCGGCACGGGCGATCCCACCGGCGACATCCCAGAGCGTCTCTATCCGCCGGAAGCGCTGGCGACGATGGCGCGGGACTGTGATTATCTGGTTGTGCTTATGCCGTTGACGGATAAGACTCGCCATGTCGTGAACGAGGAAATCCTGAATGCGATGAAAAAGACCGCTGTGCTGATTAACGTGGCGCGGGGCGCGGTGGTGGATGAAGCCGCTTTGATTTCGGCCTTAGCCGCGCAAAAAATTGCAGGGGCGGCGCTGGATGTGTTTGAAGAAGAACCGTTACCTACTACGAGTCCGCTTTGGAACCTAGAAAACGTCATCCTTAGTCCGCATGTCTCCGGCAATACATCGCAGTATCATCAAAAGGCGGCGGATATTTTCATCGAGAATCTGCGGCATTATCTCGACGGGCGACCTTTGCTGAATCGGCTGAATCGTGAGCATGGATATTAGAGCAGTGACAAGTTGAAAGTGAGAAGGATAATTGGAGAATTTGAACCACCAAGACACCAAGAATTTATGCACTTTAATAAATTAACACGGAGAATCCGCCAGATGCTCAAGCATCAGGCTGCCAAAGTGCCAAGCGCACTGAAGGCGCTGTTTTCAGCCTCTTTAGCAGGCTTGGCTTTTCGAAAGCTGGACGTTTCAACGTCTGGCGGCGCAAACCAGATAGTACATATTTAATTGTAAATTGGTATAAATTCTTGTGATTTTGCCCTTTGTGGTGATGATTTTCATTTGCTTTATCGGATAAAGCACTAAAAACTTGTCACTTTTACCTTGACACTCTTTAAAAAATTGACACCCGGAAAAGAATACGATAGGATAACTTCAAGCATTTAAATAAAATAAAATAGACATCTCAGGAGTCCCCAACTTGACCAGAAAGTACCGTTTTGAACAGTTTGCTGCCACACGCCTTTACGCGCCTTTTGTGGCCTATTCCCCTGATGGCAAGCACATCGCTCATGCCAATAACGCTACCGGACAATTTAACCTCTGGACGGTGCCTTCTGGCGGTGGAATCCCGCATCAACTCACGAGCTATACCGACAATACCGTCCGCGCTGTTGCATGGTCGCCCGATGGGCAGCAGATTGTGATTCAGGCCGATCAGAACGGTGATGAGCAGCATCAACTCTATCTCACAAGTGTGCTGGGTGGCTGGCCTACGCCGCTGACACAAAAACTCGATTCACAATATAACGTGGGTGAATTTTCGCCAGATGGCAAAATGCTGGCCTACTGTGCGAATGATCGCAGCCCGTCCGACATGGATTTGATCTTGCACGATATGACCAGCGGTGAATTGCGACGGATAAAAGAAGGCGGTGTTAATTTTCCCGCGAGTTGGTCGCCGGATGGCAAGCGCTTGCTGTTTGTCGATTTCCGCATCAACACCGATCAGGACATCTACGTATACGATATTGACTCAGGGGAAGCCACCAATGCAACCGCTCACGAAGGCGATATTGTGTTTCTACCGGGGCCTTGGGCGGCGGATGGCAGTGGCTTTTACCTGCTGACGAATCAGGGACGTGAGTTTACGGGGATGGGTTTCTATAAACTCGCGGCAGGCAAATGGGAGTGGTTCCTCACGCCGGATCATGATATTGAAAATGTCACGGTTTCCAAAAACCGGGAGGTGATGATTTGGGCGCAGAATGAAGATGGGGCATCCAAACTTTATGGCAAAAATTTAAAGACGGGGGAAGCGATTTATGTCCCCTTACTGCCTTTAGGGGTGGTTAACGCGATGGATTTATCACCGGATGGCACACGTCTCGCATTAATTTACGTCCGTCCGGGTGAAGCCGCAAATTTGTATGAGGTCGATCTGAAGACAAGCGATATGCCGCGCCTTGGTCAAAGTATGCTCGGCGGGATTGATCCAGCGGATTTGGTCGAGCCGGAATTGATTAGCTATCCGACGCATGATGGGCGCAATATCCCCGCGTGGCTGTATAAGCCCAAAGGCGACGGCGTTTTCCCTGTCATTTTGTCGATTCACGGGGGGCCAGAAGCGCAAGAGCGTCCCATGTACAACTACAACGGCTTTTATCAATACATGCTCAGTCGGGGATTTGGCATCCTTGCGCCTAATATTCGCGGCAGCACGGGTTACGGCATCAGCTATCAGAAATTGATCCATCGGGATTGGGGCGGCGCGGAATTAAAGGATATTGAACACGCCGCGCTGTATCTGCGTAGTTTGGATTGGGTGGATAGCAACCGCATCGCTATCTATGGCGGCAGCTTCGGCGGATTCGCTACCTTAAGCGCCATGACGCGTCTGCCACAGTATTGGGCGGTGGGCGTGGATATTGTCGGACCGTCTAATTTGGTCACGTTCACGAAGTCAGTCCCGCCATTCTGGAGACGTTTTATGAGGCAGTGGGTGGGCGATCCCGAAGAGGATTATGATTTGTTGGTAGAGCGCTCGCCGATCACGTATGTCGATAACATTCGTGCGCCCATGTTGGTCATGCAAGGCGCAAAGGATCCGCGTGTGGTGCAGGCCGAGAGCGATCAGATGGTCGAGCGGATTAAAGCCAACGGCGGCGATGTGCGCTACTTCGTTGATGAAAATGAAGGACATGGGACGACGCGACGCGAGAATACCATCAAATGGTTTAGTATGATCGTCGATTATCTGGAAGAACAATTGTTGGACGAACCCGAATAGCGATCAGCCATCAGCCTTGAAAAAAAGCTGATTGCTGATACCTAATCGCTAAAAGCCAACTGCTAATTGCTAATTGCTAAAAACTAAGGAGCAAACATGATTTCTAAGGAAACAGCCAATAAAGTCTTGGCGGCGGCGCTGCGAAATGGCGCTGATCTCGCTGAAGTTTATGTCGAAGATACGACGACGCTCATGTTGGGTTTGGAAGAATCCAAGCTGGAACGGGCGGTGCGCGGCGTGGACACAGGCGCAGGGGTGCGGGTGTTTTTCGGCAACCTCGTGACCTATGCCTATACCGACGATTTGAGTGAAGAAAGTTTGCTCAAGGCCGCCGAGGCCGCTGGTGCCGCCGGAAGCGGCAGCAGTAAATCGCAAGTGATCGACTTGACCGAGCGCAAAAGCCCGCTCCATTATCCCATCGAAAAGCCCTTTAACGAGATGACGATTGCTGATAAAGCGGCGATTCTTTCCCGCGTGGATGAAACTGCCCGTGCCTACAGCAGCTATGTCCGGCAGGTGCAGTCACGTTACAATGAGGAACGCCGCCGCGTATGGATTTTTAATTCCGATGGCGTGATGGCAGAGGATGACCGTAGTTTTGTCGAGTTTGGTGTAAACGTCATGGCGCAAAAAGACGGCGTGATTCAAGGCGCGGGTGAGCAGTTTGGTGGTCAGATCGGCTTAGAGTTGTTCGAGCGTAACGACGCGCAAGCATCCGCAAAACTGGCGGCGGAAACGGCTGTGCGGTTGTTGGATGCGCGTCCGGCTCCAGCGGGTGAGATGACTGTCGTCGTCTGCAATGGCTGGGGCGGCGTGTTGTTCCATGAAGCCTGCGGACATCAAATGGAAGCGGATTTTATCACCAAAGGCCAGTCGGCTTATACCGGACGGGTGGGTCAGCGCGTGGCGAATGAACTCGTCAGCGCCTATGATGACGGCACGATTCCCGGACGGCGCGGTTCGCTGCGCTTTGATGATGAAGGCGCACCTGCGGCGCGGAATGTCCTGATTGAAAACGGGATTCTTGTCGATTATATGTGGGATTTGGTCGAAGCTCGCCGCGTGGGACGTGCCGCTTCAACCGGAAATGGTCGCCGTCAGAGCTTCCGTCACATGCCGATGCCGCGTATGACGAACACGTTTATTGCGGGCGGCCCGCATGACCCGGAAGAAATCATCCGTTCCGTCAAGAAAGGCATTTATATCCAGAGCATGGCAGGCGGACAGGCCGATATTGCACGCGGCGATTATGTCTTTAACGCTACTGAAGCCTATCTAATTGAAGATGGCAAGCTGACAGCGCCTGTGCGCGGCGCGACGATTGCCGGAAATGGCCCCAAGACACTCGAACAAATTGATATGATCGGCACAGACTTCGCGCTTGATCCCGGTCAAGGCACATGCGGCAAAGGTCAGTCGGCGCGTGTCAGTGTAGGCCAGCCGACGCTGCGTATTCCGCTGGCGATGGTCGGCGGCACAGATAGTTAGGCGCAAAAGTGATGAGCAATGAGTACTGAGTAATGAGCGATGAGTAAGAAGTGCATCACAGAATTTTGCAAACCCATCTGAAAATTAAATGGGTGACATAGAATCAGTATATTGCACTTTATAGGAAAATCTCGAATAACCAGACGTTCTAAAGCAGGCGAAATAGGCTGCATAACCAGAATTTGACCTAAAAGCTGATCGCTAAAGGCTGTTAGCTAAAAACTAAGGACTAAACATGACCGATTACCTGCAACTGGCACAAGATGTCGTCAGCAAAATTGCCAAAAACGGCGTGGAAGCCGAAGCCGTCATTATCGATAGCTACGAGACAGAAATCCGTGTTGATCAAGGCCAAGTCGAACAGCTTGCGCGTAACGGCAGCAAAGGCTTAGGGGTGCGCGTGATCGATGGCGGCAAGGTCGGCTATGCCTACACCTCCGATTTTTCGGCAAAGGCCATCGAAGAAACCGCTCAGGCCGCGCTGGAATTGGCGCAAATCGCCACGCCGGATGAATTTCGGGGTCTGCCCGAACCACAGGCTATCCCCGTTGAAGACCTCGAAATTTACGATGCTGAATTAGAAAATGTCTCCACCGATCAAAAAATTGCGCTGGCGAAACAGGCCGAAGAAGTGACTCTCGCTACCGATAAGCGCGTGTTTAATGCCCAGAGCAATTACGGCGATTTCCTCCAGCATTTTTATTTAGCAAATTCGCGTGGGCTGGCGGCTTCGTTTGATCGCACTGGCGTTTTCTGCTATGTCGTTGCGACTGCCCGTGACGAAAACGGCGATCAAGCCAATGGCTTTGGGCTGGATGCGTCGCCGTTCTTCCATGAACTGAGTGGGGAACGTGTCGGGAAGGAAGCGGCCTATAAAACGACGCTCACGCTCGGCGCAATCCCCGTCCAAACGCAGGTCGCACCAGTGGTGTTCGATCCGTTTGTGATGGCGGAACTGCTGGCGTATCTTTCCGCCGCGATGACGGCAGACGCGATGCAGCGGGGACGCTCCTTCTTGATCGACAAAATGGGGCAGGAGATCGGCAGCGATAAAGTAACACTGCTGGATAATGCGCGCCTCAAACGCGGGATGGGGTCTGCGCCATTTGATGGCGAAGGCGTACCGACTTCCGCCACTCGTTTGGTGGATGAAGGTGTTTTCCAGAATGTAATTTATGACACCTATTCCGCCCGCCGCGCTGGAGTCAAATCGACAGGCAACGCGCAGCGCGATTCGCATCGCACTTTGCCACGTTTAGGCGTGAGCAATTTCTATATTCAACCGGGTAATCAAACGCCAGAAGAAATTATCGGCGGGGTAGAACGCGGCCTCTACGTGACGCGCATCATGCAAACCGGCGGTATTAATCCCGTGAACGGCGACTGCTCGATGGCGGCAAGCGGCGTGTGGATCGAAGATGGCAAGTTTACGCATCCCGTCAACGGCGTGACGATTGCGACGACATTACAAGACCTGTTGAATAATGTGTCGGCTGTCGGCAGCGATCTGCGAATGGTGCCATTCTTCGGTGCGATTGGTGCGCCCACAGTGCGCGTCGATAACATGACCATCGGCGGGACGCAAGAGTGAGTGCTGAGCAATAGGCCGTCGCGTAAGTTGCAGTATATTGGGTGAAATGATCAGAAATTTGGAATATCTCAGCAGGTAGGGCGAAAATATCAAAATCAACCGCAAAGGCACGAAGATCACAAAGAAGAGACATACCCTCTTTTCTTCGTGTCCTTTGTGTCTTTGTGGTTCAAGCCGTATTTGAGGAAATGAGGCAGTTTTGGTGCGCTTCTCCCGAATGAATTTTCCTCACTTCGGTGCTTTATGTAAAAAGTTTGTATAATTCTGCCATCAAACAGACGCATGACACAACCTTTGTCGCCGCGTGTGCGTATAGTAGGTATCATTAAAAACGATTTGAGTGAAAGCAGGAATGAGCAGCATGGAAAACATGAATCCCGAAAATAACGAGGAAGAATCGCCCCGTACCCCATTCGAGGAGTTTCTTTATCATCAACGCCGCGCCCTAGAAGAAACAGGCAAGGCACTGGAAGCCTTATTGCCGGATGGATTCCGCAGTCATGGCAGCAACGCCAGCAAGGAATTCACCAAAGGCTTTAGGGTGTTGGTGGATGCCGCGATGGACGAGATGAAGAAAGCCAGTAAAAAGGCCGAAAAAGCCGCCGACGAAGCCGACGATGACCGTCCTTCCACAACGGGCAAAACAAAGGTCAAAGTCCAAGTCGATTAATGCGAAGATAAATTTTTAATCCTTCTTTAGTCTCGTAAGGAAGGATTTTTAAATTGTTTGAACCACAAAGACACCAAGAACACAAAGGAAAAGAAATTAGAATTTTTCCTTTGTGTTCTTGATTTTTATAATCTACGAAAAATGTGATGTTAATGGCCCTGATTGACTTGCCGATTTCCTTTCACTGCTGCTGCGGATTATAATGGGCGCATGGCAGAAAATACTTCGTCCAACAATTCACAACGTACCCGCCGTCCCGGTCAGCCGATTAACCGCCGGATGCCGCCCGATCATGTAGGCGTGCTTTTAGCAGGCACAGGCATGATGGCTGTGGGCTGGATCGGGTTGTATTGGCTTATCACGACGCAAAACGTCGGGCTGGGGCCGGAATTATGGCTGTTTTTTGTGCTGCTGCATCTCGCCATCGCAGGGACGGTGATGCCGTTGGTGCGCTATTTTAACGTCCGCTTTACCGCGCCAGATGCGGCACCGCCACCCGGTGGGGTGATCGTCCGGCAGAGCGTGTGGATCGGATTGTTCATAGTGATTTGTGCGTGGTTGCAAATTCCGCGTGTGTTGTCTTTGCCTGTCACGTTTTTTCTGGCGCTGGTCTTTATTCTCTTAGAGGTCTTTTTACGCGCCCGCGAAACCGAAGGCGATGAATAATCTCAGGACTTTCGCTTACCTCACCCCCCGGCCCCCTCTCCAAGTATTGGAGAAGGGGAGAAAACGCATCTTGAAGTCCCCTCTCCATGCAATGGGGAGGGGATTTAGGGGTGGGGTAAATGCGTGAGCGAAAGTCCTAAATCTATAGCACCATTTCGGGTTGCGCCTCTCATTTTTCACAGTATGATTATGGTCTATCTGTTTAAATTTTCTTGAATACCGGAATGTGAGTTTAAACCATGAAATCTGATCTTGACCGTCTGATGCAGGAGCGCAATCTCGCTGCCATCATTATTCCCGCCGGTTATCAGTACAGTTCAGCGCTGGATTATCTCATCGGTAATGTCGGCATCAGCAGCGGCATGGCGATCAAAAAAATTGGGGAAGCCCCCGTGATTATCGCTAATCCGATGGAGACGGAAGAAGCCGCCGCCAGCGGACTCAAAGTCTATTCGACCACCGATATGGGCTATGTTAATTTCCTCAAAGCTGCCGAAGGGGACGGGACTAAAGCCGCGATTCCGTTTTGGGGACACTGCCTTAAACAGCTCGGCGTAACGCAAGGCAAAATCGGCATTTATGGCGTGGGCGAGTTGAATTTTATTGTAGAGTTAGTCACGTTACTTCGCGTAGCCTTCCCTGAATATGAATTCGCGGGTGAGTTGGGCGGGACGCTGTTCGATATTGCCGGGATTACTAAAGATGCAGATGAAATCGCCCGAATCCAATCCATCGCCGAGCGCACCGATCAAGTATGGCAGGCGACTTGGGATTATATCGCGGGTCATTCCGAGCAAAATGAAACCGTCGTCAAAACGGATCGAACACCGCTGACAATTGGCGACGTTAAGCGCTTCGTCCGGCGCGAACTGCTGGATCGCGGTCTCGAATGCAATTCGATGATCTTCGCGCAAGGCCGTGATGGCGGCTTCCCGCATAGTCGCGGACAAGAAGATATGGCGCTGCAAACGGGTCAGCCGATTGTGTTCGATCTTTTCCCACAAGAAATCGGCGGTGGCTATCATCATGACTCGACGCGGACATGGTGCATCAATGAGGCACCCGCCGAAGTCCAGCGCATTTATGATACCGTCGTGGAGGCATTTGATATCGCGGTGGAGACGTTTGCCGTCAACAAACCCGCGTATCTGATGCAAGAAGCGGTGTTGGATCACTTCGAGCGTAGCGGGCATCCTACCGGACGCAGCCATGAAGGGACGACAGAGGGATACGTGCATAGTCTTGGGCATGGGGTCGGGCTGAAGATTCATGAGCGTCCGAGTATCACCCATTTACGCAAAGACGATATTTTCCAAAAAGGAAATGTCGTCACGATTGAGCCGGGACTCTACTATCCCAATCAAGGCATCGGGATGCGCGTCGAAGACACCTTTTATGTGACGGATGATGGTCAGCTTATTTCGCTCACGCCCTTCCGTAAAGATTTGGTGCTGCCGTTAAAGGGATAGGCCCAAATGTAAACAATTCTAAGGAAAGATTTACATCCTACCTAAAGTTAGTTTACAATTTGGGACTACGATTTATACTGTGTACATAAGATGATGTTACAAGACTACACAGTAAAAGGAATAACGATGTCTAATACCTTCAAAAGAACGCTCGCGCTGGCAACTTCGGGAGCGCTCATTCTCATTATTGGCTTTTTGATCGGCACGAGTGTGTTTTCCAGCGCCGCGTCTAATGCGATGGCGGAAGTATTACAAGCGCAGACCGCACCCGCTTTAAGTATCACCGAGCAGACTTTCGCGGATGTCTATCGCAACGTCAGCCCGTCTGTGGTCGCTATTAGTGTCGTGGCACAGCGGGATGGTGCGACACTCGCGGGCAGCGGTTCGGGGTTTGTGATCGACCAGCAAGGACATATCCTGACCAACGATCATGTTGTTCAAGGCGCGACCAGCATCGAGGTCAATTTCATTGATGGCACCATCGTCCGTGCGGATGTCGTTGGGGAAGACCCTGATTCGGATTTAGCCGTGATTCAGGTCGATGTGCCAGCTTCTGAATTAGTCCCGGTGATCTTCGGGAGTGTTGATGATTTGGTCGTCGGGCAAACGGTTCTGGCGATTGGCAGCCCGTTTGGTGAACGCTGGACGTTGACCAGCGGTATCGTCAGCGCCAAAGATCGCTCCATTCGTGGGCTTTCGCAAGGCGGCTTCTCGATTGGCTCGGTGATTCAGACGGATGCTTCCATTAATCCCGGCAACAGCGGCGGCCCACTCCTCAATCTGGCAGGCCAAGTCGTCGGTGTGAATTCACAGATTGCGACTGAATCCGGCAGTAATTCTGGCATTGGCTACGCCATTCCGTCGGATTTAGCAGCGCGAGTTGCTCAAGAAATTATCACCAATGGGCGCGTTGAATACAGCTACATCGGTATTTCGGGCGGCGATGTGCGCCTTTCCGAGATTGAATCGCTCAGTTTGCCCAACAACCTAACGGGTATCGTCGTCAGCCAAGCCGTACCGAGCGGCCCCGCTGCTGCTGCTGGCTTGCAATCTGCCCAAGTGTCGCAAGATCAGACGCGCTATGTGTCGGCAGACATTATTACGGCGATCAATGGCGAACCGCTTTCCGGCATTGACGAACTGATCAGCTATTTGGCGAAATATACGCGTCCCGGCGAGGCGGTCACATTGACGGTCTATCGCAACGGTCAACAAGTTCAACTGACGGTGACGCTGCAACAACGCCCTAACTAAGCGTGCATTTTTAGTAGAAGCGACCAAAAGCGAGGGATGACCTCTCGCTTTTGGTTTAAGGCGCATATTTTAAATTTCTGCAACCTCGTTGCCGCAACTGCGTCACCATTGGCTGCGTAGTGTGTTATATCACGCGGGGTTATGATGATAACTATTCGCGCTTTATAACACACACAGGACATAAGCCCATTCTTGGGCATTTAGTCCTTAACACGCACCTTTGGAGGGACTCATGCGCGTCGCGCTCTTTACCGAAACCTTCTTGCCTAAAGTGGACGGCATCGTCACCGTGACCTGCCTGCTGCTCGATCATCTCGCCAAGCGCGGCATCGAGTCGGTGATTGTTGCGCCCAAACTGGATAAGCTCGGCGCAGTACCGCAGTATTACGCGGATACCAAAGTCATTGCCATTGATGGGGTAACACTGCCGCTTTACCCCGAACTCAAAGTTGGCCCCCCCGGATGGACGACTTATAATCAACTCAAAGCCTTTAAGCCCGATATCGCCCATTTCATCCATCCCGTATTGATCGGCACAACGGGCTTGTTGATGGCTAAGCGCATCGGTATCCCGACATTGGCTTCGTTCCATCTTGATCTGGCACGAATGGCACATCACTATCATCTCGGATTGTTTGAGCCTGTCGTGAACAAATTTACCCAAGTGGTCTTTAATGCGGCGGATTATTCCCTCGCGCCGAGCAAACGGGTTCAGCGTGAAATGGTCGAACTTGGTGTAAAACGGGTGGGGCTGTGGGGGCGTGGTGTCGATGCGGAAAAGTTCAATCCGCGTTACCGCAATAATGATATGCGTTATCAACTTTCCGGTGGCAACCCCGCCGCGCCGATTTTGCTTTATGTTGGGCGGCTTTCCAGCGAAAAACGGATTGACTGCCTCAAGCCGATGATCGAAGCGCTGCCGAATGCGCGGCTGGCGATTGTGGGTGATGGCCCTGAACGCGAAAGTTTAGAAAAACTTTTCGCCGGGACGAATACCACATTTATGGGCTACATGACGGGCGAACCCTTAGCGCAAGCCTACGCCAGCGCGGATGTCTTCGTATTTCCGTCAGCGTTGGAGACGTTTGGTCTGGTCGTCGTCGAAGCGATGGCGGCAGGGCTGCCGGTGGTTGCGTCGCGAGTGGGCGGAATCCCCGACGTAGTTGAAGAAGGTAGAACAGGTTATACCTTTGAAGTCGGCGATGTAGAGACTTTAATCGAAGGCGTGCAGCAAATTATTGTCAGCCGTGAGCGTATCGCGCAGATGGGACAGGATGCTCGTGCTTACGCCGAAACAAAATCCTGGCCTGCTATGATGGATGAAGTTATCGACCACTACGCCCGCTTGATTGAAGAAAATGAGCGCGAACTGGCTTCGTAGCTGTATAGGGGATGGAACAAAACAACATTTTCCTCCCCACAATCCCCTGTCCAAAGTTATGGGTGACGTTCTGCCCTCAATGTGCTAGGCTTTAGGCTCAATCTCTCACAATCAACTGCATAAAGGACTTCCTCTGTTGGTCGATTTCTTCTTCCACCTGATCTGTATTATTTTAGGCGCAGGGCTTGTTGCATGGACATTGCTGTCTGCGATTCGCTTTGTTGTGCTGCCGCGTGCGGAAAATGTCCTCCTTGCGCGTTGGATATTTCGTATCTCTAATCAACTTTTCCAGAGTTTTGGCTTTCGCTCTAAAACATACGCGCAGCGTGACAAACGCATGGCACTTTTGGCCCCAGTTACGCTCATCACGATACCTATTTTGTGGCAAATTTTGGTGCTGATGGGTTACGCCCTCATCTTTTGGGGCATGGGATTCGGCACATTAAAGCAGTCGATTGTTTTAAGCGGCTCGTCGCTGCTGACGTTGGGGACAATCCCTTTTCCTGAATTTGGGATGACGCTCATCATTTTTTCCGAGGCGGTCATCGGCCTCATTTTAACCGCTCTGCTCATCGGCTATCTCCCCACGATGTACAGCGCCTTCAGCCAACGAGAAACCATCGTCAGTTTGATGGAAGTGTATGCTGGGTCTCCGCCTTCGGTAGGAGATATGGTGGAGCGCTTGCAACTGATTCGCGGGTTAGATAATTTGCATGAATTATGGGAGACATGCCAATTGTGGTTCGTCCAATTGGAAGAAACCCATACGTCACTGGGGCCGTTGACCTTCTTTCGCTCCCCTAAGCCAGATCGCTCGTGGATTACTACCGCCGGGGTGATTTTAGACAGCGCGTCTTTTGTCGTCTCCACCGTGGATATGCCCCGCGACCCACAAGCCCAGTTGTGCATCCGTTCCGGCTATATCGCCTTACGCAGCGTTGCGGATTTTTTAAATATCGATCACAACGAAGACCCGCATTATCCGGTTGATCCCATCAGCATTGGGCAGGATGAATTTAATGAAGTCTATGACCAACTCTTGGCGATAGGCGTACCGCTTAAGGCAGATCGTGAGCAAGCGTGGCTGGATTTTGCGGGCTGGCGCGTGAATTATGATCGGGTGCTGCTGCGGTTGGCGGCGCTGACGATGGCTCCGTATGCGACGTGGTCGTCAGATCGCTCGATGCCCATCATCCGGCGCAAAGGCAAGATTATTTAACCTCAGTTTTGGATAGCGCACTTTGATTAACTTTTATGATGTCCTCATCCCCCGACCCCTTCGCCATGCAATGGCGAAGGGGAGAAAAACGGTTCACAATGGTTCTTTAAGTCCCC
>DAOTTO010000254.1:0-15006 GCA_034437895.1 Anaerolineae bacterium | reverse complement strand
TGGCTGGCCCAAATATTATAAATGCTACGACCAACGCGATTACGGCAGGCGCGGGGTATAATCCTTGTTTCTATAAAGTCCCAGTAGGTCAAGGTGGCATTTATAGTGTAATTTTTAGTGGGCCCAACGGCACTACAGACGATGTGTCAGGGGGGCTGGCAGGCACTATTGGGGATAACGCGGGCAATATCAATGACACTCAAAAATCATCGGTGGCGATGTGGGATGTTACGGTACGCGCTGTTGATGTCACGGATACGACTGTCGCGCCAAGTCTAACAGGTCGTCTTTTTTCTTTTTATCTTTCTTTGTTTACTAGCGACAATGCGCGTCCCTTAACCATGACGGTCTATCTGGTAACGCTTGATGGTTACATTTATCAAGCCACTTTACGCGGCACTGACCCAAATGGCTTTGTAATTTACGGAAATAGTATTGGATTCTTTGATAGCGATGGCGCTTCTCCGCTTTACCGCGATATACGCGGCAGCAACGCGCAGCTTTCTGTATTACAAGGAGGCGTTACTATTGCAAGGCCTTCCTTCCCTATTTTTTTCAACCCGCCGGATTTAGCTGTGTTTACGGCGCTTACGCCCGCTATTCCCACAAATCCCACCGTCCCTTTGGTTAGTAACCTGACATTTACCGGCAGCGCACCAGGCTATACCAATGAGGGGGTCGGCGGTACATTCGGCTTTACCAGTAACATTGGCGCGAATTACGAAATTATCCTGAGTCGGGACGGTATTGATTTTGAACCCACCAATCCCCTGAATCGTGTGCTGCGTGGGGTGCGTCCGGCAGGTGTTAACGCCATCGCTTGGGATGGTAACGATAACAGCGGTGCAGCGTTCCCGGTGGGTGGCCCCTATTCAATCAGGGCCAGCATTCGCGCAGGGGAATATCACTTCCCGCTGTTGGATGCTGAAAACAGCACGAATGGTGGCCCGACAGTGACGCTGCTCAATCCACCCGATACAAATGGCGACCTCATCGGGGATTGCCCACCCTTTACCGGAGGATGCAGCGGTATCCTTTATGATGATCGCGGTTATCGCACGCTGAATGGCAGTATTGTAGGGACAGTCAATGGTGATCTTTGCCCCGTTAATGCGACGAGCAATAATAATGACCCAGCCATTCTTTATACGGGCATAACTGGCTATGATTCGAACACAGCACAACGGGCTTTCGGGTTCGTCGGGAATTTCGGTAATGCCAACACGGATTGTCCAACTTCGCCCCCGGCGGTGGCTAACGCTGGCAGTTTTGGCGATGCGAAGGGGCTGGATATGTGGGCGTTTTTCCCAAGTGCGAGTACGAATACCCAATTGATTATCCTACCCGTCGGTGTACAACCGCCAGCGGCGACACCCACACCCACTCCTACTTCTACCCCAACTCTGATACCTGGCAGCACCCCTGAACCTGGAGCTGCCGTCAGGACACCCGGCGCACCCGGCACGGTGATTGGCGACTCGCTTTGCTTAACAGAAGCAGGCAAATCGTTACCGCAGTGTGTGGGAACGGTGCTGGCACAAATAGAACAACTCCCCGCGACAGGCCAATCACCTTGGTCAGTGTGGCGACCCCTTATTCTCTTGCTAATGCCGCTGTTGGCGATGATCTTGGCTGCCACGCTATTGTATCGCCGCCGCGCAACAATGAACTAAAAACGATCTCATAGGCGGGGGCAACCCCGTCTTTTTTTATGGCTGATGGATAAAAGGAGAAGTAATTATGTTTAAACCCGGCTGGCGACTTAAATTACGGGCGTTTCGGTTGGCATTTCGGCAGCCTACGCTGCGGCGCATGATGTTTAGGCGACTGCGGCGGACTCTGCGGCGATAAATCCTACAAGAACCACAAGAACACACATCTTAGAGGATTGTTTTGGCTTGCTATTACTAGGCTTTAGTTGGCATACGGATAGTAAAACGGGTTCCTTCGCCGAGGCTGCTCTCTACGTCGATTGTAAACCCGTGAATATCGATGATTTTTTTGACAATCGCCAAACCCAACCCTGTGCCACTTTGCGAGAAAGAGCGCCCTTTCTCGGTTCGATAAAACTGCTCAAAAATGCGCGGCAGCTCGTCTTTATCAATCCCAATACCTGTGTCACGCACTTCGATCACAATCGTTTCGGTTTCAAAGGTACTTCGGATAGAGACCTTTCCGCCGGCGGGGGTGTAATTCACGGCGTTTTCCACCAGATTAACTAATGCCCGTTTGAATTGATCGTTATCCGCCATGATGACGGGGAGCGAGTCGGTCAATTCAGTCACTAAGTTTAATTGTTTTTTCTCCGCTCCAGAGTGCAACTGCTGGGTGATTTCTTGCAGCAGCGCATTCACATCAACTTCTTGGCGGTTGATCTGAGGCAGATGATCGAGGCGCGAGATGGTCAAAATATCCTGAATATATTTATCAAGTAATTTTGTTTGTTCTTTAAGCTGCTCTAGTTTCTGTTGTCTATAATTGGGATCGGCACTGCGTTCTAAAAGATAGATGCTGGTATTGATGGTAGACAGGGGGGTTTTGATGTCATGAGAAACCGTGTTTAAAAATTCTTTCAGAAAATCGGCTCTTTCTTTAGCGACGTTTAGCTCAAACCGCTGCTGCTCGGCACGTTTGCGCTCGGTGATATCCGTCCCGATGGATTGTATACCCACTGCGACACCGTTGGCATCGTGAATGGGCTGCATATTGAGCAAGACATAGGTCTTGCCACGCGGCAGCATCACAACGATTTCGAGTAAAATGCCCTCGCCCGTTTGCATAATTTGCTTATGCAGGCGGCTAGCGCTTTCTGCTTCATTCGGGGGGAAAAAATCATGAAGCGATTTCCCGATAAAATCAGCGGGCTTACCGCCGAGGTCTTCGGCAGCCACATCATTGAGCAGGACGACTCGCTCATGATCGTCATAAAGCGCACACGACAAACTCGTGTTTTCAAACAACAAACGATAATTTCGTTCGCTTTCGCGCAGCGTGGTCTCAATCCGTTTACGCTCTTGAACTTCTTTTTCTAATGCTTGATTACGGTCCGTCAGTATCTGTTCATTGGCACGAAGCCGCGTTATCCCACTTTGTAGTGGACGCGATGCAAGGGTCAATAATAAGCCAGTCGCTGTAAAAATGGCCGTTTGCATAAATAAACGATCCGTAATATAGAAGGGAGTTGTCCGCAGTGGCAACCATCCTTGTGTCTCTCCAATCATCAACACTAAGCCCGAAAGCAGGCTTAACACAGTGAACAAGATTACAATGCGAGCCTCAAAGAGAATGGACGCAAAAATGATGACGACCACATAGGCGTTAAGACCAGAGTTACGAATACCATTCAGGCTAAACGCTGCCAGCGTAATGATCGACCAAAATCCTCCGAGAAACAGCCTGCTGGCCCATTTATAGCGATTGGTATGGAGAAGCAAGTAGCTCGCACCGAACAGTAGGATGACAGTAGGCGTAAAAATCCGCTGTACGGACGATTCACTGAATATCAGAGATACAACTGCAATACCTATAAACAAAAGCAGCGAATAATGAAGCACGCGATAACCAAAAGTTTGGTATTCGTCTTCCAACTTTGGTGCAGTCCAAAATGAGCGCATTATTATCTTCCATCCTAGCACATGGGTACTCGTTGTAATTCACCTTAAACCACGCTCTTTAGTATAAAATACTTTTGCACCACACTCCCTTTACAGTTTAATATTGTGCCTAAGATGCTTTTAAATTTCGACAAAAAGGTTTATGTAAAATGACCCAATTTATTCTCGCACTCGATCAAGGCACGACTTCTTCCCGCGCTATTTTATTCGACCACAGCGGGCGCATCCTCGGCACCCGTCAGAAAGAATTTCGCCAAATTTATCCACAGCCGGGCTGGGTGGAGCATGATCCAGCGGAAATTTGGGACTCGCAGTTAGAAGTCGCGTTAGCCGTGTGTGTTAATACGCTGCAACCGGGCGATACCATTGCTGCCATCGGCATCACTAATCAACGCGAGACGACGATTGTATGGGATCGAGAAACGGGCGAGCCGATTCATAACGCCATCGTCTGGCAAGATCGGCGCACCGCCAAACTCTGTGATGAGCTGAAAGCAGAAGGGTTCGACCAAACTATCGCGGAAAAAACTGGCCTCGTGACCGATGCCTATTTTTCCGGCACGAAAGTGGCTTGGCTTCTGGATAACATCCCCGGCGCACGCGAAAAAGCCGAAGCTGGAAAGCTGGCCTTCGGGACAGTGGATTGCTATCTCGTCTGGAAGCTCACAGGCGGTAGACTCCACATCACCGACGTGAGCAATGCCAGTCGCACCATGTTGTATGACATTCACAAGCGCTGGTGGTCTGCTACCATTTTAAAGCGGCTGAACATCCCACAGTCGATGCTGCCGCAGGTCGCGCCGAGCAGCATGATCTATGGCGAAACAGACGTGGATATTTTCGGCAGCCCGATTCCGATTGCCGGGATGGCAGGTGATCAACAAGCGGCGACCTTCGGACAAGCGTGTTACGCGCCCGGTCTTGCTAAGAACACCTACGGCACAGGCTGTTTTATGCTGATGAATACCGGAACACAAGCCGTCACCAGCAAGAATAACTTATTGACGACGGTAGCTTGGAAAGTGGGCGACGACCAGCCGATGATTTATGCGTTAGAAGGGAGTGTTTTTATCGCAGGCGCGGCGATTCAATGGCTGCGTGATGAGATGAAGCTGATCGCCAATGCCTCCGAGAGTGAAGCCGTCGCTATGTCCATTCCTGATTCCAGTGGGGTCTATCTCGTTCCGGCATTCGTGGGTTTGGGCGCACCTTATTGGGACAGCTATGCACGAGGCACCATCGTCGGGCTGACGCGGGGAACAGGCCGCGCCCATATCGTCCGCGCCGCGCTGGAAAGCATCGCCTATCAAACCCGTGATGTCGTCAGCGCTATGCAAGCCGACAGCGGCCTTGATCTCAAAACCCTGCGCGTGGATGGCGGCGCGACTTCCAACGATTTCCTGATGCAGTTTCAAGCCGATATTCTTGGTGTCCCGGTGGAGCGCCCAGCCGTCACAGAAACAACCGCCCTTGGCGCAGCGTATCTGGCGGGTTTAGCCATCGGCTATTGGTCATCACAAGAAGAAATCGCCAAGCAGTGGGCAATCGGCAAGACGTTTGAACCCAAAATGCCCGCCGACCAACGCGACTCACTCTATCATGGTTGGCAGCGTGCCGTTGAGCGTTCCCGCGCTTGGGTGGAATAAGTTCATGTTAAAATAGTCACATTAACGAAGTGAGGGCAATATCATGGATTTAAAATCACTCATCACAGCGATTGATCGACTTCCTGCCGATGAACTGGAACAACTGCGCCAGTATATCGCGCAGCGTCACGAGGCACTTCAACAAACCCCGCAAGAACGCATAACGGTACTGAATGCTGCTTTTGCTGCGATACGCGAGGGGCTAACAGAAGAAGAACTTGGGCAGATGATTGCTGATATGAATGGTGAATACATCGAACCGGACGATGAGGATTCATTGATATGGCGTGATGAGTTGGCGGAAAACAAAAAATGATCTATCTGATTGACACCAACGTTATCGCCGACCTCATTGTGGATATTCAAGTAGTTGCTTCACACTTTAGTCTGGTACTCCAAAGAGGGGATGTCGTCGGCCTTTGCGATCCCGTTCAATATGAGGTGTTAAGAGGTTTAATTCGGCAAGGCTCATCAAGAAAACTGCAAATCTTTGAGGATATAATTAAACCTCAACTTGAGATCGTGCAGCTAGAAAGCGGTGATTGGATTCAGACCGCGCAATTTTGGGCGCAGGCGACCAGCAAAGGTCAACAGCTTTCCGATGTTGATCTACTGTTGGCGGCGCTTTCAAAGCGGTTAGATGCCGTTATTGTCAGCAGCGATGCGGATTTTGACTCGCTCCCCGTCAAGCGTGAAAACTGGCGCGTGTCATAGCTTATTCATGGATGATAAGCCCCTCAGCAATCGGCAGCAAAAGACACGTCTGGCGTTCATGAATGCGTTTTTGCGCCTGATTCTGGAAAAGCCGTTTGGTCAAATCAGCGTGACAGCCATCGCAAACGAGGCCAACTACGGGCGTTGGGCGTTTTATCAATACTTCGACAGCAAAGAGGATGTTGCATGGGCGACGTTTGTCTACTGGATGACGGAACTTGATAACGCCCTCGTCACGGCTTTCAAACACCTTGAATCTCCGTATCGCGAATACGAATCATGGCGGATGATTTTTCAGGCGTTTGACCAGCAAAAACACATTTTCAGGCGGATGGACAGCAGTGTTATACCGGAATGGCATCTTCGGGCAAAAGAACTTTTGGTTCAGCAATTTTTAGGGCATTTGCAGGACGGGCATTTTGCGCTGATGGTGGGTGTCCGTCCAGAAATCGCCTCTCGCTTATATGTTGTCGGCCTGATGGAACTACTTGAACATTGGGGGCGTAATCCTGATCCCGGCGATATTGAGTCGTTAGTTGATGAGTTCTTCATTTTTATTTTCAACCAACCGCCGCCCAAATCCGCACAAAAATAGACATTCGTCTATTATCACACAGTTTGACACCAGGGTGTCAACATCACTAGACTGATCTACATCAATCTGTTTAGTGTCTAAGGTAAGAGCATCATGCAAAACATCACCCCAACAGTCTACAAAAAATTTCCCCTTATTTTACTCGTGTTTATTTTACTCGTCGTGAATGGCTCCCTGCTAATAAGCGGCTCGCTCATGGCGCAGGAAGATCACAGTATGCACGCGATGCAAGGCGAAATGGCGCAAGAACGCCCGGAAAGCGACTTACAAAGCCCGATTGCCTTAAATCCGTCGTCAGGCTCAGAAATTGGGTCGGTTTATGAAGCATTCTTGAGTCCGCAGCAAGAAGGCGGCGAGGAAGAAGATACCCCCGCTTTAATTCCGCCGCAGTTCCGCTCGACCACGCCTTCCGTGCCGCGCAATGAGCGCACCTCACGCGGTCATGCTGTGCTTGAGTTTACGCAAGATTTAAGCCGGGCATATGTCTTTTTAGCAGTTGAAAACGTCAATCCGGCGGAGGTCGTCATGCTGCATCTGCATTGTGGTCGTCCGGGACAACTGGGACCGATCATCGTCGATTTTTCGCTGGCGGGTAATATCAACAGCTATTTAGAGGATGGTGTGTTCGCCCTCGAAATCACCAATGAAGATATTGTGGCGGCAGCCAGTCATGGCAACAGCCCGATTGATGCCTTCACATCAGGCTGCCCCATCGTACTGGATATTCCCAACGATAAAGTGAAGACGATTGCCGGATTGGAACTTATTGCAAGAGAAGGCGAGATTTACTTCAACCTGCATACCAGTGGACAAACCTATTTCGGCGATATTCGCGGTCAATTCCACGCTGTAAGCAATCCCTAAAATGGGTTAGGGCTTACGCTGTCGGTCAGTTTTGAAGGGGCGACTCGGCGAGTCGCCCCTACGGAAAATATTGATGAAGGGCGTAAGGATTTATTCCTAGCCGCGTTCTACACGAGCAAAATGCCGTTTTGCGCCGGGTCACGGATGAGAATGCCATCGTTGCGCTGTTCGAGTGGGATGTGTGCTGCCTCTAATCGGGCGAGGACTTCTTGTTTCTTTTCGCCAAGGTCAAGCGTATACCAGCGCAGGCCGAGCGTGTCCGGCGCGATTTGTGACGGCTTGCCGCGCTTCCACGTATTCAACCCGAAATGGTGATGATAGCCCTGCGCGGACATAAACAGCGCTACACTGCCGAAGTTGACCATCGTATCAAACCCCATCAGGTCGCCGTAAAAGACTTTTGTGGCGGCGAGATCATACACATGCAGATGCACATGCCCCATGATCGTCCCAACCGGAAGCCCGTTCCACGTTCCATCCTGCCCATCTAATTCCCCAAGTACGTCGTCCACATCCATCGCAACCGTCCCCATATTGAGCTTGCCGCCGGGGAATTCCCATGCGCTGCGCGGACGATCCGCATAAATCTCAATGCCGTTGCCCTCGGGGTCAGCTAGATAAATCGCCTCGCTCACAAAATGATCGGAAAGCCCTTGAAGCGGGGTGCGGGCTTCCGCGAAATGCTTGAGGACTTTCGCCAATTCCAGACGTGAAGGCAGCAGAATCGCAAAATGATACAGCCCAGTGCCGCCTTGGCTGTGTTCACCGTTGGGCTGTTCTGTTAAATGGAGGAGGGGCGCATCCGCCACGCCCATCGTGACGCTGCCGTCACTTTCTTGCAGGGTTTGGAGGCCGATGACTTGCTGATAAAACGCCACCGACTGCCGCAAATGTACGACATTGAGGTAAACGGTGCTGAGAGGCCAGTACATCGTGAGTATCCTTTTTATCAAACCAAAATACAGAGGGCGACCTTAACTCTTGATTAGACGCAAACGAAAAGGGCAGGTTTACGGCCTGCCCAAGATTTTTGATGCTTTTCTTACACTGTCTATCTGTTGTGATTTTTATCACAAGACTCATCTGAATTTTAAGGTGAATGTGTTACATTTAAACGATCAAGATTTGATGTAAATTAAACGTGATAAACAAAATGGGTATGTCTATAGTATTGGGGAGTGATTTACTGTGAATGATTATGATGTGATTGTCATCGGAGGTCGTCCGGCAGGGTCAACATTGGCGGCTCGGTTGGGCAAACAAAAATTGCGCGTGCTGCTGCTGGAACGCTCCTCTTTACCGAGTTTACCCGCCGCATCGTCGCCCATTATCTATGCTTCCACGATGAAACTGCTCGACGAAATCGGCGCGGATGAAAATGCCTATGCGCGTAACACGCCCAAGATTCGCCGGATGAATATTGTCTCGGCGGCGATCAGCACCAGCGTAACAATCCCGGAAAGTAACGGGCGTGATTATGGTTATGCGATTGATCGGGCGCGTTTTGATGCGGCTTTGTGGGACACCGCGCTGCACTATCCTAGCGTCACAGGTTGGCAAAATTTTTCGGTCACGGATTTACTGTGGGAAGGCGATACGGTGCGCGGCATCATCGGTAAAGATGAGTCGGGCAAGGAACATACCATCACGGCGGCGCTCGTGGTCGGCGCGGATGGGCGCTTTAGCATGGTAGCGCGTAAAGTAGGCGCAAAGACATCCGATGAATCTGTCAATCAGCCAACAACCCTCTATTATGCTTATTGGAAGAATGTCGAGCCTTTTGATTCAAGCGGTGAAGCGACCTCAACCGCGTATGAAGGCGCTTATGGCTATGGCTATCTGGTGATGGACAGCGCCGATGGTACGACAGCGGTGTGTATTGAAGGGCAAGCGGGCGTTGTTGACCCCGACGCAGGGCAAGCTGAAGCCTACTATCTGGAGATGCTCGCCAAAAATCCGCATATTGCCCAACGGATGCACGGCGCGGAACGTGTGACAACTGTGCGCGGCATGAAAAAAATCGGCAACTGCTATCGAGAAGCAGGCGGACACGGTTGGGCGCTGGTTGGCGATGCCTATCATCAAAAAGACCCGCTTGATGGGCAAGGCATTTATAACGCTGTTTTTACAGCTAAGGCACTGGCTTGGGCAATTCGCTATTGGCAAACAGGCGAGATGACATGGCCTGAAGCCGTCGCATGGTATGACGAAACCGCCCGGATTAAAACCTACGCCGTGTATAAGGCGCTGCTCGCTCGCGTAAATGAGAGCATTTATAATCGAAGAGACATCCCCGTTTGGGCGCAGGACACCCTCATGCGCTGGGTGATGGAAGACCCCAAGCTGCATCAATTGATGGGGCGGTTTATCACCCACCAACTTCCAGCCGATGTCATGATGGTGATGATGCCAGCAGTGGCGGCGCAGGCCGTCATGCGCGGCGGAATGCGTGATCTGCGGCGGCGCATCGAAGCCCAACTTCCGTTTCCTGTCCCGAAATTTGGTCGCGGTTAAATCCTCGTTTATCAGGAGGATGGCTAAATAACGCCCCTAATGCCGCCATCCTCTAATCTGCACTTTTTCTTCCTGTTACAAATCTCCATAGAATTAAGATCATGTACCCCAAAAATAGCAAAATTGAGGATTTGGCCTCTATTCAAGCGTGGGTTATTATTATATAATTAAAATAAAGTAAATATAAAGTTAATTTATTAAAATTATCTTACGGAGTAACTACCCATGATCTATCTACAGGCTTCGTTAAGAAAAATAAGCACGCTCTGGAAACAACTAACCGAGCCACTGGCTAACGTGAATCTTATCGAGCAGCGCCGACACTCACGGCTGCTCTCTAACGTCACCCTCCTATTGATGCTTACTGCCATTACGACTTATTTCCTGCCTGCGTTACTCCTGAAATATGCTTTCACTGTTGATGAGTTTTTGACGGTTGGCGTGATGGTGCTGCTGTGGGTCATCACTTATGCGCTTGGGCGAGAAGGAAAATATAGGACGGGCGCATGGCTGCTCATTATTACCTTTTCTGGTTTAGTCATTGGGCAAGCCATCTTGTATGCTGAAGTAAGCGGTTACTATTTGCTGTATTATCTGATTTTACCGATCTTCTGTGCTTCTGCGTTTCTCTCGCTGCGTGGCACACTATTGGTGAGTGCGGCTCATATCGTTGTGCTGCTTGTGCTGCCGTCGATGGTGCCGTTCTTCGCCTTCGAAGATATGCCCATAATCTTCATATTTTTGCTGTCAGCCGTCATCATCATTGTGGCGCGGCATCGTATATTGCTTGAAAGAGATCGTCAGGCCAGTTTAGCTCAGAGTGAAGAACGCTATCGAATGCTGTTCGAGACGATTTCTGAACCGATTGCCATTTACGAAAATGGCATTTTCCAAGATATTAACCCCGCTCACCAACAGCTATTTGGCTATTCACGAGATGAAATTAAGGGTAAGCAGCTTACCGATCTCGCGCCCCCGCAGCATCATGCAGTTATCACGCAAAATATAGACTGTGAGCAGCTTGATGTTGAAGAATTTTCAGGCCTCCGCAAAGATGGTTCAGTCGTCCAAGTACAAGTCCGCGCTCGGTCTTACGCCCAAACGGAACATAAAATCCATGTCGCCACCGTGCATGACCTCACAGAGCGCCATCTCGCGGAGCAGAACCGCTTGGCTTTGGCGCTGGAACAAGAAAAAGTGACTCTGATGCGTCGTTTTATCAACGATGCCTCGCACGATCTAAGAACACCCTTAAGCATTATGCGAAGCAGTATTTATTTACTTAAAAGAACCACCAGCGAAGAACGCCGCATTCATCATGTTGAGATGATCGACACCTACACCGAACATTTGATTAAGCTGGTGGATAATCTGCTGAATCTTTCACGGTTGGAACGAGTTGGGAACACCCATTTTGTCCTCACCCCTGGAGATTTAAATACTATCGTTAACGAAATTCTGGCAGATTATGAGCCTTTTGCAGCGAGCAAAGCACTTACGCTCGAATTTTTACCCGATTCAGCGCTGCCGCTCGTGCCGATGGAAAGTGATGAGATTCCCCGTGCTGTCCGCCAACTCATCATCAATGCCCTTAATTATACCAAGGAAGGCGGCGTAACCATCCGTACATTGACACAAGCGCATGAAGGCAAAACAGAAGCCGTTATCGAAGTCGAAGATACAGGAATGGGTATTCCACCAGATGATCTACCCCATATCTTTGAATTATTTTATCGTGCAGATCCAACCCGCAACTCCGATCAAGGCGGCATGGGACTGGGTTTAGGCATCGCACAGCGGATTATCGAAACGCATCATGGAAATATCGAAGTTGAAAGTACACTTGGAAAAGGCAGTATCTTCCGCATCCATCTGCCACTTCAGCAAAATTAAATCGTCTTTAAACGCAAGAATTTATTTTTGCCTCCGATTTCCTCATACACAGGACTTTCGCTTACCTCACCCCCCGGCCACCTCTCCAATACTTGGAGAGGGGGAGAAAAACGCATCTTGAAGTCCCCTCTCCATGCAATGGGGAGGGGATTTAGGGGTGGGGTAAATGCGTGAGCGAAAGTCCTAATACAAAGTCAGCCCTACAAATCCTATTGTGATAAATGTCACGAAAAGCAAGGAGCTTTATTGCGTCTAAATATTGTACGCTTTAAAAGAATAGTGAACGCATATAAGCAGCGTTATTTGGAGGGAAATTATGAACCATCGAATACTTGTAACCTATGCCACTCGCGCTGGATCAACCCAAGAAGTTGCCAACTATATTGGCAAAGTACTGCATGAAGCAGGCGCGGAAGTTGATATTCGCAGTATCCAAGACATAAGCGACATCCGCCAGTATAACGGCGCGATCATCGGCAGCGCCATCCGTGTTGGAAAGCCGCTGCCGGAAGCGGTCAAATTCGTGAAGCAGTTTAAGGCCACCCTCGACAACATTCCATCCGCTTATTTTGTGGTCTGCGCTACCTTGAGCGAAGATACCCTAGAAAATCGCAAAATCGTGGAAACCTATCTCAATCCACTCTGCGCGATTCATCAACCCCTCCGCACAGGATTTTTCGCGGGGAAAGTTGATCGCACCAAATTGGAGCAGCCCATGCGGTTCTTCTTACGTTTCGCCAAAGAACCCCCAATGTCGGGCGGCGATTGGCGTAATTGGGATGCAATTGAGGATTGGGCAGAGTCGCTTGTGCCAGATTTCGTGCCAGTCAAAGTATAAAAATTATAATGTTGAGGCGGGGCGCACCATGATGATGCGCCCCTGACTAATCAAGCAGAATTATTCCACAGGCGGGAAGAAGAACAGTGTATTAACGACATCCTGGAAGATAAAATCCGCTTCTTCAGAAGCAGCTTCGCTGGCACCGACATCAATGATATAGGCTAAGCCGTTTTCCGGCACATAGACGATCAACTGACCGCCCAAATGGGGGCCATCTTCGCCGTCATAGCTGTAGTAGACGACGTATCCCTCATAGTCCATTTCGGCAACAAGCGGTTCGTCATAAATCGCGCCGAAATCATCCAATCCGGTAAGCGCGATATTCAAAATATCATCCACCGACTCGGCTTCATAAGCATTCACGATGATGCTGATGTTACCTTCAGGATTGGTGGTGGTTAAGGTATAGCTCTCGTCCTCGTTTTGGGTGACATCAGGGTCAGCCCATGACCAGGGGAACAAGAAATTGATCCCAAGCCCAACATCCTTGAAGCCGCGATAATTTTCATCTAACCCCGTGTTATCGACGCTGAAATCGATGCTGTCAAACGCGATGTTCCCTGCAATGTCTTCCGTCCACATCGTCAGGACATACGTGCCAGAAGCCGCTGGAACAAACGTATACGTAAAAGGTTCATCTCCGAAGGTGAGTACCGTCTCAGATCGGATAAATGAAAGCTCGCCATTTTCATCCAGAATACTCCACAGCGGCTCAAACGTATCGCCCCGGTCAACGCTAATTTCGCGGGTCACTTGTCCGCCGTCGCCAGCATCCGATACCCCGACAACACTGGTGACTGAGGAGGTTTCCCCATCCATCACAAGATAGGCATTGATTTCTTCATCGCTGCCCGCCGCCCGATAAATGCCCTTCACACTGAAACTATTGGGGTCGTCGGGGGCAGAATTCAGCACCACTTCGACCTGATTTTGTCCGTCAGTCAGCAGCGGCATTTCAACGTTCCAAGTGAATTCATTATCCGAAGGCCCTTCCGGGAATTGGGTAATGGCTTCACCGTCAGGCGTAAAGAAGGTGAATTCCAGCGGCGATTGATCGAGAATGATCTGCTGACCGTCCTCAAGTTGCAGCGCGGCAAAAAATTGTAGATCGACAATGCCCTGCCCATCGGTCTGGAAGAGGACGACAGGCGGATCCCAAATGCTGGCGACATCATCCGCCGGCAGCACGTCGCTAATGGCGATATTCAAGCCTTCCGGCGTGTACGTTTCGACTGCTTCGCCTTGAAATGTACTTAAGAATGCCAACCAGGAGTCCATCATCCCACCCATTTGATCGGGATAATTCTGGTTGTTATCCGCCAACGCATAGGTGTTGGGATTCGCGGGGAAGTAAATGGCTACGCCATTCGCACCGGGCAAGCCGGGGCTGGCAGCGCCATAGATGACTAAACTGCTGATGGCATCAATCACGCCTTGTGCGGCAGCCTGCACATCACCATCTGGCGTAAGTTGTATCAACACCGTCATGAAATCGACCAGATCAACCGACGAAAAAAAGTCCGCTGCCTCGGCATCGTCAGCGCTAAAAATTTGAGCGTTGTTGCGGGCATTGCCGATGGCTTCCAGATTATCGGCAGGATTCGCTTGTACTGCGCTGCTGAACACTTCCAGCGCAGCCTGTACCGACGCGACACTGGCAAGATCAAAAACATGCAGATCAAACGCTTCATAATTCGTGACGACGTTGGTGTAATAATCCATATAGCCATCGACGATCACCTGCCCGAATTCAGGCGCGGTCATCGCCGGATTATCGACCAAAGCCCCTAACGCGGTCACGTAATCATAGCCTGCGCCGGGGATGGTTTCTTCAGCAGCAACGGCATATTCGGCATACGGCGACAATATATCTAAGACTTCAAGCTGCGCCATCAGACACGCATCGAAAGCGATCATGTCAAATTTTTCGATCCCAGCTTGGGAAGTGATTTCCGCCAGCGCGGAGTCTATTTCGGGCATCGTGAGGCTGCCGCCGCTGTCTTCGTCATTCGCCAGACTCGTCCAACCGCCCCCATGATTAGAGATCAGGAGTACGTAATTTTCCGCCGGGAAATTTTCTATCGCCCACAGTGCATAATCGACTAACACCGCCGGATCGCCTGTGTCGGTTTCGCCCACTTCTCCCAACGATTGCAATTGCAGCCCTACCGCCAAAGCTCCACCACCGGGGGGTGCCATATTGAGCTGCATGTAAAACTGCTCGAACTCCTCTATCGGCGCATCCTCAAGAATAGTGATTTCCGAGTCGAATTGTTCTTGCGTTGCGCCGAAATCCGCCGGATCAGTCTGGCGGAGTTGGTCGAT
>DAOTTO010000253.1:0-9777 GCA_034437895.1 Anaerolineae bacterium | reverse complement strand
CGGACGATTTACCAAAGTGTGATTGGGGACATGGCGGCGGACAGCGTACAAGGTGTCATTTTGGGATGTACTGAGATCGGGCTTTTGATTAAGCCGGAGGACAGTGCCATCCCAACCTTTGATACAACGGCGTTACATGCAGCGGCGGCGGTGGATTTCGCTTTAAGCGAATAGCTTAAAAGTAGACTCGTTCTTTGAATGATTCAAGCAGTATTTTGGCTCGACTTGGGCTTTTAAGGAAATATTCGGTGTTGGGGCGTGAGAGAAAATCGCTGTAGCCATCGAGCCCTTCGGGGTCGGCATCATCGATGAGATTAAAGCCCATACTCCAATCTGAAAAAGTACGTTCTGTGATAGGGTTTTTGTATACCTTTAAAATACTGTGATGGCGTGGATCATGCTTAATCTTCTCAAACAGGATTTCCACTTCGGTATCTTCGCCTTCAATCGCTTGGAGGAAGAAGCTGTCTCGATGAAGCAGCATTCCCGTTATATTTTTGATTTGATTTTTTTTACGGATCTCTTGTAAAAGAGATCGAAGTTCGTCATGCGTCATAGGATGAGTTGCAAGACTTACGTAAACTAAACAGACAAGTGACATGTAGTGCTCCTTAATGGAATACCTTTACATTATTTGTATAATACAAGAGAATATCCCAAAACAGCCTTAAGAAAGTAAATCTGGGCATGGTATAGGCCGTTTAACAAACCAAGATGGGAAAAAGGGGATTTTATTAAAGGTGAAAGATGATAGACCTCTCGCCTTGAGAAATAAATCGCTTACGGCACGACGGAGAAATTGATGGTCTCGGATTGGATGACTTGATTGGAACCATTATGCACTGTGACGGTCAATCTGTAGCTGCAACCCGCACCGAACTGCATTCCACTGTAATCGCCATTATTATTGCCAACTAAAGTATAAGGCGCGAACCGCTCGGTGCGCGATCTGCCCGCGCACCCACCGGACAACGCATCGAGCGTCATCTGCACGGAGTTAATTCCACCCACGCTTGGATCAACCCGGATATTGTATGAGCCAGAGCCAATCCCTACTGGGAAGGTGCTGCCATTCGCCAAAGTTACAATGAGTTGATTGGTCACGTCATCATATAATCCATAGTACATCGCAAGCGGTGGCGGCGGCGGATTCGTCGGGATGGTCGTGTTCGTCGGCGGCACAGACGTAGTTGGTACGGCTGTTAGTGGTGGAAGTGGGGTATTCGTCAGCGGCGTAATGGGGGTATTCATCGGCGGTGTAATCGGCGTATTGCTCGGCGGAATAATGATTGTTCCGCCGCCGCCGTTGGAAGAAGTCGGTTGGGGTGTGTTGGTGGAACCTGACGCAATGCTCACGCCTGTTGCGGTTTGTCGTGGCCTTGAACCGGGTGAAGCAACGCCCGTCGGGATACTTCCTATTGACGTTCTGACCGTCAAGTAGGCATTGCAGATATAGCCGTTGCGCTCGCCTTCAGGGGAACGTACATGATACCAATCGCAGGTTTCATCTGGCTCGCCTTCGACAAGTTCAATAATCGGTATACACTCGCCATCAATCGCGCCGCTCACTACAGGCTCATAGGTGCTGGTGCCGCGTCGAATGTAAGGTGATCCAGAAGCGACACCGCAGGCTGTGGGCGAGGGTGTAAAAGTGGGTGTCTCCGAAGTTACCGGCAGCTTTTCTGGCGTTTCTTCTGGGTTGTTTGACACAAGTATGGTTTCTCTGGTAGAAGTTGCGGTAACTATTTCTGTCGCCGTCGGCAAAATTGCGACCTGGACGGATGTCGGTTTAGGACCATTAAGAACCTAAAAAATAAAATTATCCACTACCGAAAGCTCTGCCAAAGCACCACAAAGTACACCGGTAAGCGCTATCGTTACACCTAATAAGGCGATGCGCCGATCAAACCGTTTGGTTGCGCGATCCTCATCAACCTCGTTGGCGGCCTTAAGCGCATCCATGAGCGCCCCGCACGACGGATAGCGCTTTTCCGGGTCTTTCTCTAGGGCGCGGAGCAATACTTTTCCGACCCCAGCTTTGACGGATGTGGGTAGCGCGGGGACTTCGCTGATGTGCTTATACATCAACTCCACTTCGTCGCCCGCGAATGGTGCGCGACCTTCCAGCAGTTCATAAAGTATCACGCCCATCGCATAGACATCAATCCGTTCTGGATATTTATAACGCCCTGTCCACGCTTCAGGTGCCATATAGCGATAGGTGCCAATCCCTTTAGTCCGCTGGCTGCCGCTTTCGGTTTGGTTGTTCATAAAAGTCGCAAGGCCGAAGTCCGCGACATAAGGTTCAGGCACACTCCCTTCGCAGTTTGCTAAGAGGATATTTTCGGGCTTCAGGTCACGATGGACGATTTTTAGACGGTGTGCGGCATCCACCGCCGAGGCAATATCTTCAAATAGATCAATCACCAGACTCATATTCAGCATACCGCCGCGCTTAGTCAAAAATTCGCGCAAGTTACATTCTTTAAATTCAGTGACGAGATAGGGGCAGTTGTCATGCTGCCCCTCATCAACATAGGCGACGATATTCGGATGGTTTAGCCTTTTTAATGCTTCGATTTCGCGCTTAAAGCGAACTACATCGGTGGTAGTGTCCATTAAGGCATGGTTGGGCTGAAGAATCTTAATAGCGACATCGCGTTTCGTAAGCTGATCTTTAGCTTTATAGACGATTGTTTTGTCACTTCCTTTGAGATATTTGCTGTCTTCAATCAGGTAACGATTATTCAGCGTTTGTCCGCGTAAATCCGCCACAATTTGTACCTCCGCTAACGAAGCAGGTTAAGGATGGGCGTAAAGAATATGGCCTCCCTCAGAAGTGAAGAATTATAATTACAGCTATAATGAAAACCAAATAAAATACTGAGCAACTTCTTGATGTTTCATTTTTGTAACACTTTTAGAATATCTGAGTTATTAATCATTTTTGACAGCGCAGCCTTGTTTTGGGTAAGGTGATTTTTAAGCTAGGGCGTGAGGCATATTCCTTGGATTAGTCATAGTAGGGATGTTATTGAGAGGTAAATTTTTAGTCGCCGATAACAAGCGTTATCATGAGTATTGGCAGAAATACACCCTGGCGATCCCGCAGCAATGGCAATTTTGCTTCCATCAGGACTCCAAGATAGATTCTCAAAGATCTCGAAAGAGGTTTGGCTTATAACGCGAAAATTGAGCGTCAGTGCTAAGACGATTAAGCATAATGCTGAGTAAAGTGTTGCGTTTTGCCGGAGATATTTCACACTAATCGGGTTTCCATATAGGACTACATTGTCTCGCGCAATTTTTGCACTTCAATTTCGTAGAGGGTGCGTTCTTTAACTGCCTCCCCAAAGATCGAAATCCCGGCGTTGATGGCGATTAAGCCTAAAGTTCCCCAAAAGAACCAGCGCAAAAAGCCCTTGCGGTTGCTTTTGTCGATAATGCCCTGCCCCGTCAGACTGATTCCCAGTCCGATCAAGACCAGTCCACGCGGCGCGAGTTCGTCCCACTTCTGATAATGTTCGTTCATATAAGTGCCTCATTTTGTCTATTCATGCGTCATGCCGTCTATTGTACCTTGAGCAGACATTTCGAGCATTTGATTTTGATTAACGCAGCGTAAAGAATTTTACGATTTTCACAACGTCTTAACGCACAATTAAGGCTGTGTTGGCTAGAATTAAAGTATTGAGGATAAGTTAATTCAAGGCAGTCATCATGGGCATCATTGCAGCTTGGGACAATAAAAGTAAGGCGACACTACGCTACATTCATTATGGAAGCTGGCATTGGGGCGATTTAGATCGGGCGGTGGAAGATGCCCAAATTAAATTAAGATATACCCGTCAGACAGTGCACATCATCGTAGATTTACGCGAAAGCGCGGCGCTGCCTCCCGAACCCACCTTGCGCCAGAAAAGTGTCCTGACGATGGGACAGGGAAAGGGTCAGTTGATTTTCGTCGGCGTGGGCGCGTTGACGTGGCCTTATTATGATGTCATGCGCCGGATTTATCGCAGCCGCCGGACGAAAGACGCTGTTCATTTTGTTGAAACCTTAGAGGACGCACGGGCGTTGTTACAGACGGAAGTTCATGCGGGTTAAGTGCCTTCTTGCATCAAATAATCTAAAGCAATATTAAAGGTTTTGTGCGATACTTGAATTGGCGGCTATTTTGCCCACATCTTCGCCACACGCCATTTAATTTGTACGATGCAATGGGGAGGCGTTATGTCTGCTGAACAACTGTTTTCATTTATTATCATTGGAGCCATCGCTGGCGCTGCCGCAGGTAATTTGATGCGCGGACGCGATTATGGCTTATTGGGCAACATCCTCGTCGGCATCGTCGGCGCGGTCATCGGCGTGGTACTGTTTGATGTATTGAACATCAACATGCCCGATATTGCGACAATTTCTTTGGGCGATATTTTGGTCGCCATCGTCGGCGCAGTGATCTTTATCTTGATTGCCAGTCTCGCGGTAGGCAGAAGAGGCCGGCGGCGCTAAGGCTCGGAATAACGGCGGATTAGGCGTTAAATAATCTCAGTTTTGGATAGCTTACTTTGATTAACTTTTATGATATCCTCATCCCCCGACCCCTTCTCCATTGCATGGCGAAGGGGAGAAAAACGGTTCACAACGGTTCTTTAAGTCCCCTCTCTACGAAGTGGGGAGGGGATTTAGGGGTGGGGATAGGGGGATAGAATGAAAACGCTATCCGAAACTCAGGTTAAATATGGAAATTAAAATTTGACCAGAACGGGAGCCTACCTAAACCTCCCCGCCATTGAGCAAAATGCCCTCCATGATTTGGAAGGTTTTCTCGTGGCGGATGACACCTTGCCAATGCTGTCCTCTGATGAAATTGGCGAGGTCGGATTTTATGCAGAAAATAACCACGTCACGGTTTTATCGCTGCGCCGCTGCGGATTAACCACGCTGCCGGAATCGCTAGGCGATTTGACGCATCTCAAGATGCTGGATTTAGACCAAAATGAGTTAGCGGTACTCCCGACACATATTGGTCAATTGACGCAGCTAGAGACCCTCAGTCTGTACAGCAATCAGTTGGCGCAACTACCGGATTCGTTCTGGCAGTTGACCACGCTCACAACTTTGAATCTGGCCGAAAATCGCTTTGCAGCGCTGCCAGCAAGTTTCGGGAATTTAAGCGCCCTGCACACGCTCGATTTAGGCCATAACCAGCTTACAGCGCTGCCAGAGTCGCTAGGAAATTTACGCAACCTAACGCATTTTCTCTATCTGAGCAACAACCGCTTGGCTGCACTGCCGGACTCACTTCAGCAGTTGACGAAACTCGTCTACCTCAATATCACCGATAACGCTTTTATAACGCTCCCCGCTTGGATAGGGCAACTCACGGCCTTAAAAGAATTGCGGGCATACAACAATCAACTGCTCACCCTGCCGGAGTCGCTCGGCGGCCTAGTCAACCTACGCGAACTGCACCTGATGAATAATCAATTGGTGACGCTGCCAGACTCGCTTGGCGGCCTCATCAGCCTAAGAAAATTAGCCCTATCGAACAACGCCATCATCGCGCTGCCAGAGTCCATAGGCGGCCTGATTCACTTGACCGATCTCGATTTAAGGAATAATCGCGTCGCCATCATCCCCGATTCCATTGGCGGACTCACCCACTTAAGAGAAGTCGATTTACGTAATAACGGCTTACGAAGGCTAGCCGATTCGCTTTATGATCTCCCCAATCTGGAAAAATTGGATTTGCGCTGGAATAAGGTATCTTCGTCTGACTCCAGCCTGCGGCTTGAAGCGCATGGATGCACCGTTTATCTATAGGGAAATTTGAGGAGAAAAGTGCCTTGATTTATCATATCACCAGCCGCGACGCATGGGCAGCCGCCCAATCCGAAGGAAAGTATCACGCCGAATCGCTGGCATCACAAGGATTCATCCATTTTTCGCAAGCGCGGCAAGTTGCCCGTGTGGCGAATGCCGTTTATGTGGGGCAAACCGACCTCGTTTTGCTGCATGTTGATCCAGTGAAGCTGACCGCTGAAATTCGGATTGAGCCGCCCGACCCAACTATCCCCGCGCACCATTATGACGGTGAGTTATTCCCGCACCTCTATGGCGCGTTGAATTTGGATGCAGTCGTCTTTGTTGAGGATTTTGTTGCCAATGAAGAGGGCGTTTTCGACTTTATGTAGACGGCGGTTCACTCTCGGTTGAAGGCTTCTCTGAGTGGGCGGCCTAGCGCGGTTTCCGGCAGTTGCAGACCCAGCGCCCACAGAACCGTCATCGCCGCGTCGGTCACATGAACGTCATTTTCCAGCACCATGCCAGATATAACACCGCCACCTGCGAGGATAAAAGGGATGGTCATATCTTCGGGAATATCGCTGCCATGCACTAGATCATGTCCACCGTGATCGGCGGTTAGGATAATCAGCGTTTCGGCGGCTGTACCGGTCTCGTCTAACGCCGTCAGCAGCCGCCCAACTTGAAGATCGGTGTTGTAAAATTCGTTGAGGTAAACATCACTCATCCAGCCTCTGCTGTGACCGAAGTAATCCGGGTTGGGGAAATGCACAAACAACACTTCAACCCCGCCTTCGATTAAATTGATGGCTTCGTCCACCACACTCCGATCCCCTACCCGCGCAAACACATAATCCATAACGTCGGTTTGCCGAAACTGCGAAAACTTTTCTTTGCCCACCACCATCGCCGTACTGTAGCCTGCTTCCGCCGCCAGCGTTAAAAAAGTCGGCGTGGTGATCGGCTCATCGCGGTAATCGTTCCACGTCATGCCATGCTCGGATGTATCCAGTCCAGTAAGCATCGACGTGTGCGCGGGAATAGTTACAGGTGGGAAAACCGTCGAAGCCTGCCAACTGACCGCGCCGCGCTCGGCTAAGGCTTGAATATTGGGCGTTTCTGCTTGCAAAATCGCATCAGGTCGCGCTCCATCCAGCGAAATTACGATCACCCGCGCTGGATGGGGACGCGCAGGCGTGAGTGTATCGGCTTGGGCGGTGCTGAAAGTCAATAGAATCAACGCCAGATTGCCCAAAATTATCAAGAACAGACGTGAACGGCGCATCAAAATTATTCCTTCCAGTATTGGGCTAAAGTTCCACACGCACGATGCGATCATGTCCCGCATAATCGGGGATAACAACCGCCTTGTTCGCAGCAAGCGCAGCATTGACGGCCTCCAAAGCGACTGCACCTTGCCTCGCCCCAATTTCGAGCAGAATCAAGGCATTGGGATTCGCCACTGACGGAATTTGCGCCAAAAGATTCCGCACCAAATCAAGCCCATCGCCGCCACCATCCAACGCCGTTATCGGCTCAAATTGACTGACCTCCAAAGTCGGCACTTCGTCGCTGGCGATATAGGGTAAATTCGCCATCACAATATCCACTTTGATGCCGCGCTCAATCAATGGCAGGAGCAAATCGCCTTGGAAAAAAGTGATCTTCACATTCTGCAACGCGGCATTTTTTTGCGCGACAAACAGTGCTTCTTGGCTGATGTCGGTGGCATAGACTTGTGCTTGGGAGATATGCGCGGCAAAGGTGACAGCGAGCGCCCCGCTGCCTGTGCCGACATCGACGACTTGTAGCGGTGCAGCAGATTGCGCCCCACCTGCGTCAAAATTGTTTTGGGCAAAGTGGAGGGCTTCTTCTAAAAGCAACTCGGTTTCTGGACGCGGGA
Organism: Anaerolineae bacterium; assembly: GCA_034437895.1. Lineage (GTDB taxonomy): Bacteria > Chloroflexota > Anaerolineae > Aggregatilineales > Phototrophicaceae > JANRLJ01. Next base: position 2,066 of record DAOTTO010000253.1, on the reverse strand, counting down.
TTAACACCGCCGGAGTAACGAGGAATTCACGGTCATAAAAAGCCCGCTGACCCAAAATATAAGCAACGGGTTCGCCTTTTTCGCGCCGAGCGATAAGTGATTCATACGTGGCGGCTTGCTCTGGGGTCAGCACTTTTTCAGGATGAGCGATGACATGCGCTCGGCTGACATCCAGAACTTCGGCGAGTAAAAGTTGGGCATCCAAACTTGAAGAGGAAGAAACCGATGCGAGTCGTTGTTTCGCATCGGTCAGTGTTAGACCTAGTGTTGTCACGTTTATTTACCCAATCAAGGGTTTTATAAGTTCCATAAATGGCGAAGTGGTTGAGCGATAACGTATCGTATTCATTTGCCAATGCCAGGTCGCAGAAACGTGATACTTCATACATTCGACATAACGTTGAATAAGCGCATTGGTCGTATCATCCCAGATGGCAATTTCATTCGAGAGTCTAAAAAACTCTTCGGTTTCATGATTGGTAATCTCGATGCTAAGTTGTACGGCCTCAGGGAAGCTGAGGTTTTGCGTACGCTGCAAAACCGCCAACAAGTTAAAGCGCAACCCTTCTTGCAGCACTTCTCTTTCGTACGAAAAAAGATCGTTGGCGAAGGCCGCGATACGCGAGCAAGCTTGCTGCAAACGACGAATCGTGGGATGATAAATTACGTGTGGCAGCAGCACAAAGTCATTATGATACTCGATGAGATCAATCGCTAAATACATGCCAGAGATAACTTCACGAAGCCAGGCATAACGCTCAAACGGCACGTTGCCATCTGGCTTCCAGCCATAAGCCTGCGGATTAATGGCATAGCTGATGTGCTGCCGGACGATTTGGCTAAAACGAATCATCCATTCTGGTTCGACCTGATCCTGTATTTCTAACCTAAGCTCTTGGAAGCCGCGCTCCAAACCACCCGAATTAGGCGGGAGCCAACCTGTTTCAAATGCGATTGCGGAACGCTCAATCTTGGCAAGAATTTCTGGGGCGACAGCGCCACCTTTCATCCCTTTTGATTCAGCGTTATCGGCATAGACATCATCTATATGGAACAGTAGCGCCATAAGTTTGTTCGTCCAGGTCACGCGCTCAAGAGCTGCATCCGGATACATATAGGATGTCATGTTATTGACACCCTTGAACTGCGCGAACATCAGATCATGTTTTAGGGTGAATTCTTCAGTTAAATATTCAAATTCATCCGCATCGGGGTGGTGGCGCAGAGGCGCGAGATTTTGATCGGCTATGAGCAGTTTATGGAGCGTAAGTGACGGGTCCAAACTTGTACCTGCAACCATCTTGATTATTCCCTTCGCCTACATGCATAAAATTACGACGCAAGTAATGAAGTAGTCTATAAAAGTCAATTTTTTGCGGTTAGCTGTGGGACTATCAAGTTGGGCGACGATGTGGAGTAATTTCCCTTAATAATCTTAATTACTTTTTCAAAAAAAACAAGTGGGAAAAACAATCTATATAAGCTAGACACAATTATTATTATTATTTATAGAGCATTGCAGTACAACTTATATGAGTCGATATAGTTATTTTTATTTAATTGAAAACCTACTTAGTATCGTTTCGGCGGCGAGCAACTTCAGAATAGGCTTCTTCCACAGAGCGCACGGCGACGGTCTTTTTGCCAAGTTCTCGATTAAGCTTCCCCGCAATATCCATCAAAGTTGTCACAAAACGACTGGAATTGATCGTGACAATTAAGATGATATTGTCTGGCAGTTGACGGGTTGAGCGTGCTGCCAACGTCAAAACATTCGGCGGCACTGACCCACTCTCTAAGAAATTTGAAATTAAGTAAACATCACTGCCTAATTCACTAGTGTAAGCCAGCATTTGCTTGTAGGCTTCTTCATATTCAGCCACCGTCCAATTGCCTTCATACTTGAGGAGAGCAACATCGGTTTGTTTTATATCTTGAGTAAAGCTAACAGGCATAGATGAATCCTTGTATTTTGGTGTAATAGCACTATCTACCTGAGCGAATCTTATAGCAGAAATAGGTTTCTACCCTTAAGGTTTTGGAATATAACAGAATATTCATTTTCG
>DAOTTO010000252.1:0-1542 GCA_034437895.1 Anaerolineae bacterium | reverse complement strand
GCACCTCCGTCTCGTCCGCTGAATTCCGTTCTACTCGGCGCGTTCAGCCCCAACAGTTCGATCCGTGCTTTTTCCGCTTGGATCGCGCGCGCGAAATCTTGCACTTTCATCGACTTCGCGAAGATGCGATCCAAGCGCGCCATTGCTTTACCAAGTTCGTAGCTGCGATCAAACCTCGACTCTTGCTTGATCAGATCAGTCGCCTTCTGCAAATAATTATCAATGGCGTCATGCGTCAGCGCCCAGGACTGCACCGTGTCGTCGTTGAGGATGTCGCGCCGTTTCGCGCTGTTGACGAGGAGCGTGTAAATGTGCGTGACACGCAGTTCGACTTCAGCGTTCGTGGAACGTTTCTTCGCCTCCATCAAACATCCTTTCAAAAAACGCGGTCACGAAAGTTGCATTGCGGCGGGGTTGGGCGGCAGCGCCAACGTGCTGGCGCACGCAATATCGATGTGAGAACGGAGAGTTGGTGGTTCTTCAGCGGGGTGTCAGAAGGAGATCTGTCTCTCCAGGCTTCTTTGTCTTATCACCAAAAAGAGCTGTCTGACTACCTTTGGTGAGTGGACTTTCTTTGATCTCAAGTTTCTTGTGAGGAAAAATGGCTTCGAGAATTTCAATTGTCACATCGCGTGTGAATTTGCGGGCATCCGTCCGAATCCACACGGTCGCATCGGGTTTCATGACTGCTGCACATTTTGTGAACACACTTTCCAAAAGGATGCGGTATTCGGGTTGCGACCAGAAACCGTCTTGCCAGTCTCCACCCGTTTTTGATGGACGAGAATCATGTCCTAGCATCCAGAGCCGGAGCCACTGGTCGTAATGATAGCTGGTCACATTGTAGTAAGGTGGGGATGTGAAAAGGAGGTCAAAACGCGGCATGTCTCCCGCTTCGACTTCCAGCTTGATCTGATCGAGTTCTAAAACACTGTTTCCAATCCGTGCAGTGCCTTTATGAAGTGTCGGCAGCCCTTTGGCATACCGCCAGCGAATGCGCTGCTCCATGAAGGGCAAAGGCTTTACATCGGGCGGGCTAGAATTGTGTTCACGCCACCACTTCACCGAATAATCTGGAGCCATCGCTTTACCCTGCCGGGTCTGGTTGGAGAAGGACTTTTCTTTTGCACCGTGCAGGTAGACCAAGATGATCGCCATGAGCGTGGCATCGGCAGCATTCTGCCGCCACTTCAACCCTTTTCGCGCCGCCAGTAAATAACGCAGTACGGTTTGCGTATAGCACTGATGAAAGAATTCTGGCAATTCATCAATCTCGGCATCGCTGATTTCCTCAGACTGACGACTAATCGCTTCATTGCGCTCTAGAACTGAGGCTTCTGAAGCTATCTCCAGTTTAGCTTTGCCGTACAACCATCCCACTTCGTTGATCTCGATACCGCAGCCGTACCGCCCAGTAGCTACCGCTGCATAAATACTCGAACCACGCCCTGCAAATGGATCGAGTACAGCACCGCCGACGGGACAATACTCCCCAACGATATCGAATGCGAACGGAATGGGGAACATGGCGTAATACGGTCC
>DAOTTO010000251.1:0-10197 GCA_034437895.1 Anaerolineae bacterium | reverse complement strand
ATCGTGTGGTTGTTTTTTCTTATTGTAGCAGGCGCATCACTCTTGGCTCAACATAGCGCGTACAGTATCCGCAATCGTGTAAAAATCCGGCAGTTCCTTCTGAATTAACGTTGGGATATGCAGCCTAAATTGAGGGAGCAAATAGGTAATATAAGCTGAGTTTCGGATAGTTTTTTCATTCTATCCCCACCCCACTTAGTAGAGAGGGGACTTAAAGAACCATTGTGAACCATTTTCCTCTCCTTCGCCATGCAATGGAGAAGGGGTTGGGGGATGAGGACATCATAAAAGTTAATCAAAGTGCGCTATCCAAAACTGAGGTTAATTTATTTATACACCGGAGACGCAAGCGGATTACGCTCGGTAAACCCGCGTTGATGCCAATAGGGATAAATCGGCTCTCTTTCGCTGGCAGTATCCAGTTTGATAATCTGCGCTTGTGTCAAATTCCAGCCTACCGCGCCGAGATTTTGTCGTAGCTGATCTTCATTCCGCGCTCCGATGATGACGCTGACAACCGTCGGGCGCTGCAACAACCAATTGAGCGCGACTTGTGCGACGGTTTTACCTGTTTCTGCGGCGATTTCATCCAGCACATCAATCAATTGATAGAACCTTTCATCTAGCTGCGTCGGGCCTTCCCCCGCCCCTTGCTCGATTCGGCTGTCAGCGGGTTTCGGTTGGTCGCGGCGGAATTTCCCACTCAGCCGCCCACCTGCCAGCGGCCCCCAAACGATTGTGCCGACTTTTTGATCGAGCGCCAGCGGCATCAGTTCCCACTCATATTCACGCCCAATCAGCGAATAAGAGGCTTGATGCGCCACATAACGCGCCCATCCGTACTTTTCCGAAATCGCCAACGACTTCATCAAGTGCCAACCGGAAAAATTAGAGCAGCCGATATAACGCACTTTACCGCTTTGCACCAGATCATCCAATGTCCGCAGCGTTTCTTCCAGCGGCGTTTGGGCATCAAAGCCGTGTAAGGTATAAATGTCGATATAATCCGTACCGAGCCGCCGCAGGCTCGCCTCGCAAGCGTGGATTAAATGATGGCGCGAAGACCCGACATCGTTGGGTTCGTCGCTCATGCGAAAGGTGGATTTGGTCGAAATGAGGACTTTATCGCGCCGCCCTGTGATGGCCTGCCCCAAAATTTCTTCTGATAGCCCTCTGGAATACACATCGGCGGTATCAAACAGGTTCGCGCCTGCCTCTAGGCAAATATCAACGAGGCGGCTGGCCTCGGCGACATCGCTGCTGCCCCATTTGCGGAAGAAATCTGTTCCCCCGCCAAAAGTGGCTGTACCAAAACTAAGCACGGGAACCTTAAAACCGGAAGCGCCGAGGTGTCTGAATTCCATAATCGTCCTTATGGCAGAAGGGTGTAAATGAGTTGGATTTGCTGGCTTAATAGGGACAAAGTGCGGCTTTGTCCCTATATAGAGCTGAACCTATTTTAGATCGGCTTGAGGACGCGATCTTTACGAAGCTGCTTGCGTAAAATTCTTACGCCTTCGCTGTAAACTTCCTGTACGGCTTCGCGCCATGCCGGAATTTTGATCTCTTTAATCGTCGTCTCTTCGTAGCCGCTGCTCAATAGGGGTTGGAGCATATCTTCCCCCGCCCCGGCAGGTAAGAAGAAAAAGCCGACTTCGCTTTGCAGCGCTTTAGACGCTTCTTCCATTTCGCGCACTAAGGCCGCGATCACGGGCGGCTTGACGACGCTGGAGTCGATATAAAATTCATCAACTCGCGTAATCAGATTTTCCACTTGGAAGCCCATGACGGCAACCACCGCCTCCCCTGTGCCATGCGCGAGGAGATAGCTTTTCTGCCCAAAAGACATCATCACATCCATGCGGTTAAGGGCTTGCCCGGAGGAGCTATTGATGAATGTCGCAATAATTTCCGCATTAGTGGGCATCCCGCGTTTGACGGTAATACCGGAAGTATCAATTACAGGTACATCCGGCGCAGGGGCGGCAGCGGGCGGCGACGCACTTGGCGCGGCGGGTTTAGATGCAGCAGGCGCAGGGGGTGTTGGTACGCTTGGCGCGGTGGGTTTAGGCGACGCAGCAGGTGGTGGAACAACAGCAGGCGCGGGTGCGGCGGCAGGTGCGATAAAAGCCTGCGGAATCTTATTCCATGCCGCTTGTACCTGCTTCCAAGTTTCATCGACATTACTATCGTTGTTTATGACGACACTGGCCTGCTTCAGTTTTTCAGCTTGTGGGCCCTGCGCGAGGATGCGCTGCTTGGCATCCGCTTCCGTCATCTTGCGTTTAGAAATCATGCGGGTATATTGCGTTTGTGGCTTGGCATCCACCACCCACACGGCATCCACCCCTTTGCCCAAATCGCCCTCTAACAGCTTAATCGCTTCGATGATGACCACCGACTGCTTGGAACGGCTGATGAGGGTGTTGATAGCCTGCCCAATCACAGGATGCGTGATGGCTTCTAACTTGGCAAGCGCATCAGGATTTCCGAAGACAATCTGACCCAGCATGGTACGGTTAATCGTCTTATCAGGGTTAAGGATGAACTGCCCAAAGGTATTGACCACCGGCTGATAAGCCGGCGCGCCGGGGGACATCGCTTGATGAGATAGCCCGTCCGCGTCGATAGTATAGGCACCGAGATGCTGCAACATCTGGCGAACCACGCTCTTCCCGACGGCAATATTCCCCGTGAGACCGATCACGTATTTATTAGCCCAACGACCCACGGACGCACCTCCGATTATGACTTAGAACACGATGATGAGTGTTTTAAAAAACCAACGAAACTGGGGCAAGTATAGCACACAACCCCTTCACATCACCAACGAGTCAACCAATCTGGGTATTTTTCGCAATGGCAGTTTGATTGTGAAGACTGTTCCCCGCCCGATGGCGCTTTGGCAGACAATTGTCCCGCCCCATGTTTCGACGCTGGTGAGGACGACGACCAATCCTAACCCGACCCCCTTAATCTGTTCGGTGTTGCGGGCGCGATGAAAAGGCTCAAACAAGTGTTTTTGATCTTCTTCGGGAATACCCAACCCTTGATCGCTGACGCGCAAAATCAGGTCATCGTCGGCGCTGCTCAGTTCTAGGCGGATTTCTCCGCCTTCGGGTGAATATTTAACAGCGTTGGTGAGCAGGTTGATGAGGATATGATGGAGCAATTTTTCGTCCGCCATGACCTGACCCATCCTACTTTCAGCCTTAAAAATATACGTATGGATCGGGTTTTCATGAAAAACAAGCGAAATCTGCGATTGCGCCCATCTATCGAGTTTATGCTGCGGCAAGTGGGGGATGTCTGGTAAACTACAAGCGTCACGAAAGTGGAGTTATCTTATGAGTCTTTCCAGTCAACAACCAGAACTTGATAAACCTTTAATCGGCAGGCGCTACCTGCTGCATGAACAACTAGGTGAAGGGGGGATGGGGACGGTTTATCGGGCGATAGATCGCCTCACGGGGCAGATAGTCGCGCTTAAGCAGGTCATCACGGGTGATGCTCCGGCGGATGACGGCATAGACCCCAGCACCCACTTGCGAATCGCGCTCGCCCAAGAGTTTAAAGTCTTGGCTTCGCTGCGCCATCCCAACGTTATCGGTGTGCTGGATTACGGCTTCGCGCATGAGGGGGATGATGACACCCCACAGCCTTATTTTACGATGGAACTGGTCGCCAATCCTGAGACCGTCTTAGAGGCAGGCTATCAACAACCCTTAACGACACAAGTGGATTTATTGTTACAGATGTTACAGGCCTTGGCGTATCTGCACCGCCGGGGGATTATCCACCGCGACTTAAAACCGAATAACGCGCTGGTGACCACCGATGCCGAGGGCAATAAAGTCGTCAAGGTGCTGGATTTTGGCCTCTCGACAGACCGCGAAGAAGCCACCGGTGAGCAAGTCGTCGGTACGTTGACGTATATCGCGCCGGAAATGCTGCAAGGCAAAGCGGCGACTCCGAAATCTGATCTGTATGCTGTCGGCGTGATTGCTTACGAAATGCTGGCGGGTCATCATCCGTTTGACACCAGCAATACCACGCGCTTAATCCGCGACATCCTGACGACTCCGCCTAATGTATGGGCATTAGACATCAACGAGGATTTGGTCTTACTGCTGGAGCAACTTCTCCATAAAAACCCAGAATATCGTTATGAAAATGCGGAAGCCGTCATCGTGGCGCTGTGTGAGGCGATGAATCGTCAACTGCCGCAGGAGACGAAAGCCATCCGCGAGAGCTTTTTGCAAGCGGCGGAGTTGGTCGGGCGAACAAGAGAGGTGGAAACACTTTCTCGCTCCTTGGCGCGAGTGCTGACGACGGGCAAAGGCAGCGCATGGCTGATCGGCGGCGAAAGCGGCGTGGGCAAATCGCGCTTGGTGGACGAACTGCGGACGTTGGCGCTGGTGGAAGGGGCGCTCGTTTTGCGTGGGCAGGCCATCAGCGAAGGCGGGCATCCCTATCAATTGTGGCGCGATGTTTTGCGCTGGATGGCGCTGCTGACCGATATTAAAGATTTAGAAGCGGATGCGCTCAAAACGATTGTACCGGATTTAGCGACCCTGCTCGGACGCGACATTCCCGAAAATACGCAGTTGGATGCGTTCCAAGCGCGAGATTTTCTGCTCTCGGTGGTGGAAGACTTGTTCCGACGGTTCACTGTCGCGGCGGGTAAACCCAATGGTAAGCCGCAGTCGATGCTGGTTATTTTGGAAGATTTACATTGGGCCCCAGGCGAGAGTCTCTTGCTCTTGCGCCGGATTAATGCCCTCGTCGAAGAGATGCCGCTGATGGTGGTCGCCAGCTACCGTGATGACGAGCGCTTTTACTTGCCGACGGAACTGCCAGATATGCAAGTCCTGAAGTTAGATCGGTTGGCGACCAACGATATCGAAGAACTTAGCGCGGCGATGCTGGGAAATGCCGGACGAAAAGAAGAAGTTGTCGAGTTCCTGCAACGAGAAACCGAAGGCAATATCTTCTTTTTGGTGGAAGTCGTGCGGGCGTTGGCGGAAGAAGCGGGACGATTAGGGCAAGTGGGTGAAATGATCCTGCCAATGGGTGTGTTTTCCGGCGGGGTACAGAACATCGTCCAACGGCGATTGGGACGTGTGCCGGATAAAGACCACCCCTTACTGCGGACGGCGGCAGTTTTAGGGCGCTGGCTTGATCTGGACGTGCTGCGTTTGATCGTCGCATCCGGGGCAGTAGCGACCTCGCATGAGACGGTTGATCTGGATGAATGGCTGACGGACTGCGTGAATGTCGCGGTTTTGGATGTACAGGAAGGCCGCTGGCGCTTCGCCCACGATAAACTGCGCGACATCTTGTTGCAAGAAATGTCTGCACTGGAACGCCAAATTACGTTTCAGCGTGTGGCGGAAGTCATCGAACAACATCACGGAGAGTCGGCGGAACAAGCCGCTAACCTCGCTTATTATTGGGGCATGGCGGGAAATCAAGAAAAAGAATTGGCCTACGCCACAAAAGCCGGAAAAGCTGCGCTGGCGGGAACGGCCTTTTTGCAAGCCGTCACCCAACTTGACCGAGCCGCACAGATTATCCAAGAACGGATTGAGTCTGGCGAAAGCGCCGCGCAAGGGCAATTGGCAGCGTTAAAAGAGGGTTTGGGGCAAGCCTATTTTGGCTTAGGCGAAACGATGAAGGCACAGGGTCTTTATGAGGACAGCCTGACGATTTATAAAACACTGGAAGATCAATTTGGCATCGCTCGCACGTCTAATCATCTTGGCGATGTGGCCTATGCCCAGAATGATTATGATCGTGCAGAGCAATTGCACACCGAAAGCGCAGCGCTCGCCGAAAAAATTGAGGATCGCACCACATTAGGTCATGCTCGTGCCGATTTAGGGCGGGTGGCTTATATAAAGGGAGAGTATAAAGAGGCGCGTGAGTTGTTTAATCATGCGCTCGTCATCAGCCAAGAAAACGGTGACAAATATGCCGAGGCAAACTTACTCGACAGCTTGGGGAGCGTCGCGCATGATCTAGGGGATTACACCGAAGCGCGGCGGTTGTGCCTAGAAAGTGTCACGATGTGCGAGGCTTTGGGAGATCGTCAAGGCATGGCGGCGGCTTATATCGGCTTGGGCAACATCGCGCAAACAATTGGCAATTACGCCGAAGCCGAGTCGCGCTATCAAGAGGCCATCGTTATTTGTGAGACGATTGGCGATCGTTTGGGGTTAGCGCTGGCGACGCAGCGTAAAGGCGATGTCGCGTATGCGCTGGCAAATTATCCCCAAGCAAGCCAGTATTACCATCAAGCACTCATCCAGTTTGGCAGTATTGGTGACAAACGCGGCAGCGCCACCACCCTCACAGGCTTAGGTAATGTGGCGCGGATGCAGCGCGATTATGCGTATGCCAAAGATAACTACGATCAAGCGCTTTCCACCTACCGCGAACTTGGTGATCGACGCGGTATCGCTGTCGCCTTAAATAATCTGGGCAACACGACCTATGCCTTAGGCGAAGATGCCGAGGCATGGCGTTATTATCGGGCCGCGCTTAAAGATGGGCTGCGGATGGGCGTGATCCCGTTGATTCTGGATGTCCTTGATGGGATGGCGGGTTTGCTGGTGAACAGCGGCGACAATCAAACGGCGGCGGAACTGATCGGCTTCATCCTTAATCATCCCTCGCTGGAAAAGCAGGGACAGAATTTCTCTGAACAGTTATTATCGCAGTTAAAACACGAGATGACACCAGAAGCCCTAACCGAAGCCCAAGCCAAAGGCCGTGAGAAGAGCCTACAGGCCATCGTTGAGCAGATGATGAACGCCGGTAGACACAGGCCATAAAAAAGCCGCGACAAAAGGATAAATTGTATTTGCTAAGGCGATTGCATAAAATTTAACAATTGTGTCGTAAAAGGTCATGAGAAGTTTTTAGGAGCAAGGGCTATCTTACCCCTACGCCTTTAACATTCTTTAAGAACCTTTAAAAAACCTAGAAATCGTTTTGATGCAATTGCCCTATTGTGTTTGCTTAAATCGCTTGACATCACCTTGATGAGATGTTACCTTAAATCCACAACTTCATAAGGTGAAGGTGCGCCAGTACCCGGATGTACGGCGCATAAATGGGGGAAGACCGGTGAAAGTCCGGCGCTGACCCGCAACGGTAATAGTTCCTGCGATATTTATCGCAAAGCTAAAGCCCGATTACCCGCCTTCACTTTGTCTCGTTCCGCAGCCGTGTGCTGCTACTTGCACCTTCGAGGATAAGGGAAGCGAGCGTGGAAATAATGTCGCCTATTGACGATTCCCGCTGCCCAGCGGGCTTTTTTGTTGTCCCCTTCTGCGCGGGGCTTTCCTCTGATTTACAGAGGAGGCCGTTATGAAACAACACCTGTAGAGATAAGCGCTGCCTTGCCTTTACAAAACGCAACACCCGTTGTTCATGTCTGTTCGCAAAGGAAGGAAAAAATTTAAACCATGAAACACCGTAATCTGATTCACGGCCTATTGATCGCACTGCTGATCGCTTTTTCGTTCTCTACCGTCATAGCACAGGAAGCCAATCTACTTGATACCTGCGTCGCCGATTTTGACGCAGAAGTCGATTACTTCCCGGAGAAAGTCGAAGTCACGCAATCGACAGGCTGGTCAGTCGAATATTTTAATAACTACAAAGTTGTCACGGTTAATCGTCCCTGGGCAAACGCAGCGGAAACCGATGCTGCTCAATATGTGTTGGTGCAGTGTGGCACACCCGCGCCCGAAGGCTATGACGATTTACCGATGATCGAAGTCCCTACCGGGCGTGTGATCGCGCTTTCGACAACTTATCTTCCGCATTTGGTTCAGCTTGGCTTAGTCGATCATTTAATCGGGCTGGATAGCTTCTTGTATGTCAATTCCGCGGAAGTCGCGGGAAAAATTGACTCAGGTGAGTTGATCGAAGTCGGCAACGGCTCATCTATCAATGTCGAGATGGTGCTGGATGCCGAGCCGGAGGTCGTCTTTGCCTATGGCAGCGGCTTCCCCGAATATGACGCGCATCCGGCCTTGATTGAATCCGGTGTATTTGTGGCGCTCAATGGCGATCTGGCGGAGACTTCACCGTTGGGTCGGGCGGAATGGATAAAATTCACGGCGCTGTTTTTTAATGCCGAAGCCGAAGCAACAGCTTTGTTCGATGAAGAAGTCACCGCCTACGAAGATTTAGCCGCCCTCACCGCAGACATTCCCGCCACAGAACGCCCCCTCGTGCTGTGGGATGCCTTCAGCGGCTATGATGAAGCATGGTTCGTCCCCGGCGCACAGAGCTATTCAGGCCAGCTATTGCGCGATGCTGGCGTAAACAATGTCTTGAACGATGCGCCCGAAGTGCAAGACGTGACTGGCAGTGTATCGTTTGCGTTTGAGGCGGTTTACGCTGCTGGATTAGATGCGGATATCTGGCTGGCGAATCAATTCGGCATCACAACGCTGGACGACTTACGCGCTGTTGATGAGCGTTACGGCGATTTAGGCCCCTTTACAACGGGAAACGTCTATAACAACGATGCGCGTGTCAACGTAAACGGCGGCAACGACATTTATGAAACAGGCGTAACCAGCCCCCACTTGATTCTGGCGGACATCATCAAAATCCTCTATCCCGACCTGCTGCCCGATTATGAGTTGTTCTTCTATCGGCTGATGGAGTAACGCGGCGTAATCTGACGTAAGGCTTTTGCAAGACATTTGTAAGACTTCCGTTAGCCCACCGTTAGACTTGCTCAATATGTTTAGGGTGTCTAATTTAGACACCTTTTTCTTTCCTATGAGGAGTTGAACCATGTTAAAAACAAACCGTATCCGCTTATTTCTTGTCGCACTTGCTTTAGTTGTCGCTGTAGGTATTCTGCCCACCGCCCGCACCACTGTTAGCCAAGCACAAGATGATGCGCCGTTAGTATGCGATTCTACCCTCATGCTGCTGCTTTATATTGCCGAACACGATTACGATTATCTCTCCGGCTTCATGATGAACCAAGCCGAAGCCATGCGCCCAATCGATTATGGACAGTATACCCCGCTGATTCAGGAAACAATGGCGATGATGACCGCTATGATGGAAGAAGCTACCGAAGAAGAAATGATGGCGATGGAATCGATGGAAGCAATGGTCGCGCCAATGATGGAAATGAGCCTGCAAGAATTGACCGATGCTTACATGGCAGGCATGGAGATGGATGCAACCGATCTTTCCACCTTTACCCAACTACCTGCTGGCGTAGTTGCGGATGAAGACCCGGCCTGTACCGCGCTGCGGGCGAATGTGGAGCAGTTCATTTTGGCCCACATCCTTGCAGAATCCCAAATGATGATGATGGAAACAGCGCAATAATTTAACCAGCATCTTAACCAGAAGAATAGACCATTTGGCATGGTAGGGAAAATCCCTACCATGTTTTTATGATTCGCCATTCCCCATATTTTACTCTTTTATTGGCATGATTTAGTGCATAAAGGATTGATGCTATAATTGTGTGATGATTAACCGACCCTTGGCGCTCCAAACTCCCGATCCTCACATAACCTTGCGCCCTGTTCAACTGACCGATGCGGTCATGATCCATACCTTATGCTGGCCTGATCGTCCACAAGCGGCGATTTACCAACTCTTCACCCGCGCCCAACAGTATGGACGACAGGGGCGCGGTCTGGGCGTGGTCATTATGGAAGGGCAGCACAATATCTTACGCGGTTACGGTCAAATACTCCTGTGGCCTCGCTGCGCGGAAATCAGCGATTTGATTGTGGCGGAAGAACATCGCGGACGCGGATTAGGTACGGCGATGATTCAATATTTAGTCAGGGTGGCTTGCGACATGCAGGCCGAATGTGTCGAAATTGGCGCGGCCTTAAGCAACACCGGCGCGGTTGCCTTATATCGGCACTTGGGTTTTGAGGACAGCCATATTTTGATGCTCAACCTCGGCAGCGGTCAAGAACCCGTTTTATTTTTGCGCCTCATCTTAACGCAGGTTTAAATTCTTTGAACCACCAAGTCATCGAGAACACCTAATAAATTCTTCAATCTTCTTTTTTCTTTGCAGGACTTTCGCTTACCTCACCCCCCGGCCCCCTCTCCAATACTTGGAGAGGGGGAGAAAAACGCATCTTGAAGTCCCCTCTCCATGCAATGGGGAGGGGATTTAGGGGTGGGGTA
>DAOTTO010000250.1:0-5295 GCA_034437895.1 Anaerolineae bacterium | reverse complement strand
AGTTCGTACCAAAGGATGCGCCCGTTATCCATGCGAAAGTAGCGCGTATCTAATCCCGCGCCGAGGTTGACGATCACACCATCTGGGTTGGCGGCGATAAATGCCCGCACCTGCTCATCAAAAATCTCGGTACGAATAGCAACACCCGTTTGCGTGGCATTCCCGTCCGCAAAGCGCGAAAAATCATAATCGATTCGCGCCATCATCTCGACGGCTTTTTCGTCGTTGATGATTCCGTCAGGACGCTGCGTTTCTATCGCACGCGAATACAGCGGGATCAACATCGTCTCTGGAACACCTGTCAATTTTTCAGTCGAAACCTTCTCGCTCATACGGCTTTCCGTTCGTTATACGATATAATAGGGATAATTGAACCACAAAGAGACGAAGGATACAAAGATTTATGACTCAAAATGGTTTTCACTTTGATTTATCCGATTACGCGCCTTCTGTTGATCTCGCCAGTGCGGAAACGATGCCCTCACGCTGGTATACCGATCCGGCTTTCCTTGAACTGGAAAAAGAAAAAATCTTCTGGACGACATGGCAGCCCGTCGGACGGTTGGATATGGTGGCGCGTCCCGGTGATTATTTCGCTTGCGAGGTCGTGGGCGAACCGTTGGTTGTCACACGCGGCACGGATAATGAGCTTCGCGCTTTTTATAACGTCTGTCGTCATCGCGGCGCACAGGTGGCGCGGGGCAAGGGCAATCGTAAGAGCCTGCAATGTATGTATCATGGCTGGACGTATGGCCTCGATGGGCGCTTAATCGGTGCGCCGGAATTCGATGGCGTGGCAAATTGGCAAAAGCAGGAAGTTTGCTTGCCACCGGTGAAGGTCGAAGCATGGGGGCCGTTCATCTTCGTCAATCTTGACCCCAACGCGCCGCCGATGCGCGAGACGGCCTATGGGCAGCTCGCGGACGAAATCGCGGCGAAGGGTTTTAAAATCGACCAGATGCGCCAATTCGAGCGACGCGATTATCTGATCGACTGCAATTGGAAGGTTTATGTCGATAATTATCTGGAAGGCTATCATCTGCCAACAGCACATCCGGGACTGTTCCGTGAGATTGATTACGATCAGTATCGTGTCGATACCTTCCGCCATCATTCGTCGCAATATGCCCCCATTCGTCCTGCCGCCGAAGGTCAGGTGCAAGGACGTGACCGTCGTTACATCCGTGACGAGGGCGAAGGTGAAGCGCTCTATTACTGGATTTTCCCCAACGTCATGTTGAATATCTACCCTGATAATATGTCGATCAACATCATCCTACCTGCCGGACATGATAAAACGCTGACGATCTTCGAGTGGTATTTTGAAGAACCCGGCACAGGTGAAGGCTGGGAAAGTATGCAGCAGACCATCGCCTTCAGCGACGAAATCCAGCAGGAAGACATTGAAATCTGTGAGATCGTACAGAAGGGTTTAACCTCGCGCTCGTATGATCGAGGGCGCTTCTCCGTCAAGCGCGAGAACGGTGTGCATCACTTCCAAACGCTGGTACATGAATATCTGACGCGGTGATAGAATCGCGGACAGGAGTATGTTAAAGAGCGTCATCATTATGCTGCCTGTCCGTACCGTAAATCAGTCCGATATTATGAGCAAGTCTTCTTATTCTTCAAAGGAATAATCTATGAATTCGCACTTACCTCGTTTGGAAACTGAGCGCCTGATTTTACGCCCACTAGAAATGACCGATGCGACCAATATTCGACAGTTGGCGGATCACCCCGAAATCGCCGCCAATTTGCTTACCATGCCGCATCCCTATCCCGAAGATGGCGCGGTAGAATTTATCGAGAAGATGCAGGATGCGATAAATGCACGGGAAGATTTTGTCTTTGCAATTACTGCCAAGCCGTCCGATAACCTGATTGGCGTTATTGGTCTGCACCCGCGTAAGGAACATCATCGCGCCGAAATCGGCTATTGGCTCGGTATCCCTTTTTGGGGCAATGGTTATGTCTCGGAAGCAGCCCGGCGCGTGATGATTTTTGGTTTTGAAGAACTCGGCCTAAATCGCATTTATGCCTCGCACTTTACCGATAATCCCGCTTCGGGCAAAGTGATGCAGAAAATCGGCATGACCTACGAAGGCACACTGCGCCAACATTGGTATCGTTGGGAACGTTACCGCGATACATCCTACTACAGCATTTTGCGTGAGGATTATGATGCCCTTAAAAACAAAACAGCCCCGAAGGGCTGAGTTGTGCAGAATCTGCTTTTTTGGGTGGGACGCACCTCGTGTGCTATCCCGAAGGAGTGTTAGAGGTACGTGCCCCCAAGATTGACTAACATAATGTCGATCACCTCCTCGTAACTAAGCCATCGATAAAAATACTATAGCACGATTTTTCTGCGAATGCAAATTAGATTTGTGTAGAATTTTATAGAGATTTGCACCCTTATGATATTAAAGCGTACTTTCTGACCCGATTAAACATTAATCAGGGAACTTCCCAACCACCCGCAACGGGCAGAACATGTCCGGTCACAAAAGATGCTCCGTCTGAAAGCAGCCACTCGATTGCGCTGGCGACTTCATTCGGTTCGCCGATACGTCCCATCGGGTGAAAACTCGCCATGTACACTTCGGATTCAGGTGTGCCGCCAGAGAAATCCATAAACATGGGGGTACGAATCGAGCCAGGGCAAATAACATTGACACGGATGTTCTGTTTGGCATATTCCAGTGCGGTGGTTTTAGTCAGCGCAATCATGCCGGCTTTACTGGCGGTATAGGCGGGTAGGCCGGGGAAAGCGATCACACCAATTACGGACGCGATGTTCACAATCGAACCACCGCCAACTTTGAGGATTTCGGGGATGGCATATTTCATCACATGCCATGCACCCGTAATATTCGTCTGGATAACATCCTGCCAATTTTCCTCTGTACAATCGACTGTGTTGGCGACACTACCAACTGCCCCCGCACTATGGACGACATGATCTAAACGCCCGAAGGATTTGATCGTCGCGGCGATTAGCGCTTCTACCTCAGTCGCATTGACCACATTCGCTTGCGTAAAATCGGCTTGCTTGCCATTTTTGCGAATAATGTCAACGGTTTCCTGCCCTTTAGCTGCATTTCGGCCAGAAACCATAATTTTTGCGCCCTGACCTGCCAACAAAATCGCCGCCGACTGACCGATGCCGGAACTACCACCCGTAACTAAAACAACTTTCCCATCAAATTGTCCCATACCAAGCGCTCCTGTTTTGAAGTAGATGAAGAGAATATAGGAAATTGAACCGTCGGGGTACAATGTTAGAAATTACAAGCGACTTGCTATAATCTTAACGAAGATTTCGTTAAATTACGATCAAAAATTGGGTGTTTCTGTGTCACTGGAAAGCACCTGCGTTTGAAGGGCTTTGCGGCGGACACGGCGGCGATAAAACCAGTAGACACCTAGAATTACAATCACTACTAGCGCTATCAACAACAAAGGCTGATAGCGCTCCAAACCAGCCAAGATGTCACGCCAATTTTCGCCCAGCACAAATCCGGCATACGTCCAAAACCCTGTTACGAGGGCAGACATCGCCGCCGAATACACGATAAATTTAGGGATAGGCATCCGGCTCATACCTGCTGTAAGTGAAACTGCACTTCTCAGGACTGGAACCGCTCGCCCAATAAAGACGAATAGGCCGCCATATTTAGCAAACAGGCTTAAGGCGCGGTCAAGTTCATTTTCAGAAACGGAGAAATATTTGCCATACCGCCGGACGAGGGCGCGTACAGCACTCTCACCCGCATACGCACCGATCCCATACAGGACGAGAGACCCGATGATCGCGCCTGCAATCGCGGAAAACCACACGCCAAAGAAGGATAGCTTACCTTCCGCCACCAAAATTCCGGCAAACGGCAACAGCGGATCGGTTGGAATCGGTGGAAAGACATTTTCTGCGAACATCACCAGAAAAATACCCGGATAGCCGATTGCTTCCACGAAATTTTCAATAAACCCGATAATCTGATTTGCAAAGTCGCTCATTTTATCATTTTACACAATATAGGGCGTACTTGCGCCCGTTTTACTCATGCCGCGAGGATCAATCGTCACGTCAATGCAGGCCGGCAGACCACTGGCAAATGCCCGCTGCAAAGCATGGCCTAAATCATTTGGATCATCCACATGCTCCCCATATCCGCCCATCGCCTTGACGATTTTATCGTAGCGCGTGGGCGCGAGTTTGGTTGCAATCGCCCGTTCTTCACTCACCATACTGACCTGCGGCGTACGAATCTGTCCCCAACCGGAGTCGTTGCCGACGATGCTCACAATCGGCAGATTAAAACGGAGCGCCGTATCAAACTCAAATCCGTTCAGCCCAAACGAACCGTCGCCGTTGATAATCAACACGCGCTTATCAGGATATAAGTGTTTCGCCGCAATCGCAAACGGCGCACCGACTCCTAAGCACCCCAACGGCCCTGGATCAAGCCACTGCCCCGGATATGTCAGGTCGATCACCTTCGCGCAGGCACTCACGATATCGCCACCATCCCCGACTAAAATAGTATTTTCGTCGAGAAAGTCATTGATCGCGCCGCCCATCCTAAAATGATTGATCGGCACATCCGGCAGCGTCTTCCATGTCTCAAGCTGGGCGTTTTTCTTATCTTCATCTTCGCGCAAGTCGCGCCCCCACTCATCCCAGCGCAGCCCTTGTAAACCTTCAACCAGCGCTTCCAGTATCAAGCGCGAATCCGCACAAATTGCAACTTCCGCCGTACGATTATGATTCAATTCGGCGGGGTCATTTTCAATCTGGATGATTTTGCTGTCAGGATTCCAGCCGTCTTTGCCATATTTAAGCCGGAAATCGAGCGGAGTGCCGATTAAGAGGACGACATCCCCTTCCCGCAGTGCCTTGCCTCGCGCCGATTTAAAACAGTTGGGATGCGTCATTGGCAGAGTCCCGCGTCCGCCGCCGTTGGTCAGCACGGGGATTCCAGTTGCGTCGGTGAGTTCACGCAGCGCATCAGCCCCTTGATCCCAATAGACCTGCGTCCCGGCGACGATGACGGGCTTTTTAGCGGCACGGAGCAAGTCGAAGATTTGCGCCATCGCGCCAACTTCCGGCTCAAGTGGCGCAATCGTCACGCGGGGATGAATGTCCGGTGCATCGACGGCATTAAACAGCACATCAAATGGCATTTCGATGAAGACCGGGCCAGGTCGTCCACTGAGCGCGGTTTTGAATGCCTCCGCCATCAACGCGGGGATCGATTCCGTTTCCGTCACGGTAAAGCTGGCTTTGGTGAA
>DAOTTO010000249.1:0-2173 GCA_034437895.1 Anaerolineae bacterium | reverse complement strand
TGCTTGGGAGTAAAGTCAGTTATCGCGCTGCAAATCTCTTTATCAAAACCTTTACAATTTCATCCTTACAACTCGAATCCATCACAAAACATGATCTGGAGCGCGTCTTCGAGATCAGAGAAAATTATGCGGATGCAAAATTCAACTTCGTTGACTGCTGTATTATGGCGCTTTTAGAGCGTTTAGAAATTACGCAGATTTGTACGTTTGACCGCCGTGATTTTTCTATCTTCCGCCCTAAACACTGTCCTGCACTTGAATTACTGCCTTAAATTGAAAGATGAATATCTTGTCAAAACCAAATTTGAGCCTGCTTGTTTCCTCAAAACTCTGATTCGCCTACGCCCATTTGCAATAATGATACAATGATTGACCCTTACGTTTGATGTGTAGGGCGATCAATCCTGACTTACCTCAACAATGCTTTTATCAGGGCGCAATGTTATTCGTGTCGATGGGGGCTACCCATTGGTAAGTTAAGGAGTCTGTGATGAGGCAATTATTACAGCAGGGTGGAATGCGCTTCAAGACATTTCTGGTTGTTCGGAAGATCAGCGTGTTTCTGATCTTCGGACTGGTATTAAGTATTTTAAGTTTGTGGCTTTTTGTCGGTGTGGCAGAGGATATCTTGAAAGGCGATCCTATAGTTGATATTGATGCAGCCTTCGCTACGGAACTGCATCGAGAAGCGACACCCTTCAACACATCGGTTTATATCCTTATCAGTTCGCTGGGTGCTCAGGGGATTGTAGCGGTGGCTGTAGTTGTTGGCCTTTATTATGCACTGCGCCGCCAATGGCTCAATTTGATATTTTGGATTATTGCGCTAGGGGGAGGCATTTTACTTAATATTTTGATAAAGACGGTTATCGCGCGTCCACGTCCCTATTTTGTCGATCCGTTAGCGCTTGAACGAAGTTACAGCTTTCCCAGCGCGCATTCGATGACTTCGCTGATTACTTATGGTATGTTGGCTTATTTTTTGGTCGTTAGTGTTCGCAATCGTTATGTGCGTATTGTGATTGTTTTCGTGGCAGCTTTATTCATTATTTTGATCGGAATCAGCCGTATGGCGCTCGGTGTACATTACTTCTCCGATGTTTTGGGGGGCTTTGCCGCTGGGGGGATGTGGCTAGGGATATGTATCGTGGCGGCGAATATCATGAAGCCAAGAAATACTTAGAAATTGACGAGATGCTACCATGTATGGTTTGAAGATTGATATGATGTTCAAGCCTGTTCTGCTTGCTCAAAAAGAACAAATGTGCTTCAATTGAACTTGGCTATTCAGCATGACGGTGTTTTGTGTACTTTAGGTCAAGAGGTCAGTGACTATGAGTCTCGTCTACCAGGAAAGATTATCCGACTCACCTTATATAGAATTAGTGACGCATGGGCAAACCCAAAGCGTTGGTAGGACGATTCGTCCTGCCGAGTCTCATTGGCACATGGTTTTTGTGAAAGTGAATGATTGTTTCCGACCTATTATTGTCGGGCCGCTGTCAATGGCGGGGATTGCGTCTTGGGAAGGGGAGGCAGAGATTGTCTGGGTCAAATTTAAACTTGGTACATTCATGCCCCACCTACCCGCAAAAAACCTTATGAATAAAGAGACATTTTTGCCGGAGGTGGGAAAGCATT
Source organism: Anaerolineae bacterium (assembly GCA_034437895.1). Taxonomy (GTDB): domain Bacteria; phylum Chloroflexota; class Anaerolineae; order Aggregatilineales; family Phototrophicaceae; genus JANRLJ01. Next base: position 532 of record DAOTTO010000249.1, on the reverse strand, counting down.
CTTTTTGGCTGAACAGCACTACATGGGAGTTGCCGACACATGAAAATGTCGAAACCTTCGTGCAACGGCTGGCACGAAATGATATTGTGCGCTTTGATCCCGTTGTAAAAACGGCCTTAGAGGATCATCCGCAGGATGTATCTCCTCGGACGCTTCGGCATCGCTTTTTGCATACGATAGGCTTGAGCCAAAACAACATCCGCCAGATTGAACGCGCTCAGCGGGCATCATTCCTCTTAGAGCAGGGCAAGACTATCCTCGATACGGTTTATGAAGTTGGCTATTTCGATCAACCGCACATGACTCGATCTTTGAAGCAGTGGGTTGGCTATACTCCTGCCCAAATTATCGCTATGGGTGAAGCGAGGCGGGGGTGAGGTTGAATAAGCATCGCTATCCATAATTCGCGTTATTTAACTCACCTTACGCAGCCAGCCGCTCCGGGTTCAAAACCCAGAGCTACGCGCAATCTGGAAACCTCTAAAGAGGTTAAAGAACCTTTTTACTTAACCCCTTCAGGGGTTTTTAAAAC
>DAOTTO010000248.1:0-2338 GCA_034437895.1 Anaerolineae bacterium | reverse complement strand
CCCCCCCCCATAATTTTCTTGTAAATAAACGTCATGCGATGGCTCCTGTTGTGATGGTGAGTTTGCTACGGGGCAGTGTACAACATTTTTAGGGATGCGAGGTTAAGTTCGGTTTAAGGCTTCCCACCGCTTGCCCTACGCTTGGCCTATGCGGGTTGGCTTGTAAACTGAGCGAGACTCTCTTTATTCTAAGCCGAATCACGCGCTTTATTCACGAAGGCGCGGTGAAATATGAGCAGCAGTAAGGAAGGGGGTAAAAATCATGCGAGAGATATTCAGGAAGTTCGCTCATCGGATATCGGAAATCGTCGGTTCGCCGTGGGCATTTATCATCGCGGCAAGCATCATTGTGATTTGGGGGCTGACGGGGCCGTTGTTTGGCTTTTCCGATACATGGCAGTTGGTCATCAACACCAGCACGACGATTATCACGTTTTTGATGGTATTTTTGATCCAGAATACGCAAAACCGTGATGCGCGGGCGATTCATCTCAAGCTGGATGAACTCATCCACAGCCTAGAAACGGCGCGTAATAGTTTGGTCGATCTGGAAGATATGTCCGACGCGGAACTGGCTAAGCTCCAGGAAGAATTCAAACGTATTCGGGAAAAAGACAGGGAAGAATCAGCGCAATAATAGGTAGAAATAATAAATCGTAGGGAGCGACACCTCGGTGCGTCCCTACGATTTGCGATTTTTAAACGGCTGGAAGGCTTAACTCAGGCGTTCCGCGACCACGACGGTGCGGATTTCGTACTCATCGGAGAAGAAATTGTAACTACCACAAGTAATCAGGGTCAGTTGTTCCGTCGTGCTGGGATACAACGGAGTGAGGTCATCCGGTTCGACTTGGCGCACAGTGGTCACACGGTAGCGCCGTTCTTCGGTGCCGCGTGTGATGATGATGACTTCGCCCACAGGCACTTCATCCAACGTCGCAAAAACCCCCTGCCGCCCGTCAGAAAGTTCCACATGCCCCGAAAGCACAATGTTGCCGGGGGTATCATCCATCCACGCCGTTCCCTCCAAATGCCCTACCGATGTGCCGAGGAAGCTGACATCCCAGCTTGTGCCGTCCAAAAATACCTCGGTGATGGGCGCTTCGATGCCCGCCGACGGAATAAATAAGCGGGTGGTTTCGCTGTCGATTTGCACCCCTGATGAGACGAGGCTGGTGGAGGCTTGCTGCGAAGTCGGGGCGGTTGTGGGGGCGGCGGCGAGGGCGCTCTCTGCTGGCGCACCGGAAGGAAACTGTGGTAAAGACGGCAGCAGCACGGTTTCTGATGAAATGCGGCTGGCGCGAAAGTAATCAACCCCAACGTAAGCGATTCCGGCGATCATGCCCAAAACGATGAGCAGTTTGATGATACAACCGGACGATTGTCGCTTTCTATACATACGATTTAACCCTGCCTACGTAAACACATTATTGGGAAAATCATGCGTTCCCATCTTTTATTATACGGACAACGGCTCGATTGCATAGATAAGGCAGAGTCCACGCGGCTGGAAGTTACGAAAAATTTCATCAGATTGGCGCGGGAATAAGTGTAGAGTAATGCGGATTTTTGAATTTTGCCCAGAAAAGCGCGGGTCTACTGCCAGAGCGCTTCTAAGAGGCGAATTACAATAGTGCTTACGCCGTCAACATCCTTCGCCACACACGGCATCACAGGAATATCAGCGGGGATACCGAGTCCCATACGGATGTCGTCTACGTTCCATGCGGCGGGCTGATCTTGTTTATTGGCGGCGACGATCACAGGCGTACCGGGGTGAAAGGCGCGGATGGTTTCTAAAATGCCGATCATTTCGCCAAAATGCTCAGGGCGGGTGCTGTCGCACACCACGATATAACCGTGTACTTCCGACTCTTCGATCATCTCGCGCTGCCACATAAAATCAAAGCTGGCAGAAGCAGGCGGTTCCATAAACAGTGCATCTAATCCATCATCAATTTGCACATGTCCGGTAAACCAACCGTCGGAATGGGTGTGATCGGTATTTTGGCTGATTGTCTTGATGAAGGTGGTCTTACCGACTCCGGTCACACCAGTGACAATCAGGTCAATCGTTTGTAGGGTGGTTCCGGTGGTCATCTATTTTAACCCTTACGTTCTATAACGTGTATGCCATAGGAACAGAGTACCATAACTTTATTTTGATGAGCAAGTCACTTTTTATTCATAACAATACTTTTACAAAATGGTTGGGAAAGGGTTTCATTTGCTAAAGCGCGATTTTCCTTTCGCTATAATAATGGGCGTTAAGCCATTCACGATTATTGGGGAAGATTATGCGCCGTTATACCGCCGTGACTTTATCGGTTTTTTGCCT
>DAOTTO010000247.1:0-6955 GCA_034437895.1 Anaerolineae bacterium | reverse complement strand
GCGGCTGTGCCATCAAGCCAAACCCAACTTACGCCAGCCGCAATCAGCGATAATCGGGCTAACCAGATGGCGCTCTTCATGAGCCAGCATTTTGACGAAGCCATCACCGTAGCCGCTATTGCCGGACAGGTTGGGCTGCACCCCAATTATGCCATGACCGTTTTCAAAGATACCTTTGGCCTGAGCCTGATCGAATACCTGACGCAGCAGCGCATCGCCCACGCTCAGCAACGTCTCATCATCAGCGATACACCTGTCACCGACATTGCGCTTGAGGCGGGTTTCCCAACGTTGAGTCATTTCTACATGGCTTTTAAGCGCCTATGTGGGATGTCGCCAGGCAAATATCGGGCTTTGCTGCGGTAATCAGCTACTTATGTGACCTGCAAAATCATTACCTGTTTCGGCTGTAGCTTAAGTATATTCTCCTGCTCCTGCCCAGAAAGCAGGTCAATATAGCCGTCCTCGATTTTGATTTCATGGGTCACATCGGCATGATTCAGTATAAACAGTAACCGTTGGTCGCCCCGCCAGCGTGCCGTGACTTCGACCTGCGGCGGAGTTTCAAGTAAACTCTGAACATCGGTATGTTGGCGGGCATATTCGACAATCGACTCGACAAAAGTCGCGTCACCCATCGTGCCGCTGTAAATCACCACTCCGCTTCCGACACTGTTCAGAGTAACGGCAGGTTGTCCCGCATAGAAATCTTCGGCATATTCTGCCAGAACCCGTGCCGTCGTCGGCTTGAGGATGTCGCACCAAACCGCCGCCTTCCCCTGTCCTGCAAAATCGTCAGCGATGAATTTCAGCGCCCGTTTTTCGCCGCTCAAAGGTGAGTCGTATTCCTGGACTTCAACCCCACACAGGGGCGCGAGCAAACCCGGAAGCACATGATTGACCACAATGTTGGTGTGATCTTTGACACCAGAACGAGCTGTGACAATTAGTGTCCCGCCTCGTTCGACGAAGGTTGTCAGGTGCTGTACCGTTTCCATTTCCGTTATGTACAGCGCGGGGACTATCACCAGCTTATAGCCGTTCAGAACATCATCCGGCGCGACCACATCCACCGGGATATTGGCCTGATGCAAAGCTGTATAATAATCAGTCAGATGCCGTTCGTAACTGAAATCGGGGTTGTTCGGCTGAATTTCGAAGGCAAAACGCGAGTCATAGGACAGCATAATCGCCACTTCTGCACGCACTTCGCTCCCGGCGATCAGCGTACCGGCGCGAGCAATTTCCTGCCCCATCTGTTTGACTTCGACGTAGCGCCGCCTTCCCTGTCCATCATGATCGAGTACCCCGTGCCAATACTGTTCGACACCGAAGCGGCAGGTACGCCAGCGGAAAAACACGATGCCGTCTGCGCCATGCGCGATAGCCTGATAGGCCCATAGCGCTATTTCGCCGGGGCGCGTCATCGGTGGCAGCGTCTCCCACGACCCTTGACCGCTCTGTTGCTCCATTACCCAGAAGTTTTGTTTTTTCAGGCTACGCATGGTCACATGACCGAGAGCAATGGGCGCGGGGGCAATGTCTTGTGTCGTGACCCAAAAGCCGCGTGGGTAATTATCCCACGTCACCAGATCGAGCGATTTTGCTAGGTCAAAATAGTTGATGCGCGGATAGCCAAAGCCCATGAAGTTGTGGGTGATGAACTGCTCCGGCGGGCAGATTTCCCGCAGCGCATCGACCTGAAGCTGCTGGAACTCGACGTACACCTCCGACATAAAGCGGTAGTAATCCAGATGGAGGCTGGGGTTATGCTGGGCGTGAACCCGCTTGACCGGTACTGGAATTTGCGCCCAGTCAGTATAGATATGACTCCAAAAGCGCGTTCCCCAGCATTCGTTGAGCGTTTCTAGTGAGCCGTAGCGCTCTTTCAGCCAGTTCTGGAAAGCGAGACGTGTCCCCGGCGCATAGCAGCGATCACCAAATTCGTTGTCAATCTGCCAGCCGATCACCTGTGAATTGGCTGCGTAGTGTTGTGCCATCGCTCGCGCTATCCGCACGGCATGAGCGCGATAATCGCTATGTGTCGGGCTGTATTCGCGGCGGCTGCCATATTCGCGCGGCGTGCCGTTCTCATCCACCAGGGCGCTGTCTGGGATTTTTTGCCATAACCAGGGCGGGGGTGTAGCTGAGGGTGTCCCCAGCACGATTTTGATCTGGCGCCGCGCCAGCACGTTTATGGCGCGGTCAAGCCATTCAAAATCGAACCTACCATCCTCCGGCTCCAGCAGCGCCCAAGCGAATTCCGCCAACCGGACGACGTTGATGCCTGCCTCCTGCATCATCCTCGCATCGGTTTCCCAGCGCGACTCTGGCCAGTGTTCGGGATAATAATCCACGCCAAAATATAGCATGTGCTGTCCTAACATGATAAGTTCCATAAAAGTGTGTGATGCTTACGAATCAACCTTTGACCGCGCCCGCCGTGATGCCATCGACGATGCGCCGCTGGAAAATAATGAACAGCACCAGCAGCGGCAGCAGGCTCAAAATCGACATCGCCATTTGCGTGTTATAGGCTGTCAAACCAACTGCCCCTTCAAACGAGCGAATCGCCAGCGGCAGCGTGAAATTTTCCGGTGATTTCAGGAATATCAGCGGCCCGAAATAATCGTTCCACGACCCCATGAAAAAAATCAGCCCCAGGCTGACCAGCCCCGGCGCGATAATTGGCACGATGACTCGCCAGTAAATACCAAACTCACTCGCCCCGTCAATCCGCGCCGCATCAAGCAGTTCATCGCTGACACTGGCGATATACTGGCGCATGAAGAAGATGCCAAATGCGCTGGCCGCGCCGGGAATGATGAGCGCCCACAGGGTATCCATCAGCTTGATGTCGCGGATGATGATGTATACCGGGATGAGTGTCACCGCGCCGGGAATGACCATCGTGCCGAGCAAAAAGGCGAACAGAGTTCCCCGGCCTGGGAACTGATACTTGGCGAAGGCATAACCCGTCAGCGAGCAGAAGAACAGGCGCAGGACTGTCGCGCCACCCGCCACCGCGAAGGTATTGCCGATGATGCGAATAATGTTTTTGTCTTGGAATAGATACTGGTAATTAATCAGCGTGGGGTTGGCCGGGATGATCTGTGGCGGCAGACCGAAGACATCTTGCGGCATCTTAAACGACGTGCTGAGCATCCAGATGAAGGGCAGCAGCATAAAGATGCAGATTGCAATCAGGAAAAGATACATCCCCAACGTCACGATATGATCGCTCAATTTACGTGAGACGTTCACGACGGCCTCCTCTTCTCCGGGGGGTTTCGCTGCCATCCCGCCCGAAGGAGCGCACTTGTAGCATGGTCAGGATGAAAATAACCACGAAATAGCTGTAACCCATCGCCGAAGCGTAGCCTAACTGAAACTGCCCAAAGGCGTTGCCGTAAATTTTGATAAGCGGCGTGATCGTCGCGTACTGCGGCCCACCACCGGTGAGCGTGTCCACCTCGGCGAACAGGCTGAACGTCCCCATTGTGGACATGACGGCGGCGAACAGCAGCACCGGGCGCATCAATGGAATAGTGATATACATAAACACCTGCACACTGTTCGCACCATCGACTCGTGCGGCTTCTTTGACTTCATTAGAGATAGTTTGCAAACCGGCCAGCATCAACACCATGTTGTATCCCAGCCACGCCCAGATAATCAGCAGACACAGCGAAACCCGCGCACCGAAAGGCGTTTCCAGCCAGGGGATAGCATCAATGCCGAACTGCGCCAGAAAGGTATTGATCAAACCGTACTGCTTGTTGAGCATAATTTGAAAGGCGAAGCCCGCCGCCACCATGTTGGTGATGAAGGGCAGGAAAATGATGGTGCGAAAGAAGCGAAAACCACGAATACGCGGCGAGTTCAGGATAACAGCCAACACCAGCGCCAGCAGCAGCATGGCCGGTACATACATCAAAAATAAGATGAAGCTATTTTCAAACGATTTGATGAATAGTTTGTCGTTGAACATGCGGCTGAAATTGTCTAGGCCGACAAACTTCATCGCGCTTACCCCGTTCCATTCGTTCAGGCTGAGGAACAGCGAGAACAGGATCGGGTAAGCGCCAAAAATGGCGAACAGCACAAAAAAGGGCGAAATAAACAAATAAGCCCAGCGATGTTTTTTGAGAGTACGAAACCAGTTCTGCCGCTGCCGTATATACCCCTGATCGGGAAGCGACAGGAGTTGGTCGATTGCGTTTTCTGCCATTGGTTATTTCCTCTATACTAAAGTGATGTGGAGTCAGTATAGGACTCCACATCGTTCGTATGGGGATGCAAGTTTATTGCATTCCGGTTTCCAGTCGGATCAGCTCAGCGGCTTCATCTAAAGCCTCCTGCGCTGATGCTGCCCCGGTAGCGTAACTTTGAATCGCCACATCGGTGTTCGTACCAATCACGTTGCTATGTACGCCGACGATATTGGCGTTGGGGATGTTGCGCGCTGCCTCGGCGTAAACCTCACGCACGGCTTGATCGGCAAAATACGGATCTGCTTCGCTGAAGATAGGCGACTCATAAGCCGAAAGACGCGCCGGGAAGATGTCGCCATATTCAAACAGCGCTAGTTGGCTTTCGGTGCTGTTCACAAAATTGATGAAGGCCCAGGCCGCTTCGATATTGGCGCTTTGTGCCGGGATGGTATAGCTCGACCCACCCTGATTGGATGAGCGCACACCGTCCGATGCCACCGCTGGTAGGCGCACCACTCCCCATAAGCCTGTCGTGTCCGGTGCGGCCCAATTCTTGAGGAAACCGCCCATCCAACCGGCTATCGGCAGCGTGGCAACCGGCGGGACGGTGCCGCCTTCCAGCGCCGTTTCATTCAGCGTCGCATACCAACCGTCTGTCCATTCCAGATCGTCGGAAACCAGATCGGCTTCCCAGAAACGTCCCAGAATTTCCAGTGCCTCGACATGGGCGGGCGTATTGATGGTCAGATTGTCTTGTTCATCCCACCAGCCAATACCCTGCGACCAGAGGATGTTGGTCCAGATGTCGCCGTAATTCGAGGCGCGGTTTAAGGAAAAACAGGGTAGGCCGGTTTCTGTCTTAATCGTCTGGCAAACTGCAAAGAAATCGTCCCAAGTGGCCACCAGTTCATCAACGGCTTCCGGTTCGCTGGACAGACCCGCTGCCTCGAAAATATCGCGGCGGTAGTAAAGCACTACCGGGCCAACGTCCCAGGGGACGGCATAGTAACTGGCGTCTTTTACGCCCGCTGCGAGCGCAGGCGCATTAAAATCTGCCAGATCAGGTTCGAGTCGGTCTGTCAAATCAACCAAACCGCCCAACTCGACGATGCGCGGCACCTGGTTTGTTTCCATCAATGCCACATCGGGCGCGCCGGTGCCGCCCTGAATGGCGAGCGCCAGATTTTGGGCCACTTCGCTGGGCGAGTAGTTAACGAATTCAACCGTGATGTCCGGGTAGGCCTCGTTAAAAGCCTCCATCATTGTCGCTTCAATTTGATCTTGGTTAGCGATCTGCATCCATACAAGAATATTACCAGAGGGTGTCGTGTCCTGCGCCAAAGCGACTGAACCGAGCAGCAGGGTGAATACCCCAATCAACAAAACTTTCAAAAATTTTGACATCGTTTTTACCTTTCAAACTAAAATGTACATTATTTATAGGACGGATGATGCTGGTGTTGTCGCTCATAACTCCTTTCACATCGTTATCAAGTAATGAAGCGCGTTCTAGCTTCTCGCCGTCTGGCGGGAAGACGCGCGGATCACCAGTTCAGGTTGGATGACACTGACATCCGGGGTGTATTGTCCTTTGATGACAGTGGACTCAATCGCCTGGATAATTTGATTGACCACCCCTGCGCCCAAAGCAATAATGTTCTGGCGGATGGAAGAGAGAGACGGATGAAAAAAAGCCGCTTCGGGGATGTCGTCGTAGCCAATCACCGCCAGATCATCCGGCACGTTCAGCCCCATCTGTTCGGCGCTGTGCAAAACACCCAGTGCCATTTGATCGTTGCTGGCAAAAACAGCGGTCATATCCGGGTTATGTGCTATGAGATGTGTAAGCGCCTCAGCACCACTTTGCGGTCTCCAGTCACCTTCAACAACTAGGTCATCATGCCAGGATAGATTGTATTCATGCAGCGCATCTTGCCAGCCGCGTTTGCGCTCCCGCGCGGAGAAATACGACAGCGGGCCAGTAATCAGCCCAATCATCTGATGGCCGCCTTCTGCCAGATGACGGGTAGCCACTAGGCCGCCCAGGTAGTTATCACAGTAGGTCAGCAAATCATGCGAAACAGGTGATGTATCGGTGAATACCAGTGGCACGTTGACTTTTTCAAGTTGGGAGACAACCAGTTTAACGTTACTGCCGATGTCCGGGATACACCAGACGATTCCATCGACATGATTAGAAAGCAGTGTTTCAAAAATGGCGCGGACATCCACATTTTCAGGTTCCTGTACCAGTTCCACGACAGTGCCATAATTGCGGCGACTGGCTTCCTGCTGCGCGCCAATCAGGGTACGCGAAGGTCCATAAAATTCTAGGCCATAACCGACGATGCCCAATGTCCGGCTTGCACCGCGCATCGCCTTCGCCGCACGGCTGGGGTAATAACCTAGGTCTTCAATAATCTTCAAAACTCGTTCGCGTGTTTTGAGCGAGACACCGGGCTGCTCGTTGATGACACGCGAGACAGTCTGAATAGATACATCGGCAACTTGCGCTACCCGTGTGATCGAAATGCGGTCGTTTTGCGAAGTGGACATCGTGCTCAAATTAGATGACCTGTTTTGCAATAATTTAAGTTAGTGAACGTTTACGTTAACGTTCACTATTTATAACACGATTTGAGAATAGTTGTCAAGGATGCAAGCAATAGACCTAAAACCATGAAAGTCATTTAATTTTTTGAACCACCAAGGATTTGAATTTAAGTCTCTGTCATCTCTGT
>DAOTTO010000246.1:0-2839 GCA_034437895.1 Anaerolineae bacterium | reverse complement strand
GTCGCACTGAGTCGGGTAAGCATTAGGGCTTTTAAAAGCCCCGCCTTTAGGCGTGGGGATGCTTACGCGTGTCTCAATTTAAGAAATAAATGGGCGATGCGATCGCCAACGTCAAGTTACTTTTTACAATCCCTCACTCCGAGTTCAAAAACCAGAGCGAGCCTTCAATCTAACTAAAAACCTGTAAAGAGTTTGATGAACTTGTCCGTAAAGCATTTCCAGTTCACTTATAGTTTAGATTTTGAACCTCAATTGTGTGTCACAACGTTAACAGCGCCAGCATCTCCTTGCGGCTTGGCCTACTAGATGCGGCTCCCTGCCGTGTAATCGACACCGTCGCCCTAGCATTTGAAAAGCGAATCGCTTCCGGCAGTACTTGCCCTTCTGCCAACGCAACCGCTAGAGCCGGGTTAAACGCATCGCCTGCTTCGAGTCTTTACCTCCTGCGCCGTTGACGAAGGGCTGTGCATGAAGTGTTTCGCCTGAACGCGGTAGGTGCTGAACATAAGTTGCGAGGTCAGCATTGAAACTGGCAACGACTATAATTTTGGTACACATAAAAGATTATCAAAAGATACTATTTCAGGAACAATGTTTGCTTTTATTGATCCGTAAACGTTTACGGAAAATAGCATGTTGTCAAGTTTTTGTCAATAATTTGGGCAATCCAAACAAAGGACTTGGATTTACCGGCTGACAGGCGCGCAGGATCTCCTCTAAATCAACTCCACTGGCAGCAGTTGATGGGTCAATGGCATCTTTGGATAATGAATACGCTTCATAGGGGTTCCTAGTGCGAGATTCCCCCAATTCACGTCTTGGGGGTGCAGGCGTGTATCGATGATCTACCCTGATGTATTTGTCGATTCCTACTTCAAAGCGATTTTCGAGGGAGAATATAGCAATTTAATGTCCCAATATAACAGCAATATTTCTTACGGCAGTTATACATTTGAACAACTACCTTTGCTTATTCCACAAGGTAATGGCGTGCGAATGATTTTGTCATCGCCAAAATGCCAGCCTTCGTCGCCCCGTAGATCGTCGCGTTATGGATGCCGCCGAGCGCCGCCAACCAAGGATCAAGACTGTTCACCATCAGGGTTGCAGCGATGACGGCGGAAAAGTTGAACATCCAGCCATCAGAGAGATCGATCTCTCTGAATAGCGAGCAAAAATACGATTGCCAGCGCGATCATGCCATAGAATGCCGTGTTGCCGAACAAGCGCAGCAGCTTGACGGGAACAAGGAAATCTGGGCGTAAGACGCCGATGAAAATGACCATCGCCGCCAGTGCCGCGATCACTCCGATCTCGTCGGGCAGACGCAAACACGCTGCGCGCCGTGTTTGCGATGATTCAGCGGAAGTGGTGGAGCTAATTTTAGTCATAGTTTAGTCGCGCCAAGGTTGTTTATTGGTCGGTTCGCCCCAACTGGGGATAGGGGCTTGCAGACCGCCTTCGATCCAGAGGAACTGCCCGCTGACCGACGCTGCCTTATCGCTCATCAGGTTCATCACGAGATCAGCGGCTTTCTCTGGGTCGTCGCCCCCCGTCTGCTCCACCCACTGCGCCCACTGGCGGTAGGCTTCTGCCTCCGCGCCCATCGCCATCGCGGTATCGCGGATGCCCGCCCACATCTCGGTTTTCACGTCGCCAGGATGAATGACGTTGGCGGTGACGCCTGTGCCTACGAGTTCTGCGGCTAAATGGCGTGTGAAGTGATTGAGGGCGACCTTGCTCGTGGCGTAGGCGCTGGTCAGTGGTCCCGGTTCGTGCAGTGCCGCCGCCGACGTGATGTTGATAATCCGTCCCCATCTTCCATCAATCATGCCGCCAACGAAAGCACGGCAAAACAGGTATGGGTTAAGCGCGTTGATGGTCATGGTCTCCAGCCACGCAACTGGGTCGCTGTCCTTGATCAACTGGATCGGCCCAAAAATGCCTGCGTTGTTGACGAGAATAGACGGCGTACCCAGCCCCTCGACCACGCGCGCTTTGATGTCCGCTACGGCTGCCGGATCAGCCTGAGCGAGGTCGGCGCACAATGTCTGTGCCGTTCCGCCCCGCGCACGCACTGCGTTTGCGGTTTCGTCAAGTGCCGCTTCACTGCGCGCAATCAGCGCGACTGCCGCGCCGCCTTCGGCGAGCCGAAGCGCTATCCGCTGCCCCAAGCCGCGACTCGCGCCTGTGACGACGGCAATTTTTCCATTCAATCCGCTCATGATGACACCTTTTCGCCCGCTTTCGTCTCTAGTTGGAAGATTTCGCGCACGGGCGTAGAATCGACTTTGCCATCATCCCGGAACCGCATAAGCGGGTTCATAATCTCTGACCAGCGGTCGTGAACATCCGAGTTCCACAGCTTATCCCAAACCGCTTCGTCATAAATTTCCGAATAGAGGAATAGCATCGGGTCATTCTCGAAAATCGTGATCTGCGCGATCCCACTTTTCTCGATTTCGGCGACGAGTTCCTGCCAGATGTGATCGTGCTGCTTCTTATATTCTGCCAGACCACCAGGTTTCAAACTCATGGCAAACGCGCGACGGATCATCTTTTTTGTCCTCCTAAAACTTGAAAAGTGGTGTAAATGTGAGTGCTTCTACCCCAGTTTAGATGATATTCGACGCCTGCGCCTCGCCCGTGTTGATCGTAACTCTGAATTCAGACACTTTGCCTAAGTCATATGGCGATGACTTTAACATTGATCCTCACATTGTACCAGCAAGGCTTACCGATACTTCCGTAGACGGTGGGTTGTTCGGCATTCGCTTCAACTGAAGTCATATAGTAGGGAGTTCAAATCTCGTAGACGTGGACAAACTATATTTGCCCA
>DAOTTO010000245.1:0-12446 GCA_034437895.1 Anaerolineae bacterium | reverse complement strand
TGCCCAAGAAAGATGCGGAGCGCAAAGTCTGGGCGGAACGGGTCGGACAGGATGGTCTGTATCTGCTGAGGGAGATTTATCATCATGGTCACTATCCAGAACTCGCTCAACTGCCTGCGGTGGATATGCTGCGCTAGGTGTGGATCCAGCATTTCTACGAGGACGAAGGCCGGGTCTGCCTGCGGGAGAAGCAAGATCAACCACCCGCTGCGCGCCTCATTACTTCCCCCTATGATGCTGAGGCGCGCTGTAGCACCAAACGCGACACGACCTGGATTGGTTACAAGGTACATCTGACAGAAACCTGCGATGCGGATACACCGAGCCTGATTACCAATGTCGAAACCCGTCCAGCAACCGAACCCGACCATGATGTCACCAGGATCATCCACGATCATCTGGTGGAAAAGGGCTATGTGCCTGCTGAACATTTCGTCGATCAGGGCTATATGTCGGTTGATCACCTGATACATGCTCAAGACAAGGCTGACATTGATCTGATGGGCGCAGTGCCGGATGACAACAGTTGGCAAGCGCGACAAGGTGGACATGACAGCCGCCAGTTCATCATCGACTGGGAAAACGAACGTGCCATTTGCCCACAGGGGCATACCAGTTGCAGTTGGTCACTCGTCCAGACCCGCTCACAGCGCCCAGTGGTGAAAATCAAGTTTCGACATAGAGAGTGTGTGGCATGTCCAGCACTTGCCTTATGCACAGATAATTGCGAAAAAAGGCGTACTTTGACCATTCTTGCGCCTCAAGCGCATTATGAAGCCCAGCAAATCGCTCGCCAAAGGCAACAAACCACCGAATTCAAAGACGCCTATCACGTCCGTGCCGGGGTGGAAGGCAGTATGTCACAAGCCGCTCATGTCCTCGGCGCACGACGATCACGCTACCGGGGTATGGACAAAACCCATCTCCAACATCTGGGGGTGGCTGCCGCGATTAATCTCTTGCGCGTTGTGAATTGGCTCAATGAAGTTCCCCGTTCGACGACACCCAACTCCCGTTTTGCTCGGTTGGCTGCATGATCCATGGTTCGCCAACAACATCAAATGCGGAAGAACCAAAATTTCATTTATAAGCTGTAATAAAAAATTGTTACAAGTTGGTTAGAAAATCTTGCTTTTAGGAAAGTGGAAAAATTTCCTTTACAGTTTTGTTCATAATAAAAAAAAGGAGAGTGTTTATGAGCATTACAGCAGATCACAGGCGAAAGCAAGTTATAGACCTACTTTTGGATAATCCAGATGGGCTATCTCCAAGCGAAATTTCTGAAAGGGTTGGGGTTTCTCGTCAAACAATCACTACTTACCTGAAGGACTTAGAAACCGAGGGAGTAAGCAAAGTAGAAGGGACTTATCGGTATGCTATTGATGCACGAGAGCATCTTCGCCCAATGCATCTGAGCCTTTCACACGTATGGTTACTTTATCTGCAACTTCGACGTGTTGTGCGAGCAAATCTACATAAAGACTCGCAGTACAGCACACTGCTGCGCCGTTTAGAAACTTTATTGCACGAGGAGATTGCGGATCATCTTGTGCCACAAGATACAGAACAGGTTTCTCACAGAAGTCGCTTATTCGCTGACCTTGTATCTGCATGGCATGATGAAAAATACGTCGAAATTCAATATCAAGCCTTGCATCGCAAAGGGGTGGTTCGCCATGTGATCGCCCCTTGGTGGTTTGAGGCTTCTGTATGGTCGGATTCGCTCTATTTAATCGGTGGAGTACATGGCAAAACGACAGACGATGAGCCTATGATGCTCAAACTCGAACGGATTCAATCGGTGCGTATCACGAATGATTCGTTTACTCGTCCTGACCCTCAAGATATTCTGAACTATCTAAAACCAACCTGGGGCATCTGGGTAGGTGAAACAGAACCGGTGGAGGTGGTCTTGCGTTTTCATCACCGCCAGAAGCAGCGTTTGTTAGAGACTCACTGGCATCCTGATCAGCAAATTAGTGAAGATGGCGAATATATCTTTTGGAAAGCACAAATCGCTGAACCCCGCGAAATGCTGCCCTGGATACGCGGTTGGGGCGCAGATGTCGAAGTCATGGAACCACAATCCTTGCGTGATGAGATGATCGGTGAGGCGCGGGCATTAGCAAAGCTCTATGGAGTCAGTGATTCTAATCGTGACCGACTACGGAACATGTTTGGAGATTAGACATGCAAGACGATTTATTTGACAGTATGAGATTTTTTCAGGAAGTAGTGCTTGAAACCCTAGCATCTGGTAAAAATGTTATTCTACAAGCACCTACAGGGTCAGGAAAGACACGCGCTGCGCTTATACCCTTGCTTTTTAATTTAGCAGAATGGGCAGCAGATGACCCGACAAAATTTCCTCGCAAGTGTATCTATAGTGTTCCGATGCGCGTATTGGCAAACCAATTCTACATCGATAGTAAAGCGCTCATGGAGCCTTTTGTCCGGCAAGAGCGTATAAAACCAGAACCTGATGTCACTATCCAGACAGGCGAACACCCCACAGACTCACACTTTGAAGGCACACTGATTTTCGCCACGATTGACCAAGTATTAAGCAGCTTTTTGAATATCCCCTATAGTACAGGCGATAAATTCGCCAATCTGAACGCTGGAGCAATTGTGGGAAGCTACCTGGTCTTTGATGAATTTCACCTGTTTGACCCGGATACAACCCTGCCAACGACGCTGGCAATGCTCAAAATGCTGAAGGGAATCACGCCATTTGTGCTGATGACAGCCACGTTTTCCCGCACAATGTTAGAGGATTTATCAAAAGAATTGGACGCTGAAGTTATCCCACCGCTGGATGCCGATGTAACCCACTATTTTAGCGATATTCCCGCACAGCAGGCAGGCCGTCAGCGCATTTTTAACTGGATGGGGGAGGGCAATCCCCTTACAGCAGCGCATATTTTGGCGCAGCACAAAAAACGGACGATTTGTATCTGCAATCTGGTAGACCGGGCAACCGCTTTATATGACGCGCTTATCAATCACCCTGATCGAAACGGCATTCAAGTCACACTGCTGCATTCCCGATTTTTGCAGACAGACCGTGCTAAAAAAGAGGAAGACATCCGGGCAATATTCGGGGCTGCGGATGATAAATACGATGGCGAATCCCATATCCTGATTGCAACCCAAGTGATTGAAGTCGGTTTGGATATTACCTGCGATGTGATGCACACCGAGCTTGCTCCCGCTTCAAGTTTGCTTCAGCGGGCAGGACGCTGTGCGCGGCGCGAAAGAGAGCACGGCATCGTGTTTGTCTACGATCCGCCGGATGATGAAGCTGACGATGCCGATACGCCAGATGACAACCCGAAAGTGTCATACAAATACGCTCCCTACCACATCCCGAACCCCAAGCTTAAGACCGAGCGCGGTAAAACATTGATGGTGAACACACAAGCGGCGCTCACATCAGGAGAATTCACCGGGCAGCACATGGATTTTGAGCGAGAGCAGGCATTTATCAATGCGGTGCATACCGAGGTGGATGAGCAAGTGCTTGAACAACTCAAAGCCGGAGATGTGAATCGCTTAGAAGATATTTTTAAGACCATTGCTAACCTAGAACGGGGCATGGCATCCCAGTTGATCCGTAAAACTGAAGACACACGCTATGTTGTGATTCACCCCAACCCAAACGGCGATGAGCATCTCACGAAATACCCCTGGCACTATTTAGGCTTTTCGCTGCGTCCCGGCATGATCGCACGAGCATGGAAACAGGCAGAAAAAGAAGGCAGGCTAGACCCTGAACTCTTCCCTTGGGTGGCAATGCAGGCTTTACCTGTGGAAATGGATAAAGATAAAGAAGATGAAGGACAAAATCAGCCACGCTATGGGTGGAGAGAGTTAAAAGACCCTAACGATCTCTACCGAGCAAGCATTGCCTTAGCCCTGCATCCACATTTTGCGGACTATACACCAGAACGCGGACTCATTTTAGGTGAAATTGGCGAACGCGCTTCACCTCCGTTGAAGACACCCGAAAAACACAATCATGGTCAATATGATGGCTATGTATTAGAAAGCTATGCCCAACATATCGCCGGACTATATGGCACCTACAGCCGCGAACACCCCACACAAGTTTGGCGTAGTGGTAAGCGCGAGATTGTCCAGCGCCCACCGCTGCGGGATGAAATCGCCTATACCGTGAAGCAAATCGAAAAATCCACGCGCTTTGGTTTACGTCCTGGCTTGATAGATGAAGTCATTCGGCTGACGTTGGCGCTGCACGATATTGGCAAGCTCAGTCAGAAGTGGCAGGCATTTGCCCATGAGTGGCAGCGGGTGGTGAGTGAATTTTATAACGGGGAAGATAAAAGCATTCCGTTCGATTTTATGGCGGCGCACACCATTTATGATCCTAGCGATGAAGCACAACGAAAAAGAAACGCGCAGATCAAAGGCAAAATGCAACCGGGCAATCACGCCGGGGAGGGGGCAATTACAAGTTCTATCATTCTCAAACTGGTAGCAGAGAGCAATATGCCCTTAGCTCGTGCAGCCGTCAGCGCTATTGCCCATCACCACGCACCAAGAGTAAGCGAATATGAACCATTTGAATTTGATGATGCCGCGCGTTCAGCGATGATAGAAGCTATACAAACAGTGCAATTGACAAATGCAATACCTCATCTGGATAAAATCATATGGACTCTTAAACCAGGGGAGAATCGGCTTGCAAACCGACAAACGCGCTTTGACAAAGATTATATAGAGGAAGTAATTCTCTATATGCTCTTCGTGCGCGTGTTACGTTTAGCGGATGGAAGGTCATTTAGCGTATGAATCCTCTGCGGATCGAGTAGTTAGCTAAAGCCATATCCATTTCAGTACCTTCTTCAGGGAATCCGATTGTATATCATTGATAGGATATAGTCAAATTAATATATCTACTAATAATAAAATTGAGGTTTGTTGCATGATGCTTAGAGGTGTTGTAGTATGTGATCATTCTTTTAAGTAGCTTAAGCCATATCCAAGCGAATAAATGCAATATATTCTGATTACTGTTGAAAATCCATTTGTGTATTTACAATTTGCTGGATTTTCCGAGACAAGCATTCTATACCTTTTCAAATGCCTTGAAAACTTTATTTATAGGATTGCGAGCCATGATAGTGACACCCAATGTATCAACGTTTATGTAGATGACAAAGATTATCTCATAGATTTTGCCAAATGTTAGTTTGGCTGTGATCGAATAATTGTCAAAGAAATTGCTGCTGATTACACATTTCATTAAGGAGGTACATATGTGGGAAACATTCTATTTCACGAAATCAACAGATACGAATGCAGACTTGTTTTTGGTAGATGGTGCTGTAGAAATGCTCAACCTGATTAAGCCAGTGGGTGTTGTATTAAATCCCACTGTAGAAGATAAGGGGGCATATTTTCAGGTAGAACTAGAAGTTCCTTTCCAAAAAGTATGGATGGATACCCAATCAGCGCCCCCACCGATCAACCGCTTTATCCAAGTGGAGAGTGCTACTGCACTTCCATGCCCACCCTATGTCCCTAATCCGGTCATATATAGGGTAGAAAAAGAGACCAATGAAAATTGGTGGAAAGCTATTAAAGATCTCTCCGGCAAAGATCGACTTCCCCAAAACGCTCGCTCTATTCTTAAAGATATGGCTCAGCCTAACCCGCATTGGTCAATATGGGCGCTGATTAACCAGCAGAAAGCCATCAAAAGCTATAACAAAATTGTCATAATCTGGCATCAACATCAGGGAGAGGCGTTTTCCAAGCTGCTGCATATTATTTTTGATCTGTTTTCTACTCCTTTTAATGATGTGGAAATGTCACAACGGCGCTGGAAAGAACTTGCAGCAGAATATGGAATTAAAGCAGATGCAACAGAAACAGCGACACAGATTATCAACCCTGGCGTAGGTAAAGGCAGTCATAACTCCAAAATGACCGGAGTTAAAGAAGGCAATTTAGATAACTTCTGGTTGTTGGATTATCTGCGTTATGCCGGCATGTATGCCGCTGGAATCCCACTCACTGTTCAGGGAGGGTCTGATCGCAAAATATATGTCCCTATCCCAAATAAACTAACCTGGGGCTACACAAGTAAACAGATTATCCAAGATTACCGGGAAGCGATGATGGCAAGCACCGCCATCAAAATGGATATTCTGGCGATTTTTCGATATGCGCTTACCTTTCTTCGTCACTGGTTAAATGCCCAGGATTCGGGGGGAAATGAATGGGATGAAAAGGTGAGTAATCCGGCTGACCACGCACGGGCAATTGCAATTGTTTCATTAAAGGATATGGGGTCATCTCATGCGGTGATGGGCATGAACGAACTCAATATTCCTGAATGGGTACAGGTAGAAACGCCAGCAGATGGCGCTCGCTTCCGGGATATTATCAAAGAACATCAATCGGTGGTCGTTTCGCTGGACGAAAAACACAGTGATGAACACAGCCTACTGCGCGATTACCGCCGCTTTCTCTCTACTGGGGAACTCAGCACATTTTTGGAATTTACACGGGGATTTGGCGGCGTCACCATGAGCCGTTTAAACGAAGGCAATTATGCACCACAGTTTACTTTACCTTATTTACAGGAGGTTTTAATGGCAGTCCGACCCGATATAACACCGATTTTGCAAGATTCCGGTTTCCGCGCCGTTGCAGAAGCCATCCGCCGCAGTACGGTTGTGCCACTGTTCCGGCAGTCTCGTAAACAGGCGAATCTCTATGATGTGCGTTATGGTCTGGGAGACAAGCTGATGCGTGCTTCCTTGGATCGTAACCGCTTCGTGCGGGAACTCACCGATTTTATGTTCCGTTATAACCAGGAAACCGCGCAGGTTTCTGCCTCACGCAAGGTACAGGCATTCCGCAGTGCCATCACGATGGAGGATGTAGAAGCGGTTGCTGCACTGATCGACAGCTATAAAGATTGTCAACTCATTGCGGGTTTGCTGGTGGCGTATGGGTACGCCCGTGATCCCGAAATGGGCAAACATGAAAAGCAAGATCAAACACAAGGAGAAGAATAAGCTATGACCGACGTATTTGCAGTATCTATTTCCGCACGGGCAGTTTTAAACCTGCACAGCCTGAACAACGAAGGCGGCGAGGGCAACCAGACTCAAACGCGCATGGTCGATGTGTTCACCAAAGATAATGAAGGCAAACTGCGCCAAGTGAGCGTGAACGCCATCAGCGGTGATATGTTCAAGCATATTCAGGCGGCACATCTGCACCGCATTGCAGTTGACCGGGGGCTTATTTTATGCGAAGCCTGCCGCAAGTTCGATGCCAACCGGATGAGCGCCGATCCGACCTTTCAGGATTGGATTAAAACCAAGCGCACTCAGGTCGAAGTTATAGATCGTCTCATCGGTAGTTGTGCAGTCGATGATCTGGAAGGCAACCTGATTACTGAAGGTGGGCTTTCTGCGCCGCGTAAGAGTGTGGGTGAGTTTGGCTGGATTGTGGGCATTCCTGACGCAAATACAACCGATGAATATTTCCATGTGAAGTATGCGCCAGATCGCCGCGAGAAACCAACGGACAAAGATGCGCGTGAAGGCAATCTGGGGCAGGCGATTTTTCACCGTCCGGCATCTTCGGGCGAATATGCGATGGTGTGCCACTTTGATACGGCGCGGATCGGCTATAACGACATCCGGCAAGAGTATGTGATTGAACCGGGAGAACGCGAAAGCCGTTATAAGGCGCTGCTGGAAAGTGTGCTGTATACCTTCTTGGAACCGGGTGGCGCAATGCGAAACACGCAGCTTCCGCACATCATGGATTTCACAGGCGCGGTGACGGTCAGCACCCGGATTGTGCCTGCTCCGGCATTGAGTCCGCTGGCAGAGGGCTACCGCGAAGATTTAGCACAAACCGCGCAGGCATTGAATCAACTGCACGGGGAAAATTCGGTGGTGGTAATGCCGTTCGAGAGTATGGCGCAGTTTACCGACATCATGCGCGAACTCATCCAGACCACAACGCCTTATTCACTGAAAGTGGGGTAAGCCATGTGGCATATCGCAGCCTACCGCCCGGTGGCACTGTTCAGCCTGCGCCCTTCCAATGCCACCGTTTCGGGCGGGAAAACACTGGTTACACCCACACCGTTTGCATTCAAGATGGCGCTGCTGGATGCGGCTATCCGCACCCAGGGCATCACGCAGGGGCAGGCATGGTGGCATCTCATCCGGGATTTACAGGTTGCCATCTCGCTGCCGGAAAACTTTTTAGTCGTCAAAACCTTTCAGCGGATTTTGCGACCCAGAGATAGGGGAGACCGCTTGGGAACAGGATTAATCGGCAGTTGGGGTACGAATCTGGTCTACCGGGAATATGTGCAGTATGACGTGACCAGCTATCTAACGATTGCTGTGCAGCCTGCCAGCGAAGAGGGCGAAACCCTGCCATTGAACTATCTGTTCAGTCAGATTAATTATCTGGGAAAGCGCGGGAGCTTCCTACAATTTTCTGGCTATGAGACACAGACAGGGCTTGCCTCTGAGTTCACGCCTCTGAACCCTGCCGCGCAAGAGGGTTTTCCGGTCAATGGGCTGATGCAGCTTCTGGATGACTGCGGCGCTCAGATGACATTTGCTCATGCCAATGTCTATGACGAGAAAGAGACACGCCTCAAGCTGAATGATGCACGGGGGCGGTTGATGAATCTGGTCGTGCTGCCTTATCAACAGGTCAACGCCAGCCGCAGTTACACGGCATATCAGCGCATTTAGGAGAAGCTTATGGAACAGTTTACCATACTGTGCCTGCGCTACACGGTTGAAGCGCAGACCCCAATCGAATTTGGTTTTCAGGCAGGAGCCCAGCTTCGGGGTGGATTATATACCGCCCTCATGGAGATGATGCACCAACCGGGTGTCCATGACCATAATCCGGCTCATGTCATGCACTGCCCGGTGTGCCAGATGATGAAACGCGAAAATCCAGAGGCAGAACGGGGGCAGGATATCCCCCGCCCCTTTGGGTTAATCCCGCCCACAACAGAAAGACCGGAGCAATCCTTCCGGGCAAATACAGGGGAGCGTTTTTCATTTGGCTTGAACCTCTACGGGGTTACGGCATTAAATTACACGCTGTTCACGTTGGCAGTATCCCGGCTGGGGCAGATGGGCGTGGGTTACGGGCGGGGGCGGTTTTTCCTAGTTGAGATTGAAGCCTATAACCCTTTGACCGGAGCGCTAGAAACGCTCATGGCAGGAGGTGGGCGTTCATCAATGCCCACTCTCAACGTTACTGCCGAAAGTCTTCGGCGTTATGCGGATACTTTGCCAGATACACAACTGACGCTGCGATTTTTGACCCCCACCCGCCTGGTCGATCATGGGCAGTTGGTCAAGACTCCGCAGTTCCGCCCCTTGATGGCCCGTTTGCTGGAAAGATTAGAAAGTTTGGAGCGCGAATACGCCGAAGGCACAAGCTGGAAGGAGCGTTATCTGGCGCTCACCCATGCAGCCGAACACATCCAAATTATCAACGATAAAACGCATTGGCTCGAAGTACAAAGCGGCTCCCGCAGGCAAGGACGCATGACACCGATTAGCGGCGTTGTGGGGCAAGTGACTTTTGAGGGCAACCTAACCCCTTTCAAAGAATGGTTGGCATGGGGAACGCTGCTGCAAGTTGGGAAAAATGTCGTCAAAGGCAGTGGCGTTTATCAGATTATGGGGTAAGTCTCAATGAAAAAATTCGATCCGCTGAGGATGTTTATAGCCAAATAGTAGAGAGAAAGGAAGATCAATGGCGATTGTTAAACATCTGGTGGCGGACGAATTTGGGACGCACATCGGCAAATACAGTGAACGCTTAAAAGTCACGCAGAATGGGGAAACTTTAGCACAAGCACCGTTGCTGCATCTGGATGCGGTGCTTGTCACAAGCCGAGGTGTAAGTATCTCGGCAGATGCGTTAGAAGCCTGCTGCGCTCATGGCATTCCGGTATATTTCATTGACAGTCGAGGTGAACCTTATGCCAGCCTGTACAGTGCTGGATTGGTTGGAACAACCCTCACCCGTCGCGAGCAATTAATGGCATATCATGATGATCGCGGGGTGCGAGCGGCGCTGGCAATCGTGGAAGGTAAAATCGAAAATCAGGCAGCGACCCTCAAATATCTGGCGAAATCGCGCAAAGAAAATCAGCCAGAACTGTATGCAGAACTAAACCATTGTGCTGCCGAAGTGCGCGACGTGCTGGCGGAACTCACACCATTAAAAGAATATCCCTGTGTGGACGCACTGCGGAACAAACTTATGGCGCAGGAAGCAGTAGCAGCCAAGCGTTATTGGGAAGCCGCACGGTTGGTCATTCCTGCCGAATATGGCTGGGTAGATCGTACCGGGCGCGGTGCGGTTGACCCGGTAAACAGCCTGCTCAATTATGGGTATGGCATTCTCTATGGTCAGGTTGAACGAGCCATTGTGCTGGCAGGTCTTGATCCGTATGCCGGATTCATCCATGCTGACAGACCGGGAAAGCCTTCATTAGTGCTGGATTTCATCGAAGAGTTCCGGCAGGTGGCGGTTGACCGGGTGGTGTTTGGCTTGGTGAACCGTCACTATATGGTAAAGCAGGATGAACATGGCAGGCTGGACGCTGAGGTACGTCGGAACTTTGCTGAAAAGATTTTAGAGCGCTTGGAGTCTCAAGTGCCTTATGAAGGTAAACGCCATGCCTTAAGAGCTGTCATTCAGAGTCAGGCGCGGCATCTGGCGACCTTCCTGCGCGGTGAGCGTGAAGCATACAACCCATTCCTGGCGAGGTGGTAAATTATGGCGCATGTGCTGGTGATGTATGACATTACAAATGACCGGGTGCGTGGCAAAATTGCCGATGCCTGCCTGGACTATGGCTTGGATCGTATTCAGTTCAGCGCCTTTTACGGCAAGTTGGGGCGCAATCACTGGGAAGAACTGATGCTGAAGATGATGATGCTGTTGGGGGATAAAGCCGGAAAAATTGAACTCATCCCTGTGAGCGAACCCAGTTGGGCGCAGCGGCTTTCCATCTGCCAGGAGGATGAAGATGCTGGAGAATGAGCGCCATCTCTTCCGAGTCACAGATTTGAAGGAATACACCTTCTGTCCGCGTGTGCTGTATTATGAAAACTGCCTGCCGGATTTGCAGCCTTCGACCTTCAAAATGCAGGCGGGCGTGATGGCACACGAGCGTGAACGCGAAAAAGCTGCCCGCCGCACCATGAAGGCTTATAATGTCCTGCCAGGAGAGCGTCAATTTGATGTGGCAGTGCGCGACGATGTAATAGGATTAACAGGCGTGATTGATGAGGTTGCCATCACCGAAAGTGGCATCTACATCGTGGATTACAAACTGGCATGGAAGATTGGTGCAAATTTTAAGCTGCAAGTGGCGGCCTATGCCCTGCTGCTGGAATCGGCATGGAAGACTTCCGTCGCTGGCGCATTTATTTACCTCATCCCCAAGCGAGAGGCCGTGCCTGTGAACCTGACGACGCGGTTAAAAGGGCAGGTTAAAAATGCTCTGGCAGCCATGCACCAGATTGTGGAAGATGAACGGATGCCACCGCCACCGGAGAACACTCGCCAGTGTTGGACGTGCAAGCACCGCCGTTTTTGCAACGACGTATAATAGTGTTCGTAGAGGACAAGATTCGCAACTCGCCCCTGTTTTGGTACAGAAAATGAGTTGCGAATCTAAGGTTATTTTAGAAGGGTTTTGGATGAATATGGGTCAAAATCAAAACGCTAAAATAGGGCAAATTTTGCGAAAAAACAAAAATGCGATTAGAATGACCTATGTGCTTTGGAATTTCTGAACAGCTTTGCAGAACTTCGATCCGTAGAGGATACTGAAACCAGTAATCGGAATGGAACGCATGACTAACGAATCAAGCTTTGCAGAACTTCGATCCGAAGAGGATACTGAACCTGCAATCGACCCCCGCCACAACATCCATAAAGAATGGCTTTGCAGAACTTCGATCCGTAGAGGATACTGAAACCCTCCGTCCGGCGGGTCGCGCCGCCTTGCCTTATCCGCTTTGCAGAACTTCGATCCGTAGAGGATACTGAAACTTACTTTCCTCAGTGTGTGAGTAAATTAACAGATAAGCTTTGCAGAACTTCGATCCGTAGAGGATACTGAAACGTGCAACCTCAAATAACCCCCAATCATTTTCATCAGGCTTTGCAGAACTTCGATCCGTAGAGGATACTGAAACGAATGACGCGGGATAGCATGAGTAGCACGATTATCAGGCTTTGCAGAACTTCGATCCGTAGAGGATACTGAAACTGTTCTCGCTGGAAATGGGTG
This sequence comes from Anaerolineae bacterium, assembly GCA_034437895.1. GTDB lineage: Bacteria > Chloroflexota > Anaerolineae > Aggregatilineales > Phototrophicaceae > JANRLJ01. The sequence goes on along the minus strand of DAOTTO010000245.1, from coordinate 100 downwards.
GGGAAATGGTCACGCGCTTTGCAGAACTTCGATCCGTAGAGGATACTGAAACGGTTCGTCACGCCAATCAACTAGAAATTGACAATGCGCTTTGCAGAAC
>DAOTTO010000244.1:0-7827 GCA_034437895.1 Anaerolineae bacterium | reverse complement strand
GGTCTTTTAGCTTCAGAAAGCGTTGGGGCATCACCCAAAATTGCTTTAGGGATGGCGGCTTGTTTTTGTGCTTCAGCCGCTTTTTTCTCCGCTAACATCAACTCCATATTGGGAGCTGTCGTAAAAACAGGCGTTGCGCTGCGAAGTATTTCCAGCGGAATCTCGTTCACCTTCGCATTGAGCTGATCGCCATAGCCTTCTTTGACGGCCTCAATAAAGGAAACTGCCGTCTTATGGCGCTTCTTGGGGTCTTTATCTAAGGCTTTTAAGACTTCTCGCTCGACACCACGCGGAATATTGGGGTTAATTGTGCGCGGCGAGGGCGGCGGTTCGCTGATGTGGCTGAGAGCGATCTGCATGGCGGTATCGGCCTTAAAGACCATGCTGCCCGTTAAACCTTCGTAAAGGATCACCGCCAACGAATAAATATCACTTTGCGCTACGGCTCTTTCGGAGGCTAAAGCCTGCTCTGGGGAAATGTAACGCGGCGTACCGAAGGCCGTCCCCATCGTTTTGTCCATTGTGTTCTCATGCTGCTGTTTAAGCACAAGGCCGAAATCGGTCAAAATTGCTTTGCCGGATTTATCCATCAAGATGTTCGACGGCTTTACGTCACGGTGGATAATGCCTGCTGCATGAGCATGATCGAGCGCGGATGCAACTTGCATTAGAATATCGAGCAAACGCTTGGTATCAATCAATTTACCTTGGCGTTGTAAGGCGTTGAGTTCATCCGCCAGATCGCCGCCTTCGATCAACTTCATTGCCAGAAAATAAAGCCCGTCTTGCTCGCCATATTGATAGATGGTGATAATGTTATTATGTTCCATCGTGGCGACGGCTTTGGCTTCACGTTGAAAGCGCCCACTGAGCGTTTCATCCGTTTCCAGCATTTCACGGGTCAGCACTTTGACCGCTGCCATGCGCCCTAACTTAACATCTTCACCTTTATAAATACGCGCCATACCACCCGTCGCCAGCATTTCCTTGAGTTTATAATCACCAAGCTGTGCCCCGACGAGCGTTGCGGGTTTATCGAGTGTGGGTTTAATGGGTCTTTTCGCCATCCGGCTGCCTTTTAGAAAAATTACTTTAGCTTACATTACCTAGCATAAGGCCGATTTTCCACTTTTTAGAATTTAGAAGCAAGTGTACAGGCGATTTCCGAAGACATTGTAACGCTTATGAAAAAAATAAAGGCGCAGTCTATTGCGCCCTTACCTAACTTTTCTCACTTTTTGCACGACCAACTTACTTCAGCAAGCCCAACTGCTCTGCTTGATCCCAATCAAGTTCTTTGCCACGAGACGATGAGGCAGTTTTGGCGGCCTCTTCCATGTTGTCGAAGTCAAAAATATCATTGGCAAGACCGAGATCATCAATGGCAGCGCCAAAGATGTCGTCCAAGTTAAGATTAACAATCGGCTCCAATTTGGGCGCGGCTTCGGGCATTTCTAATGCGGGTGCAGGTGTAACATCAATTACAGCACGCGCCAGCACAATTTGTTCAGCTTCTTCGGTTTCTTTGGGGTTAAGTTTAATCGGTTTAGTGCGTGAAAGAACGGGTTCTTCTTTCTTGACCGCTGGCTGGAAGAAGAAGGCATTTGCACCAAGCAGCGCGATCAAGTCTTCCACCGCCCGCCGTCCCCAGCGGGTGATACCACCGAAATTTTTGGAGCCAGTCTGCCCGTTATACATGACACACATAAAATGATGGAAGCCGATGGAGAGGACGAACACATCATAATCGTCGCCGTCGTAGAATTGAATTGAGGAGATGTTGCCGCCGACCAAATCCTTCACGCCGATATTGGTCGAAAGGATCGGCAGCAAAGCAGTCACTAAGCGTTCCCGATTGATATAACCCACAGCACCGCGTTCCAGCAAAACTTGCCCATCGCGGCTGGCAATGATAATCGCCATCGCAGAAAGCTCGCGCAGTAGCGGATCAACAATATTCTGCGCGGCGCTAATGTCAAACTTCGGTACTGGCCCCATATCCATCGCGGTAGAGGCGACAGACTGCAATGCAGGCGGATTTAACGCGGCAATCATCGCCTCGTGGCTTTCCAGCCCGGCGACCAACACGCGCAGGAATTTTTGTACATCCACTGGGCGCGTCATATAGACATAAGGCGAGTCTTTGGCCGTTTCCTCGTCAAAGTCTTCGGGGTCGCCTTCCTCGCCGAGGATAATGACCGATGTTTTCGGGGATGCTTTTTTGACTTCAATCGCAAAAATGAATCCCTTCAAATCGGCTTGGAGGTCATACGCTGCGACCAAAAGATCACATCCGCCGCCCAATTCCTCCAGCGCATCTGTGCCGCTGGGAACATCAATCTGCCGCATAGGACGGTCAAGCAAATCCATTGCGGAGCGAACAATACGTGAAATTGTGCCTGTAGGGTCTACGGTGATAATGCGAGACATAGAGGGCATAAGCGTTTAACCCAAAATTAGCTTCATTAGAAAAAGACTACGACCCATTATACCGTAGAATCAGTATTGGACTCATCCGAATTCAGTACCACTGCATTAAGGTTCCCTCATGGTTTCTCATTGAGATCACATTTCTCAAACGTTTAGTTAATTCTTTGAAACATCATTTAGCCTTTAGCGATTAGCAGTTAGCGGTTGGCAATTGATTCTAAAGGAATAATTCCCGAAAAAAGAGAGAAAGCGTAGGGCAGCCGTAGCGTAAAGTGCTGTTGTATGGTTTAAAATAAAGTTCATGAGACTTTTAAAACGCCTTCAAAATCTAAGACGTAGATACAAAATTCTACTGGCGCTGGCAACAATAATGGCCGCCCTAAGTATTTTTTCTTATTTCTGGCTGTTCGCTGGCTTGCCTTCAATTAATCAGCTTGAGGCCGGCTTAGCGCTGCCTTCAACGCGCATCTATGACCGCAATCATGTGCTACTTTATGAAATTCTGCCGCCGGAGCAAGGCCGTAATACCGCCCTGATGTTGGATGAAATCCCGGATTTCTGTGAACAAGCCGTCATTGCGGTTGAGGATGCCAATTTTTACAGTCATCCCGGTGTAGATGTGGTAGGGATTGCCCGTGCCTTGGTCATTAATGTGCGCGGCGGAGAAATTCTGGCAGGCGGCAGCACCATCACGCAACAGACAGCGCGTAACCTCTTGCTCGACCCGCAGCAGCGCAGTGAACGCACCTTAAGACGCAAACTGCGCGAGGCGATTTTGGCGATTCGGCTGCAAAATGCCTACAGCAAAGGTGAAATCCTCGCGCTGTATTTAAATCAAACCTATTTCGGCAACCTCGCCTACGGAATTGACGGCGCGGCACGCACCTATTTTGGTAAATCCGCGACAGAACTTTCACTGGCGGAATGTGCGCTTCTGGCAGGCATTATCCAGAATCCGGCTTATAACGACCCTCTATCTCAACCAGAACAAGCAGAAACACGTCGTGAAATCGCATTAGGGCTAATGGTGCAGGAAAGCTACATCACGCAGACACAATCTGAGGCAGCGATGGCGGACGCATTGCAATTCGCCGCCACACGCTTTCCGATTGAAGCGCCGCATTTTGTGATGGCGGTCTGGAAGCAGTTAGAACGCGATTTTCCCGATCAACTCTATCAAGACGGATTGGACGTTATCACTACAGTCGATCTAAACTGGCAAAATACCGCGCAGCAAATCGTACAGCGGCAGTTAGAGTCGATCAACCATCCTCCGATTGGTGGGCGCACACCAGCCAACGCCAATAATGCCGCACTCGTGGCAATTGATCCTTACACGGGGCAAGTGTTGACGATGCTCGGCAGCCCTGATTATTTTGATGAGGCGATTGATGGCGCGGTCAACGCTGCTTTGGCGCTGCGCCAGCCGGGTAGCGCCCTCAAGCCATTTACCTATGCAGCAGCGATGAACCCAGAACATGAAAATCCTTGGACTGCAGCGACAATGGTGATGGATATTGAAACGCCTTTCGTTACCCGCCGTTTAGAAAGTTACACCCCTGCCAATTATGGACTGGTGGAACATGGCCCGGTACTGGTGCGCGAGGCATTGGCTTCGTCCTATAACATACCGCCCGTCGTCGCTTTAAACGAAATCGGCATTGATACGATGGTGCAGCTTGTAGACAATGCCGGACTTTCTACGCTTGCAGCCAACACCAATGTCGATCTATCCATCACACTTGGCGGCGGTGAAGTGCGCTTGCTCGATATGGTGCAAGCCTACAGCATCTTGCCTAACGGGGGGTATCGGATTGAGCCGTTGATGATTTTGAGAGTCAAAACACGCGCTGGCGACACTCTTTACGAATGGCAGCAGCCCGGACTCACGCGCCGCGTTCTCGATGAACAAGTGGCCTTTATCATCACCGATATTCTGAGTGATGATGAAGCACGTATTCCGTCTTTCGGGCGCAACAGCGCGTTGAGTATAGGTCGTCCCGCAGCGGCTAAAACAGGCACGACCACCGATTTCCGCGACAATTGGGTGGTGGGCTATACGCCGAATCTGGTCGTGGGTGTATGGGTGGGCAATGCCGATAATACACCGATGACGGACATCACAGGCGTAACGGGCGCTGCCCCCATCTGGAACGACTTTTTACGAGCGGTGCTTTTGGGTCAGCCGGAGTTAAACTTTCAACGTCCAGAAGGTCTGCATCGTGTGGAAATCTGTGCCTTAAGCGGCCTCTTGCCCACACCAGCCTGCGAACTCCGCCGTCAGGAATGGTTCATCCCCGGTACAGAGCCGACTGAACACGATTCATTTTATCAACCGTTTGAAATTGACCGCGAAACCGGCTTACTGGCGGACGAAAACACGCCTCCTGAACGGCGCATTGAGCAGGTGTTTATTGTACTGCCCCAAGAAGCGCGTGATTGGGGGGTTCGCAACGGTATCCGCCAACCACCGCCCGGCGCGGAGGCACAAATCATTGATGACACATCAGAAGTCCGTCTGCTTGAGCCTGACCCTTATACGATTTTTGAGATTTCACCGCTGATACCTGCTGATTCCCAGCGAATTCGCTTGACCGTCGCCGCGCCACAAGGGACACAATCCGTCACCTATACATTAAATGGGCGGGAAATCGGCACAGTGACCGAAAGCCCTTGGGTGTTGTGGTGGCCTTTACAAATTGGCACCCACCAATTGATCGCTGCCGCTACCCTTGCAAATGGCGCAACGCAAACCAGCGACTCCCTCTCATTCAGCGTGACAGATTATGCGCCGCCTCAATCCACTACAATTATAAACCCATAATAAGATCAAATTAACTTGGCTACAAAAAAATAAAGGTTGTCATATAGGAATTACAACTTAATGGCACAATGACACAAAAACCATCATACGGATTGCTTACAGTAATTCTCGATAAATAATTGGAATTTTTTTAACCACCAAGGCATCAAGAACACCAAGAATTTGAAGCTAAATCTCTGTGTTCTCCGTGCGCTCTGTGGTTAAATCTTTTCCATTTACTTATGTCGGTCTACTTTTACGCAGGTCGATGGGCTTTAGACGAACTCTATGAAAAAGCCAAACAAGCCAATCTTACGATTGGTGAAGTCACTCATTCAGTGGATCTCATCATAAATATGCGTAACAACACAACCACACCAACAAAACTTTTATCGTCGGCACGTCACATAAACGAATTGGTACAACCTAACCAACGTTTCACCATTATAGTCAGTGCGCCGCCTTTTATGAAAGCACTGCTTAGAATTGCTATTCAAATCATACCTAAAATTATGGCAAACTTGCGTTATGTGAATACCCTTGACGAAGCCTTTGCGATTATTGAGCAGGAGAATATCAAGGTCAGATAAATCATCGGAGCCGCCCAGTTGATTGTAAATAATCTGTATAACCGCCGGGATAAGCCTTGAGCGCACCGTTATCCAATTCCACCAGGCGATCAGCCATCCGGTCTAAGAAATAGCGATCATGCGAGATCGCCAAAATCGCCCCGTCGAAGTCTTCCAACGCGCTTTCCAGAACTTCGGTTGAGGCAATATCTAGGTTATTGGTCGGTTCGTCCAAAAGCAAGAAATTCGGCTGCTTGAGCATGATTCGCAGCAGTTGCAAACGGCTGCGCTCACCACCGCTGAGGGAGCCAATCGGCTGGCGTGTTTGGGCATACACAAACGCGAACTTCATCAAATGTGTCACCGCTTCGCCTTCTGGCATCGGCTTGATGTCGCGGATAAGATCAATCGGGGTGCGATGCAGCCAGTCATCGAGCGTTTGATGTTCTTGGGCATAATAGCCCACACGGGCGCTTGGGCCGATCTTAATTACACCTTCCATCGGCTGCAACTGCCCCAAAATTAACCGAAACAGCACTGATTTGCCTGCCCCATTAGGGCCAATCAATCCAACGCGCTCTCCATGCCGGACGAGCAGATTTAAATCAAAGAAAATGGGATCATCATCAAACGCCATCGAGAGCTTGGTAATTTCTAACGCCTTTTCGCTGCCGCGTCCGCCGTCGATTTGCAGATTCATCAAACGTCGCTCGGTGACGCGCTCTATGATCTCGCCATTGGCCTCCATCTTATCGAGCATCTTACGGCGGCTGCGTGCTTGTTTGATGTGCCGTTCATCGACGACCATGCTTGCCCACAATTCAAAGCGTTTGATCGCTTCTTCAATCCGCGCAATCTCTTTCTGTTGGGCGACATACTGCTGCTGTTGGCGCAAACGTCGCAGTTCGCGCTCCTGAGCATAGGCAGTGTAGTTGCCGGGATAAACGGTGATCTTGCCCATCTCTAATTCGACAATTTGCGTTACGGTTTCGTCTAATAAATAGCGATCATGGCTGACGATGACGACACCGCCGTTATAGCTGCGAATAAAAGCCTCTAAGTGGCGCTTGGCGTGTAGATCAAGATGATTATCCGGCTCATCCAACAGCAGCACATCAGGCGCTTCTAAGGCTAATTTTGCCAGTGCGACGAGTTTTTTCTGACCACCGCTGAGGGATTCCGTAAGCAGATCATGATCCTCTCGTGTAAAACCCAATCCTTGCAGCACTTCCAAAACACGGCTGTGATGACGATCTCCGCCCAGTCGCTCAAACATAAGCAGCGCTTCGGCCTGCTGCTCCAGAACGTCCGTCAGCCGATTTGCGTTATTATAAACATCAGGCTCGCCTAATTGATCGGTAAGGTGGTTAAGTTCAGCTTCCACTTCGGCTAATTTGGGCGGCGGGATAAGCGCAGTTTCCAAAAGTGTGCATCCTACTGGCAGCACCACTTCCTGTGGCAGATAGCCCACACTGACCCCGCGCATTTTGGTGACACTGCCGACATCAGGTGTAACCTGTCCGGTCAGCACTTTGAGCAGTGATGACTTGCCCGCGCCGTTGGGGCCAACCAGTCCTACCCGGTCACGATCTCCGACCACCCAGGTTAAATCATTGAAAATTTCACGGGCGGCATAACTGACAGTGATTTTATTGATATTGATGATGTGCATTTTTAGCTCCTTAGCCATTAGCTTTTAGCGATTAGCTTTTGCCCCAGCACATCCTCCACACAGTCGCTCTCTTGAACTTAAAGATTTTAGAGAACAAAAACGACCACAGGCGGGATGCGCTGTGGTCGTCAATAATTACGAAAAGATTACAAAATCTACTCGATCACGAGGCGCATTTCTCCCTATGATCGGCAAAGTTGCTGCCGGTGGAAAACCGAGAAAGTAGGGAGGTGGTCGAAAAGTAGATCATGCAAAATAAGATAACATGAAATTTGGGCGCGAGTCAATCAGAAATTAAAAAATACGCTTTCACTTGCGCTAACCAATCCAGTGCATCACCCTCTACCCCGCTG
>DAOTTO010000243.1:0-6475 GCA_034437895.1 Anaerolineae bacterium | reverse complement strand
TGGCCCAGCAATTGCGACGACGAGCGCATCCGGGTTCAAGTAGCGCTGGGCGGCGGCGAGTAAATCATCACGCGTCAAACTGTACATCATATCGTGATACTTAAGCAGATAATCCAGCCCCAAGCCATAACTTTCCATCGACAATACTGTGCTGGCGACCCCTTCATTACTTTCAAGCTGAAGCGGCAGCCGTCCGGTATAGTAGGACAGGTTATCGGCTAAATCTTCTTCGCTCACAGGCTCACTGATGATACGGCGCAGTTCATTGATCGAAAGATCGATAGCACGTTCAATATTGGCCGGATTCACACCCGCCGAAATGCTCCATGCGCCAGGGCCATACCCCCCATCCAAACGACTTCCGGCATAATAGGCCATCCCGCCCTGCTCACGCACAACATCCCCAATACGCCCCATCATCCCGAATTGGCCTAAAATGCTGTTGGCAAGATTAGCCGCCTGATAATCAGTGGCATAACGCGACGGCCCCAGCGTCCCCAAAACAATATCGGATTGGGTTTTGCCGGGGAGCGTGACGACAGCGCGGCGCGTTTCTGCTGGTGAGTCGATTTGTGGCAGTTCCGGCGGAAGAGGCTGATCGTTGTTCTGCCAATCGCCCAAATGTTGATTGACGATTTCAACTGCATCCTGCGCCTTGACCGCGCCGACAATCACAACCACCATCCCACGCGGGCCATAATGCGTTTCATAAAAGCCGCGCAGTTCGTCCACCGTGAGGGTAGGCAGAGTTTCTAAAGTGCCGCGTGTACTGTAATGATAAGGATGATATTCGGGATAAAGATTTTCGCGGAAGATGCGCCCAGCTTGCCAGCGCGTATCCTGCTGGCGATATTGCAGCCACGTCAGTGCTTCGCCGCGCACCCGATCAATCTGCCCCTGCGGGAATATCGGACGGCGCAAGGCATCGCCTAATAAATCGACCAAAACAGATAAATCTTCCGCCAGCGCCTTGCCGCCAAAACCGACTTTATGCGTTCCCGCGCTAATATCGAGATCAGCGCCAATATCTTCTAGGCTGCTGTTGATCGTATCGAAATCGCGCCCCTGCGTACCGAGCATCAATGCACCCGCCGTCATCGAAGCCAGACCGTTTCGGCTGTGGTCTTCAAATAGGCCGCCTGCATTCAGTGAGCCATTGATGACCACCGACTGCGCGTTGAAATTTTCGTAAACCAACACCGTAATGCCGTTATCTAAAACCGTCTTGCTGATCGTATCCGGTCCCGGAATAGATAAGGCGTTTTGCTTGAGTTTATTCGTCGTCGTCATCATAATCCTCATCTTCTTCCATTCCCGTAGGCACAAACCAACCGACCACGCGGCTTTGCGGGCGTAAATAACGCTCGGCGGCATCGCGCACATCTTCAACCGTTACCTGTTCAAGCTGTGCCATGTAATGCTCGAACCATTCGTAGCTGGCGAAGTTCTCCGCGAAGGCCAGCCAAAACGCCTGTCCGGTCACGCCTTCGGTACTGTATGCGAACAACGCCCGCGCCTGTTTTTTCGCTTTATTGAGTTCAGCTTCGGTGATATTCTCAGAACGGACACGGTTAAGTTCGGCTTCCAGCGCCGCTTCCACTTCTTCCAGCGTCCGCCCATCGCGCACGGTGACGGTAAAATCATACAAATGGGGGTCAATTGTGGGCGTGATGCTGCCATTTACCGAGGCCGCCAGTTCAGTTTGGACGAGCGCTTTATACAGGCGGCTCGTCTTATTATCCACCCCGCCCCCGCCGAGTCCGCTGGGGCCGCTGAGAACGCTATCGAGAATCGCCAATTTAAACCAATCGGAATCGGTGGCTGCTGGCGCACGGTAGCTCATCTGCAAAAAGGCCGTATTACCGGGGCGCTCCACGCGGACGCGGCGTTCCCCCTGCTGCGGCGGTTCGGCACGGCTGAACACTTTCGGCAGATCGCCCGCCGGAATTTTGCCATACACTTCTTTGATTCGATTCAACATTTCTTCGCTGTCGAATGCGCCCACTGCCACCGCGATGGCGTTGTTGGGCATATAATGCGACTGATAATGATGATACAAATCGTCGCGGGTGATCGTTTCCAGATCAGCCATATCGCCGAGTATTTCATGATGATAGCCATGCACCCGGAAGGCCGCCGCTGTGATTTCCTCACCTAACCAAAACATCGGCGAATTTTCCGCACCCTGCCGTTCAGAGATTATCACCGTGCGCTCAGAGTCAACTTCATCCACCTCAAAACGGGCATTAATCATGCGATCTGCTTCCAATTGCAGCGCGAGATCGATACGGTCAGCAGGCATCGTTTCATAATAGGCGGTGTAATCGAGGAAGGTTTGCGCGTTCCAACTCCCGCCTTGACGGTCAATCATGCGGTCAAGAATCCCGCCGGGGAAGGTTTCTGTCCCTTTAAACATCATGTGTTCCGTCCAATGAGAAATGCCTGTTTGTCCGGTGCGCTCATTACGACTGCCCACGCGATACAACACCCACCAGCTAATTACCGGTGCGCTGTGGATTTCTTTCAGCAGGACGGTTAAGCCATTATCCAATATATGTCGGGTTACAGTAGACAAGATCGCAGCTTTCTATTTAAAAATATTCAATAGATGAAAATTATAACAGAAAAGTGCTGCAATAAGAGGATTTTACTATTCATAGCATGAGTGTGATTATAAGGGTCATGATCTTCTATCTATTTGGTTCCAGCGTAGGGATTCCGTAGGGTTTGCGCCAGGTTTAGTTGGGAACAACAAGCGAGTCTTCCTCGTTTTAGAAGTGTAACTGACTCAATCTATGAAACGAGGACACCTCATGAAAATCAAAATCACGCTCATCTTGTTCGCCCTGCTGTTGGCTCTATCCGTGCTTCCGGCGTTGGCACAAGACGATGCAGCCCAATCTCATACTGTTAGCTATGACGGCTTCAGCTTCACATTTGACTCGGCCTTCGCGTCCAACGTCAACATCACCCAATATGCAGGCGATCCGGCAGAATTTGGGGTTGGCTTCGCGGAAGTTCAGCATACAGCCTTCACGTTCTACGATCAATTTCCTGCGCCAGAAAGCTGGTTCGATGCTAAAGGCGGCATTCGCGTTTATAACACAGCCGATTTTGCGGGTTATGAAGCCTATCCAGAACGGTTGGCACAGCTTCAGACCCTAATCGCGGAACAATCGGACTTAAGCCAATTCATGATTGGCGGGACTGAAAGCGAACTCGCGCTACCCTTCTTGCCGACATTGGCGGCTGCACAAGTCATTCGCGCCCGCGCTCAGGTTGTAGAAACCGAGGATGTGATGGGGATTAGCTATATTTCCATCTACCAGCAAGCGCAAGAACCGTTCCTGGCAAACAGCTTCTTCTACACCTTTCAAGGGGTGAGCAAAGATGGGGTGCATTACATTTCGGTACTTTTTCCGGTGACGACGACTTACTTTCCAACGGAAATCGGCGCGGACTTTAACATGGAGTCCTTCCAAGCAGGCTTCGTGGATTATGTGGGGGAAAGTATCGCAACATTAAATGCCGCCGCACCTGAAGATTTTACGCCTTCACTTGCGACACTGGATGCGCTCATCGCAACATTCGCATTCAGGCAGTAAAAGCAGCAGTTTGAGCCATGAAAACGGAGGATATGAACTAATCACATCCTCCGTCTTTATTTGGCGAGGCCGGGATAATCTAAAAACATCACTTCCAGTGCCAAGCGCGTATTCACATTGAGCGAGAGATAACCAAGCATAGTTTGTGTGGCACGAACCGCTTTAAGGGTATCCTCGACGGTCAAGCCATAGACCATCTGCTGCATCGCCACTTCACGGTCACTGTTGCACGGCTTAATCGGTGTGTCTTCCACCATCAGCAGCACATCGCGCCAGTAAGTCAGCCATAATTCCAGCAGCGTCCCCAAAGAACGCTTATCTTTCGCCAAGTCTTCCGCTAATTTAAACCGCGCCGCTCGATTGGTTTTGATGCAGTTTTCTAGCAGATCGAGCGCTTGATCGCGCTGATTCAGGATTTCGGGCTGCTGTGCCGCCTCGATTGCCCAACCCATACGTCCGCTGCTGAGTCGGGCTAAAAGTGTCGCTTTGGATTCATCTGCGCCGTAGCGCGTAATGAGGACATCACGGCAGTCATTGACGGCAACCGGACGCAGTGGAATCACTTGGGAACGGCTGGTAATGGTCGGCAAAATAGAGTCCAACGACGACGCGAGCAAGATTAACACGGCGTTTGATGGCGGTTCTTCCAGCGTCTTTAACAACGCATCCTGCGCTTGTGGGCGGGCATGATCGAAATCGTCAAAAATGGCGATGCGATAGCGCCCTTCATACGGTTTCATCGCAATACGACTCATCACCGCCCGGACAGAATCAATTTTCAGTGCGCCCGTCGTCGGGTCAAGTTCGGAGTACAACATATCGGGATGATTGCCGCTTTGGATGAGCTTACAAGAACGGCATACGCCGCAAGGACGCAGATTTACATCCTCACTTAGGCAGTTGAGCGCCATCGCAAAAACATGCGCCAGCGTGTTTTTGCCGATGGATTGCGTTCCGGCAATCAAATAGGCGTGGCGAATCCGGTGATTCGCTAGTCCCCGCCGGAGATGCTGCACCGCCCAATCATGCCCATAAATAGGCCATGTATGATGTGTTTCTAGTTCAATCGTCATGATGGAATTATAACACAGCGCTCACGTAACGGCTTGGAACAAAAGTACACCACCTGCTGCAATAACCAGCACAATTCCTATCACGATCAAATAGGTCGCAATCTGAACGAGTCGCGCAATCTGCCGCAGTGAAAAACGCAGCGCGATAAAAACTGCCGCTCCACCCGCGATGACAAACGGCGCAGTCCACCAAGGCCAGTTATTATTCAGGAGATAGACCCAAATCGCCCACGCGATCAAGCCAATCACCCCGCCGACGATGCCGTCCACGACTTGACCGCGATTCGGCTGGCGCAGCAGATAGAGGAAGATAAAACTGAGCAGCCCTGCCATAAACGCTGTGTTGCCCAAAATTTCCAGCCCGATGGTGCGAATATCTACCGCTTCGCCATCAACAACGGCGATTAAGCCAGCAAACAGGCTGGCAACCGCAATTTGCGAAAACCCTTCGGGGAAGCGCCCTCGTAATCCAGCATAAATCGCTCGTAACAAGGCCGCCGCCGGAAGGAAATATTGTCCGCCAACCTGTAAAAACTCGACGATGGTTTCTTGACTAATCATGATTCTCAACATCCTACGAAAATCTGTCCTACTCTGCATTTTAGCACGATTAGTGCTGTGCGCTTAAGCAGACCAAAAGTCATCCCAAAGACTTATTCTCAGCAATCGATTCTGGCGCTATGATCTTTATTAGGGGTTATGAAAGTTATGAAATGCTAAAAGCGGAGAATTTTCGATGCTGTTGAAATATGTCTATGATGATCGATTGGCGCAAGCCTCGTATTTTATTGGCTGTCCCGGCGGCGGCGTGGCGATGGTCATTGATCCCGCCCGTGATATTACGCCATACTTGCAGCTTGAGAAGGAAACCGGATTAAAAATTATCGGCGCAGCCGAAACCCATATCCATGCCGATTTCGTCAGTGGCGGGCGCGAACTGGCGGCGGTGACAGGTGCGACCCTCTATCTGAGCGCAATGGGCGAGGGCGCGCTCGCTTATGATTTTGCTCAAGTTGCGGAGACGGGCGTGTCTGTCGTTTATGTACGGGAAGGGGATACGCTCCATATTGGGGATGTGCGGCTTGATGTGCTGTATACGCCGGGTCATACGCCAGAACACATCAGCTTTCAGGTCACGGATACCGGCGCGGACAGTCCCATTGGGCTTTTTACGGGCGACTGTCTTTTCGTCGGGGATGTTGGGCGGCCTGATTTACTGGATGCAACTGGAAACGCCGTCGGCACATCGGAAGGGGGCGCACGTCAACAATACGAAAATGTGCAGCGCCTCAAAGCGATGCCAGATTATTTACAAGTATGGCCTGGTCATGGCGCGGGGAGCGCTTGTGGTAAGGCACTCGGCGCAGTTCCCTCAACTACGATTGGTTATGAAAAGCGCTTTAATCCTGCCTTTCAACAGCCTAATCCAGAGGCTTTCGTCACATGGCTGCTCGATGGGCAGCCCGAACCGCCCCGTTACTTCGCGCAAATGAAACGGGTGAATCGTGTGGGGGCGGATTTGCTTCATACCCTGCATGATCCGGCGCGACTTGGGGAAGAAACCCTACTTGCTGCCGTCAAAGAAATGGATGCGCTGGTAATTGATACCCGGCCTGCGGATAAATTCGCGGCGGGGCATGTACGCGGTACCCTGAATATCCCCGCTGCGAATCAGCAGTTCAGCACTTGGGTGGGCTGGTTTGTAGATTATGAACGCCCAACGTATTTGGTGGCATCACAATCAGAAATAACCCATTTGCTTAAAGTGCTGCGCGGCATCGGTGTAGACGAGATTCT